>NUMR01000010.1 GCA_002578045.1 Bacillus cereus
AAAGTTTTACTTTATTTTTTTCTGAAAAGGGAAAAAATTATATGAGTATATTTTAAAAAGTGGACATACCATAAAACGTTGCGATTACTGTATTCGTGAATCATTTGTTTTTTTTAGGGAAAAGTAAAGAGGAAAATATGACGAAAAATCGAAAAAACTGTTGTTGCAAAATGAAAATAAACAAAGTATACTAACACTCGTAAACTTAAGAGCTGAGGTACGTAGTCACTACTTAAAGGGTTAGGACCTCTCTGGACTAACTTTCCCCCGTGGTAGTGGAGCAAGCCAAATTGCAAATTAGTTTTCAATTCGAACAGTTAGATTAAATTTACAAGGGGGAACTGTAGAATGGATACTATGGATACGATGGGTCGTCACGTGATTGCTGAACTTTGGGATTGCGATTTCGACAAGCTTAATGACATGCCGTATATTGAACAATTATTTGTGGATGCAGCACTAAGAGCTGGTGCTGAAGTACGTGAGGTTGCTTTTCATAAATTTGCACCACAAGGTGTAAGTGGAGTAGTAATTATTTCGGAATCACATTTAACAATTCATAGCTTTCCAGAGCACGGTTACGCGAGTATTGATGTTTATACTTGTGGGGATCGTATTGATCCAAATGTTGCTGCAGAATATATTGCAGAAGGTTTAAACGCGAAAACGCGTGAGAGCATCGAGCTTCCTCGAGGCACTGGTAGCTTCGAAATTAAGCAGAGAGAAACAAAAGCTCTTTAAAAAAGAACATAATTGATTTAAAATGTAAAGAGGTGTATAATGCACCTCTTTTTTAGTTTATAAAAAAGGAAAGAAATCGAACGTACTTGTTACTTGGATGAAGTGTGCCCTACAGGTAAATTAGCGTTTCACCTATCATCTTATTTGAAGATATGGCAGCTGGTTACTAGGGGTATGCTAAAACGAGATGATGTGTTTAAACTTAAAGTGGTAAGAGCGTTAGAATGAGTTATATAATATTGTATATATTTTTACGTGAAGTGAGTAGAGAAAAATAAAGATCTAATTGTAAAGGAGTGAATGGATTGCGTTGTCCATCCTGTTCTCATAATGGCACAAGAGTGTTAGATTCGCGTCCGGTAGATGAAGGGCGCTCTATTCGAAGAAGGAGAGAGTGTGAAAGTTGTTTAAGTCGCTTTACGACATTTGAAAGAGTAGAAGAGTCACCTCTTATCGTTGTTAAAAAAGAAGGCACACGAGAAGAGTTTAATAAAGAAAAGATTTTACGCGGTTTAATTAAAGCGTGTGAAAAAAGACCAGTATCTTTAAGACAACTAGAGGAAGTAACACAAAGTGTGGAACGTGAACTTCGTAATTTGGGTATTTCAGAAGTGAAAAGTGATATGATTGGTGAAATTGTTATGGAAGAACTTCGTGATATCGATGATGTTGCTTACGTACGCTTTGCTTCTGTATATCGTCAATTTAAAGATTTAAATGTATTTATTGAAGAATTAAAAGATATACTGCAAAAAGAAAGAGAATAGAAGCTGTATTCTATTTTCTTTACATACTGTAAGTAATGAGATAAGAGAGCTAGAAGCGTAAGCTAATAGCTCTTTTTCGCTAAGAAATTATATAATGAAGATAGAATGAATGAATTAGAGGATAGATTGGATGAGAGAAAGGAAAAGCAAGAATGGAAAAACAGTCATGGATGGAGCTATTGCCGATTGATCGTTATAAAGTAAGTGCGAAAGGGCTATTACATAATTATGACCGAAAAGTGTTAACAATGTTGTATCAACCGCTAATAGGGAGTAGAGCTTTTAGCTTATATATGACGCTATGGGGGGAGTTAGAGCAAGATCGCGTATTTGGAAAAGAGAATACACATCATTCCCTTATGGTGACCATGCAAATGCAACTTCCCGAAATATATGCGGAACGAGTAAAGTTAGAGGCAATTGGGCTTTTAAAGGTATATATTAAGAAAGAAAAAGATATTCGAATGTTTATATACGAATTGCAACCACCTTTATCCCCCAAGCAGTTTTTTGATGATATTGTGTTAAGTATCTTTTTATACAATCGATTGAGTCGGACAAAATATAATCAAGTAAAGCAATATTTCTTAGAAGAAGAATTTGATTTTGCTTCTTATGAAAATATTACGCACTCTTTCAATGATGTGTTCGATTCGTTTAATCCAGGGCAGCTTGAACATGTGCAAGAGGATCTTCGTATCCCGAAAACGACAACTATGCCAAATAATGAGAAGGGAGGCGCTCCGAAAGTTTGGAATGATTTCTTTGATTTCTCCTTATTTGTAGATGGATTGTCCGCTCTCGTTCCTAAAAAGGCAATTACAGAGCAAGTGCGAGAATGTGTCATTACACTCTCATACGTGTATGATGTAGATGTGTTATCGATGCAAAATATCGTTCTTGGCGCGGTGACGGAGATGCAAACTATTGATATGGAAAGGCTTAGAAAAGGAGCACGCGATTGGTATCAATTTGAAAACGGTCAAGCGTTACCAGTTTTAAGTGAAAGAGTACAGCCTCACACTGCTCGTACGATGAAAGAGAAAGAGCCTTCAACGCAAGAAGAAATGCTTATAAAGCAGTTAGAGGAAATCTCGCCAAAACAACTATTGAAGGAAATTTCTGGTGGTGCAGAGGCGACGAAAGCGGATTTACAAATTGTTGAAGATGTAATGATCAATCAAAAATTAACGCCAGGAGTTGTGAATGTACTTATTTATTACGTTATGCTACGCTCAGATATGAAGCTCGCGAAAACATATGTGGAGAAGATTGCTGGGCATTGGGCGCGTAAAAAAGTCGGTACAGTAGCTGAAGCAATGGCGTTAGCGAAAGAAGAAAACCGTCAATATCAAGAATGGGCTGAAACGAAGAAAAAAGGTCGTACGGCGAAGAAAACAGTACGAAAAGAAATGGTGCCAGATTGGCTGAAAGAGGAACCGAAAAAANNAAAAAACAAGGGAAAGAAACTATGAAGAATGATGTAAATGCGGAAAAAGATGCAAGTACGTTAGAAGGTGAACGAAAACGACTAGAAGAAGTGTTGAAAAAATATAAGCGTGATTAATAGAAGAGAATGAACGCTCTTTGAGGTGAGAAAATGGAGCATATTCAAAATTCATTTGCAAAATTAATGGAAAATGAAAACTTTAAAAATAGATATGAAGTATTAAAGGCAGAAGTGATGGCACATCCGCGTGTGAAAGAATTTATAGACGAACATAAAGGTGAAGTAACGACTTCTATGATTGAGCGCAGCCTTGTGAAGTTATATGAATATATTGGACAAAGTGTAGGGTGTGCGGATTGTCCGGATTTAGAGTCATGTAAAAACATGCTGCAAGGATATGAGCCTAAGCTCGTTATCCAAGGTAAGATGATTGATATTCAATACGATCGCTGCGTTAGAAAAGTAGCATATGATGAGCGAAAGAAATATGAAAAGCTTGTTCAAAGTGTATATATGCCAACTGATATTTTACAGGCAACTATGGAAAACTTAGATCCTTCAGATTTAGACGCACGTATCGATGCAATCGGTGCGGCGAATGAGTTTTTAAGCACATATGAACCGGGTAAAAAAGTGCAAGGTTTATATCTTTACGGTAAATTTGGTGTAGGGAAAACGTATCTTTTAGGGGCAATCGCAAATGAGCTTGCGCGAAAGAAAATAAGTTCGATGCTTGTATACTTCCCTGAGTTTTTACGTGAAATTAAAAGTTCGATTCAAGATAATTCAATCGGTGAAAAGATTGATGCAGTTAAACGTGTACAAGTGTTAATGTTAGATGATATTGGAGCGGAAGCAATGTCGAGTTTTGTACGTGATGATGTGCTCGGCGCAATTTTGCAATTCCGTATGTTAGAAAACTTACCGACGTTCTTTACGTCTAACTTTGATTTCAAACAACTGGAACACCATTTAACGTATACACAACGTGGTGAAGCAGAAGAAATGAAAGCAGCCCGTATTATGGAACGAATTAAATATTTAGCGAAACCAATCCCAATTGGCGGGAAGAACCGACGTCATACGTAAAGAGTAAGCTGAGAAGCTTACTCTTTTGTATTATAGTGATATTTTCTTTTTAAATATGAGCTCGAAATATTCAGGTTGGCTGGAATTACCGATTGCAGGTGTGAAAATCTGCACGAACCTCCATCCGTCTCTAGCATGTTCTTGAATAATTTCTTGGCAATCTTCAGTTGACTTCAAGCAGGTAAAACCCCAAGCTAATTCGACTTTTACAAACTTGCATTCGTACATGTATATACCACTTTTTGCTAATAAATAAAGTGAAACTTTANNNNAAATAGCGGGATAAAAAAATTATATGCGCTTGTATCATTTTTTTCTCTCCCCCTTAATATATATGAAATTAGCAAGTTGCATCGAGTGGGATGATGAATGATATAAGGTTGTTTCTGCTGAGAGACTTTGCCGCGGCGGACTCTTACAGGGTTTTTAAATCCTTTAGAGTGGGGATAAAAGGGGGGACAAAAGTGATTGAAATTTGCTTCGAAGAAAAAAATGATGCTATGCACGTATATAAACAACTACTGAAAAGAACGGAAGTATCATATAAGGAAACGGGTGTGTATTTACAGGAACAAAAAGTTGTGATTCACATACCGGTATGTGAATCGAATTATATTAAAAAGATTTTATTACCAGTAATGGTGTATTTCATTGTGAATGTAAAACAAAATGAGTGGATGTATACAATCTTAAAAGAAAAGTTCTTTTATGAAGAACGAGAAGAGTGTCATCAAATATTGCACATGGCACATGAGATTTTAAAGGGAAGAAGAAAAGGGGTTGCTCGTGAATTAACACGCTACACATTTGAATCGTATATTAAGTCTTCTTTAAATAATTGGCTTTGTGATCCGCTTTCATTCTCGTTTTCATCATATGTTCGTTTTCGTCTTCGTACATATAGGGAAATGGTAGCTAGGCTTGCTGAAGTGGCAATTGATGAGTATAAGATGGAACAAGAATACCAAATGTTCATTGAGACGCTCCGGCAACAAGTTAGTAGCCGAAAGTCACGTTTGTCCTGTGTGCATCTTATTTTTGATGAAAGTTTTATTTTCTATGATGATAAAGGTAGACGTTTAAAACAGGAGAAATTGGTCCAACATATAGATGAAAATGTATTAAAACAAAAGGTTGTATATATTGATACGAAAGTAATTGCACCACTTCTTTCTATTTCGCCGAAAAAGATTTATTTATATACGAAAGAACAAGATCACAATATGATTATTACTTTGCGAAATGTATTTCAAGAAAGGGTACAATTACACGGATTACATGAGTTTGAGAACAATGTGAAAAATTTAAAAAATAAAGGTAACGCCCTTGATTTTCTAAGTTTTTGAGCATATAATTACCTACATAAATGAAATATATTGAAATGTCATGATGAGGACATGAGTAGTTTTCTACGATTCTCAGAGAGGGAAGCCTTAGGGTGTGAGCTTCCTAATACGGGATTATTACTTACCGCCTCTAAACTTTAGCGGTGAACGATTTTTCTAGTAATTGCTAACGGACAACACCGTTATGTTGAACTTGAGCAATTGACAATGATGTTAATTGGAACAAGGGTGGAACCACGAATTCAACACTCGTCCCTTTTTACGGGATGAGTGTTTTTTATTTTGAGAAAAAGAGGAGTGACCAGTGATGGCAGATGTAGTTAAAATTACTTTTCCTGATGGAGCTGTGAAGGAGTTTCCAAAAGGCGTAACAACTGAAGAAATCGCAGCTTCTATTAGCCCAGGCTTAAAGAAAAAAGCTGTAGCTGGAAAATTAAACGATGAGATGATTGATCTTGTTACACCAATCGAAGAAGATGGTGCAGTTTCTATCATTACATTAGATTCTGAAGAGGGCTTATACATTTTACGCCACTCAACAGCTCACCTATTAGCACAAGCGTTAAAACGTTTATATAAAGATGTTAAGCTTGGCATTGGTCCAGTAATTGAAAATGGTTTCTACTATGATATCGATATGGAAGAAGCAATCACAGTTGAAGACTTCAAGAAAATCGAAAAAGAAATGCAAAAAATCGTGAACGAGAACTTAGAAATCGTTCGTCATGAAGTACCACGTGCAGAAGCACTTCGTCGTTATGAAGAAATTGGTGATGAGTTAAAATTAGATTTAATTAACGATCTTCCAGAAGATGCAGTTATTTCAATTTACGAGCAAGGAGAATTCTTCGATCTTTGCCGTGGTGTTCACCTTCCATCTACAGGGAAAATTAAAGTATTTAAATTATTAAGTGTTGCAGGTGCTTACTGGCGCGGTGATAGCAATAATAAAATGTTACAACGTATTTATGGTACTGCATTCGTTAAGAAAGCGGAATTAGATGAGCACTTACGTATGCTTGAAGAAGCGAAAGAGCGCGATCACCGTAAATTAGGTAAAGAGTTAAAACTATTTACAAATAGCCAAAAAGTAGGGCAAGGTTTACCACTTTGGTTACCAAAAGGTGCAACAATTCGCCGTATTATTGAGCGTTACATCGTTGATAAAGAAGCAAGCTTAGGCTATGATCACGTATATACTCCAGTACTAGGAAGCAGAGAGCTATATGAAACTTCTGGTCACTGGAACCACTACCGTGACGGTATGTTCCCATCAATGGAAATGGATAATGAAGAATTAGTTCTTCGTCCAATGAACTGTCCTCACCACATGATGGTTTATAAAAACGATATTCACAGCTACCGTGAATTACCAATTCGTATTGCGGAACTTGGAACAATGCACCGTTATGAAATGTCAGGTGCGTTATCTGGATTACAACGTGTACGCGGAATGACTTTAAACGATGCGCACATTTTCGTTCGCCCAGATCAAATTAAAGAAGAGTTAAAACGTGTTGTAAACTTAACTTTAGAAGTGTACAAAGATTTCGGTTTAGAGAACTACTCATTCCGTTTATCTTATCGTGATCCAGAAGACACTAAAAAGTATTATGCTAATGACGAGATGTGGGAAAAAGCACAAGGCATGTTAAAAGAAGCTATGGATGAAATGGGTCTTGATTACTATGAAGCTGAGGGGGAAGCAGCATTCTACGGTCCAAAACTTGACGTTCAAGTTCGTACTGCTCTTGGAAAAGACGAAACACTTTCAACTGTACAATTAGACTTCTTACTTCCAGAACGCTTTGAATTAACTTACGTTGGTGAAGACGGTAAACAACATCGTCCAGTTGTAATTCACCGTGGCGTTGTATCAACTATGGAACGCTTCGTAGCCTTCTTAATTGAAGAATACAAAGGTGCATTTCCAACTTGGTTAGCTCCAGTTCAAGTACAAGTGATTCCAGTTTCTCCGCAAGTACATTTAGACTATGCGAAGAAAGTACAAGATGAATTACGACGTGCTGGTATTCGTGTTGAATTAGATACTCGCGAAGAGAAAATTGGTTACAAAATCCGTGAAGCACAAATGCAAAAAATTCCGTACATGCTTGTAGTAGGTGACAATGAAGTAACTGAAAACGGCGTAAACGTACGTAAATATGGTGAGCAAAAATCAGAAACAATCGCATTGGATGCTTTTGTTGACATGATTAAAGTAGAAGGAAAACGATAAGAAGAAAAAGCCGCGGTATACCGCGGCTTTTCTGTGTCATATAAGTGAGAGAAATTAGAAAAAATAATCATGTAATACTTACGATAAAAAAGTATTGCATGTATGCTAGTTGTTTGTTACAATGTTTCTTGTTGTTAGTAAAACACATCGTGTTTTGTTGACAGACGTTATGTCCTATGATAAACTCATCAAGGATGATAGAATATTGTTTTGTGGAAAAAGTAGAAGCACCCGCTTCTCACCTGATGGACGCATTCGCAGTTAGCAGGTAAATGTATGTCTTACTTAAGATTTTACAAGTGTGGGTGTCGTATGCCCGCACTTTTTTTTGTTCGGGTTCTACGGCTGCAAAACGTATTCTGAGAAAACCTTGGAGGTGGCTTACTATTAGCAAGGATATGATGATTAACGAGCAAATTCGTGCACGTGAAGTACGTTTAGTTGGTGCAAATGGCGATCAACTTGGAATCAAGTCTCGTAATGACGCTTTAGACTTAGCTGCAAATCTTAATCTTGATTTAGTATTAGTTGCTCCAAATGCGAAACCGCCAGTATGCCGCATTATGGACTACGGTAAATTCCGCTTTGAGCAACAAAAGAAAGAAAAAGAGCAGCGCAAAAATCAAAAAGTAATTAGCATGAAAGAAGTTCGTTTAAGTCCAACAATTGACGAACACGACTTTAACACAAAACTTCGTAATGCTATCAAGTTTTTAGAGAAAGGCGACAAGGTTAAAGCGTCAATTCGCTTTAAAGGACGTGCCATTACTCATAAAGAAATCGGTCAACGTGTCTTAGATCGTTTCGCTGAAGCTTGTGCTGAAGTTAGTACAATCGAATCTAAGCCTAAAATGGAAGGACGTAGTATGTTCTTAGTTTTAGCACCGAAAAACGATAAGTAATAGATAGAGGAGGAAATACCAATGCCTAAACAAAAAACTCATCGCGGCGCTGCAAAGCGTTTTAAAAAGACTGGATCTGGTAAACTTAAACGTTCTCACGCTTACACAAGCCACTTATTCGCTAACAAATCTACAAAAGCAAAACGTAAACTACGTAAAGCTGGTGTAGTAAGCGCTGGTGACTTCAAACGTATTCGTCAAATGCTTGACAACTTAAAATAAGTTCGGTTTATATAGAACAATCTAGGAGGTAATATTATGCCAAGAGTAAAAGGTGGTACAGTTACTCGTAAACGCCGTAAAAAAATGATTAAATTAGCGAAAGGTTACTACGGTTCTAAACATACATTATTCAAAGTTGCTAACCAACAGGTTATGAAATCTTTAATGTATGCGTTCCGTGACCGTCGTCAAAAGAAACGTGACTTCCGTAAATTATGGATTACTCGTATCAACGCAGCAGCTCGTATGAATGGTCTTTCTTACAGCCGCTTAATGCACGGTTTAAAAAATGCTGGCATCGAAGTTAACCGCAAGATGCTTGCTGACTTAGCTGTTCATGACGAAAAAGCTTTTGCTGAATTAGCAACAGTTGCAAAAAACAACTTAAACTAATTATTTAAAACCTTAGAAGTTTTTCTTCTAAGGTTTTTTTATCCCGCTATTTGTGGGCAGTAAGACTCCCACCTTAAAATTCGGCGAATGCGAGGAANNCCCGTAAAAGCCCGATTTGGACAAAACCCATACTGATTAAAGTTTCACTTTATATTTATTATAAGGATTCAATGATTTGTAAAATTCTCCACCTATCATCGTCCCAATTACATGCGTTACTCCATTAATATTGCCTTGTAAGAACTTTTGTAACGATAACGAAAAGGCGTTTACATGAAGGAAAGATTAATGGACGTGTCGTTATTGATATGACAAAATCAATATAAAAACTATAGCAATATAGAAGAATATATGTATAATGTCAGGAGAATCCCCCTGACTTTTGTTATTTATGGTCGTTTGGAAAGAAGAGTATCTTTCCTAGCAGAAACGACACTGCTATAATGGAAAGATGATATGGAACTTTCATCAAATGAATAATCCATGAATGATGATTGAAACGTATTTGTAAATTAAGGACAAGCTATTTTGCAAAGAGATAGATAGCTGACTTGTTAATAAGAAACGAAAAATAATAATGAACTTTGAGATGAAACAACATTGTTGCAGAAAATGCAATGTTGGAGGAGGACAATAGAATGGACTTACTACAACTATTTAAATTACAAAAAGAATTAGATGACCGTATTGCGAAAGAACACGACTTACAACCGAAAAAGCTATTAAAAGAAAAAATGTTAGCTCTTCTTGTAGAAATTGGAGAACTTGCAAATGAAACACGTTGTTTTAAATATTGGAGCAATAAACCAGCTTCAGAACGGGAAATAATATTAGAAGAATACGTAGATGGTTTACATTTTATTTTATCAATCGGAATTGATTTAGGTATTGATAAAAACTTCCTATTCTATAAATGTGCACAAACGAATAAAACACAAGTAGAAATTTTCTTAGACACATATGCGAAAGTGATTCGTTTTACAGATCAACCATCTATTACGAACTATATTGAATTATTTACAAGCTATCTTCGACTTGGACAAGCGCTTGAATTTGAACAAGAAGAGATTGAAAAAGCATATTTAGATAAAAATGAAGTAAATCATCAGCGTCAAACACAAGGGTACTAACTTAATTTTTGAATATTTCAACTTCATTTTGTATAATGAAATGACTGAATAAAAAGGAGGTGTTGGCAATGACAAAATTAGACGCGACATTGACAATGCTAAAAGAATTAACAGATGCACGTGGTATTGCTGGTAACGAGCGTGAACCACGTGAAGTAATGAAGAAATATATTGAGCCGTTTGCGGACGAGCTTTCTACTGATAATTTAGGAAGTTTAGTTGCGAAAAAAGTAGGAGAAGAAAATGGCCCGAAAATTATGGTTGCAGGTCATTTAGATGAAGTTGGTTTTATGATTACGCAAATTGATGACAAAGGTTTCCTTCGCTTCCAAGCGGTTGGTGGCTGGTGGTCACAAGTTATGCTTGCACAGCGCGTGACAATTGTAACGCGTAAAGGAGATGTAACAGGTGTAATTGGTTCAAAACCACCGCACATTTTACCTCCAGAAGCACGTAAAAAGCCAGTTGAAATTAAAGACATGTTCATCGATATTGGTGCTTCTAGCCAAGAAGAAGCGATGGAGTGGGGCGTACGACCAGGAGATCAAGTTGTACCTTACTTTGAATTCCAAGTGATGAAGAATGAAAAAATGTTACTTGCGAAAGCATGGGATAATCGAATTGGTTGTGCAATTGCAATTGACGTATTAAAACAATTAAAAGATGAAAAACATCCAAACGTTGTATACGGTGTTGGAACTGTACAAGAAGAGGTTGGCCTTCGCGGTGCAAAAACATCTGCGAACTATATTAAACCAGATATCGCGTTCGCAGTAGATGTTGGTATCGCTGGAGATACACCAGGTGTAACGTCAAAAGAAGCACAAAGTAAAATGGGCGATGGTCCACAAATCATTTTATATGATGCTTCTGTTATTGGACACACAGGCTTACGTGATTTCGTAGTTGATGTTGCTGACGAATTACAAATTCCATATCAATATGATTTACTAGCTGGCGGGGGGACAGATGCAGGTGCAATTCACATTGCTGTAAATGGTATTCCATCTCTAGCAATTACAATTGCGACACGCTACATCCATTCACATGCTGCAATGTTACACCGTGATGATTATGAAAATGCAGTGAAGTTAATTGTAGAAGTTATTAAACGTCTTGATAAAGAGGCTGTACATAACATTACATTTAATTAATAGAAAAAGCGAAGGAGCCTCTCCTTCGCTTTTTTATTTTAAAAAGGTCTTTCTAATCCTGCTGCAGTATGAGCTCCTAAAATAATTAAACGAGTTAGTTGCATGGCCATAAAATGCGGGGTATATATCATCCCTCTTTTTAACCATGACATAATCATCCCGAGGTGGGCACCAGTAACATAACTAATGAGAATATCACGTGGAACCACTAATTTTTCATCGTTAGGTTGTGAAATGGAGAGGCTTAATGTTAAATGTGTTTGAATTGCTTTCATCATTTTATACGTATAGTTTCCGGCAGCTTTATCGCCAAGCATGACGTTATAGAAGTTAGCGTTTTCTGCAATATGTTCGAACAAGGCTAAAAAATTTGGATGTGGTGAATCAAATGTAAGTTGGAAATCCTTTTTATTTTGTTTTTTGGGTTTAATTACCTCAGTTAGCTTTTCGAGCATTTCTTCTATACTTTTTTCTAATAGGTCATATTTATCATGGTAATGGCTATAAAATGTAGCACGATTTACAGGAGCCCGTTCTGCAATATGTTGAACTGTTACGTTTTCAAAACCTTTTTCGCCTACTAAAGCGACAAAAGCATCCTGTATGAGTTGTCTCGTTCGCTTTACACGTGGATCGTTTGTATTTTTAATAGACATTTTTATTTCTCCTTGTTTAATTTTGCATGCTTAAACAACATAATAGTATTACATTGTTGTTTAAGCAACATTTCATATGTGAATTGACGGTTGTAGATTTAAAATAATTATTTATAATTATAAACGATAGTCCTTCAGAAATCAGCACCGCTCGCAGGTAGATAAATTTCGATTTACACCGCAGATGGTGTGATTTTTTTGTTTGAAAGTTAATATAATTAACAATTAAACAATCTAAACAATAAGGATATAAATAGTTTAGAAAAAAATATATGAGATACAAGGAGAGGAATGCAATGATTCAGTTTCGAAAAATGGTGATTATCAACATTATCACATTAATTGTACTAGTTGGCGGCGGCATTGGCGGTTATTACTATTACAATCAAGTGGAAAATTACTTAAAAACAGACAATGCAAAAATTGATGGAAAAGTGATTCCAATTGCTTCACCAGTAGCAGGGAAATTAACTGACTGGAAAGCTGAAGTAGGAAAAAACTACAATGAGAACGATAAATTAGGTGCTGTTACTGTAGCGGCAGCAAATGGAGAACAAACAGTAGATGTAACAATTCCACAAAATGCAACAGTTGTACAATCAAACGCAACAACAAATGCTTTCGTTGGAGCAGGTAGCCCGATTGCTTATGCATTTGATATGAACAATTTATGGGTAACAGCAAACATTGAAGAAACAGATATTGATGATGTTCAAAAAGGTCAAGATGTAGATGTGTATGTAGATGCATACCCAGATACAACATTAACAGGAAAAGTAGAACAAGTTGGCTTAACAACAGCGAATACATTCTCTATGTTACCATCAAGCAACGCAACAGCGAACTATACGAAAGTAACACAAGTAGTACCAGTTAAAATTTCATTAGATCATAGCAAATCAGTAAATATTGTTCCTGGCATGAATGTGACAGTTCGTATTCATAAGTAAGGAGGAGATGAGATGTCCTCAATAGCAATTGTAGGATATGCACTATTTTGTATAATCGTCTTCTTCCTTGTAAATCGTCTTTTACGAAAGAAAAAAGCGAACGTGGGAGAAGAACAAGTCCCAGCGATAAGTAAGATAGAAGCAAGTGATGTAGAAACAAAAGAGAAAGAACTAGAACTAGAACAAAAGCAAGAACCTGAAGTTTCTAATGTAGTGGAATTAGAAACAGGGAAGCAAGAACAAGTGAAACAGGAAAAAGAAATGCCGAAAAGACAATTGCCAATAGAGAATGTAAATGTAAAAGCAGTTGTAACAGTATTAATTCTCGGTATGTTTGTTTCTATTTTAAACCAAACAATCATTAATGTTGCATTGCCTCCGTTAATGAATGAATTTAATGTATCAACTTCAACAGCACAATGGTTAACTACAGGCTTCATGCTTGTAAATGGTATTTTAGTACCGATTAGTGCCTTTTTAGTCTCACGATTTACGTATCGTAAATTATTCGTAGCAGCAATGTTGTTTTTTACTGTTGGATCTATCATTTGTGCTACATCTGGAAATTTCACGATGATGATGACAGGCCGCGTGATTCAAGCGGTCGGTGCAGGTATTTTAATGCCAGTTGGTATGAATATTTTCATGACGTTGTTCCCGCCTAATAAGCGCGGGGCGGCGATGGGATTACTTGGGGTAGCGATGATTTTAGCGCCAGCTATCGGGCCGACTGTAACAGGGTGGGTTATTGAAAACTACAGTTGGAATTTAATGTTCTATGCGATGTTTGTTATCGGTATAATCATTACATTATTATCTTTAAAATTCTTTACGCTAGCTCAGCCAGTTTCGAAAACAAAGCTAGATATGTTCGGTGTAATTAGTTCGAGTATTGGACTTGGAAGCTTACTGTACGGATTTAGTGAGGCTGGAAATAATAGCTGGACTAGTGCAGAAGTTGTTATTTCACTTATTATCGGTGTAATAGGTATCGCGATATTTATTTGGAGAGAGTTAACAACAGATAACAAAATGTTAGACTTACAAGTATTTAAATATCCGACGTTTACTTTCACTTTATTAATTAACGCGATCGTAACGATGGCATTATTCGGAGGTATGTTATTACTTCCTGTATACTTGCAAAATATTCGAGGCTTTACGCCAATTGAATCCGGTTTACTACTTCTCCCTGGATCATTAATTATGGGAATCATGGGACCAATTGCAGGGAAGCTATTTGATAAGTATGGCATTCGTCCACTAGCGATAGTAGGATTAGCTATTACAACATATGCAACATATGAATTTACAAAATTAACGATGGATACACCATACAGTGTCATTATGACGGATTACATTATACGTTCATTTGGGATGTCGTTCATTATGATGCCAATTATGACAGCTGGTATGAACGCGTTGCCGATGAAATTAATTTCTCACGGTACAGCAACGCAAAATACGTCAAGACAAGTAGCTGGTTCAATTGGAACTGCAATTTTAATTACACTTATGACACAACAAACAACTGCTCACGTAGCAGATTATGGTAATATGCTAACAACAACAAACCCAATTTTAGTTGATAAAGTGCACGAAATGGGACAAAGTTTAGCGGCTGTAGCTGGATCTGCACAAGCGGGTGATGCGATGAGTATGCAACTATTATATGGACAAATTTCAAAGCTATCTGCAATTAACGGTATTAACGATGCCTTCTTAATTGCAACCATATTAGCGAGTATTGCTTGGGTGTTATCGTTCTTCTTACAGTCAGGTAATAAATCAAATAGAAAAGCAGGGAATTAATTTCCCTGCTTTTTTTGCATGCAAGTTCTTCAAAAATAGGTGCAAAAATTCCGCCAGCTAGAGGTAAGAGGAGCGGATAGTGCTCTAGTGTTGAAAGTTCCAATGCATCAGACTGTTCTTGTACGGCTAAAGGGAATAATTTATTGTTTGTGAGACCGGCTGTATAAATTGTTAAGGGCATTGCTAGAAACAAAGTAATAAGTCCAGTTCCGAAAAAAGCGAATAAAACGGAGTTAATAAATTGTTCCCGTGACATAGAGTATTTCTGTTCGTCAGAAAGTTGTGTAGCGGATTGTATTGAATAACATCTATATATTTGAATGTATAATTATATTTTATTTCTATTTTAAATAATATGTATAAATCTTACATTTAATATTGTGTTAAAAAAATAAAAGAGGTATCACCCTATAGTGATGCCTCTTTCTCATTGATAACTATGTTCAACTTTTTTGTTCGATTTCGATTGCTCTATTTGCAATTCACGCTCTACCAATCGATCTAACTGCTGAATTGCTTTTAGTGCTTTTTCATAAGAAATCGTTCTATAATGATGTGCTCCACCCGGTTCTTCGTCTGCTTCGTCTGCCCATTTAATAATGTTTTGAAGAGGAGTTCTCTCAAGTGCTTGTTCTACTAAGAAAGAATCCGTATGAAGAAGAATTGCGATAGAAATTTCTTTTGCTAATTTAGGGTGTTCTCCCAATCTAATAAGTAATTTATGTGCTCTTTCTGCTCCTTTAATTGCATGTATATCATTTTTTTTATATAAGTCATAGTCCCATTTGCCGCCTGTGTACCACGTATGATGTCCGATATCATGAAGGAAACCAGCTTTTGTCGCAGCATCGACTGAGGTGTGATGCTTTTTAGCTAAGTGAAACGCATGGTAAGCGACAGCAATGGCATGGACCATCCCAGAACGGTTTACGTATTTTTGTGTAATATGATGTTTAAAAATTTGTTCAAGCGTAATACGGTGCATAAAACATTCACTCCTTTTATTGATGTATTTAAAGAAAAACGATAGGCTTAAATGTATTTTGAATATTGTACTCCATCAATTAGTGTTAGTAAAGTAAAAGTGTTTTGGAAAAGAACATTTTTACGGGCATAAAAAATCACCTTCGTTTCTGCGGGGTCACTGAAAAAGTCCACTTCATAAGAACAAGGAATCCATTACCTACTATATACAGGTGATGGATTCCTTATTTTTTTAAAGCAATCACTTTTTCAGTGCCTTTGTTTCTGCTAAGGTGATTTTTTATTACTTATTTTTTAATCCTTGCTCCAGTATTTTTAATATTTTGTGTTTTTCATTTTCATCAGCATATTTCCAAATGACTTCGAATAAAACGCCGAGACCTGGAAGCATTTTTTCTTCACCGCTTTGGATCGCCTCGACAATTGTTTCTTGTAATTGATCTTGCGTATTACCAGTTACATTCGCTAATACAGCGCCGCGTAGATTAAAACTCATTACTTTCACCTCGTCTTCAGAATTGAAACTGACGTTAGTTTTTGTTCTTTTTTATGTAAATATGTATAAAAAATAGGCTATAATGATAAGACAAGAAGAGAGGGAAATACATATTATGAAAAACATTGATTCAGTACAAAATCCGCGTGTGAAGCAGTGGAAAAAGCTGCAAACGAAAAAGGAACGCGATAAAAAAAGTTTATTTTTTGTAGAAGGATTCCACTTAGTGGAGGAAGCTTTAAAAGCAGGAGTTGTAACAGAACTTATCGTCTCTGATCAGACAGATCTTCCGAAAGATTGGATAGTTAATGATGTGGAAATGTATATCGTGCCTGAATCAATCGTAAAAGTACTTCGTGAAACAGAAACGACACAAGGTGTATTTGCTGTTTGTGAGAAACACGAGAGTGAAGTAGCTCTTGCAGGTGGGAAGTTTCTTTTATTAGATGGTCTTCAAGACCCAGGCAACTTAGGGACAATTATTCGTACAGCTGATGCAGCTCGTATCCATGCCGTTGTACTTGGAGAAGGGTGCGTTGATGCATATAATAGTAAAGTACTTCGCTCTACACAAGGTTCTATTTTCCACTTACCAGTTGTAAAAGGGAACTTAGAAGAATGGATAGACAAGTTAAAGGAAAATAACGTTCCTGTATACGGAACAGCTCTTGAAAATGGAGTTCCTTACGATGAAGTAACACCAGCCGGAAGTTTTGCATTAATTGTAGGAAATGAAGGAAGCGGCGTACGCCAAGAGATTCTTGCGAAAACGGATCAAAACTTGTATATTCCGATTTACGGCCGGGCAGAATCATTAAATGTTGCGGTTGCAGCGGGGATTTTAACGTATTATTTACAAAGTCCAGTTGCGAATCGATAAAAAACTTCTTATAATAAGTTGAAGTACATGTTCATAAAAAAGTGATGAAATGAGTATCAAACTTTTTTGAATATATAATAAAAGTATATTAATAAAAAACGTTGATAGAGAAGAGTAGCTTACAAAATCGCCATATAGGGAGAGAATGCCGTAGACTGAAAGCATTCTTATGGTAGACGGAAGTGAATTCACCTCTGGAGTTGACGCCAGGACCATGTATATGTAAAGGCGTTCCGGTCAGAATGGACCGTTATAACGAATGAAGTGGGCAGATTTGTTCTGTCAATTTAGGGTGGTACCGCGAATTTACCTCGTCCCTTTTTGGGAGCGAGGTTTTTTTATTTTTAAAATTAGGAGGGTTCCAAATGGAAGCACGTTTAAAAGAGCTAAAGCAAAAAGCGTTAGAGCTTATTGAAGAAGCGAAAGAGCTAAAAGGCTTAAACGACGTACGCGTAGCGTATTTAGGAAAAAAAGGTCCAATTACAGAAGTATTACGCGGCATGGGAAAATTATCAGCAGAAGAGCGTCCACGTATGGGAGCATTAGTAAACGAAGTACGTGAAGCGATTCAAACGCGTCTAGACGACAAAATTAGTAATTTAGAAAAAGCAGTAATGGAAGCAAAATTAGCTACTGAAACAATTGATGTTACACTGCCAGGTCGTCCTGTTGAAACAGGTTGTCACCATCCGTTAACAGCTGTTGTTGAACAAATTGAAGATGTATTCATCGGTATGGGTTATGAAGTAGCTGAAGGAACAGAAGTAGAAAAAGACTACTATAACTTCGAAGCATTAAACTTACCGAAAGATCACCCAGCGCGTGATATGCAAGATACATTCTACATTACGGAAGAAACGTTACTACGTACACATACATCTTCTGTGCAAGCACGTACGATGGAAAATAATAAAGAAAAAGGCCCAATCAAAATTATTTGTCCTGGTAAAGTGTATCGCCGCGATGACGATGATGCGACGCATTCACACCAGTTCATGCAAATTGAAGGTCTTGTAATTGATAAAAACATTCGCATGAGTGATTTAAAAGGTACACTGCAAGTATTCGTGAAAAAGATGTTCGGTGAAGATCGTGAAATCCGTCTTCGTCCAAGTTTCTTCCCATTCACAGAGCCATCTGTAGAGATGGATATTTCTTGTATGATGTGTCACGGCAAAGGTTGCGGCACTTGTAAAGGAACTGGCTGGATCGAAATTTTAGGAGCAGGTATGGTTCACCCGAACGTACTTGAAATGGCTGGTTATGATTCAAAAGAATATCAAGGTTTCGCATTCGGTATGGGCGCAGAGCGCATCGCAATGTTGAAATACGGCGTGGATGACATTCGTCATTTCTATACAAATGATGTACGTTTCTTACAACAATTCAAACGAGCGTAAGGGAAGGAGAGGATAAGTATGTTCGTATCATATCGTTGGTTACAAGAGTATGTAGATATTAAAGATGTAACAGCACAAGAACTAGCAGATAAAATCACGAAAAGTGGTATTGAAGTAGAAGGTGTTGAAGTATTAAATAAAGGTGTAAAAGGTGTTGTAGTTGGTCACGTATTAGAATGTGAAAAACACCCAGAAGCTGATAAGTTAAGCAAATGCTTAATCGATATCGGTGAAGAAGAGCCAGTTCAAATTATTTGTGGAGCTGCTAATATTGCAAAAGGTTTAAAAGTACCAGTTGCAAAAGTTGGCGCTGTACTTCCTGGTAACTTCAAAATTAAAAAAGCAAAACTACGCGGTGAAGCTTCTCACGGTATGGTTTGTGCTCTTCAAGAGCTTGGCATTGATGGAAAGTTAGTTTCAAAAGAATATGCAGATGGTATCTTCATCTTCCCAAGTGACGCTGAAGTTGGTGCAGATGCACTTGAAATTTTAAACTTACATGATGAAGTACTTGAGCTTGGTTTAACACCAAACCGTGCAGATTGCTTAAACATGTTAGGTGTTGCGTATGAAGTAGCTGCTATTTATGGCCGTGAAGTAAAACTTCCAGCTATCGATTTACAAGAAACAGCAGAAAAAACTTCTGATTACATTTCTGTAAATGTAGAAGCGAAAGAAGAAAACCCATTATATATTGCAAAAATGGTGAAGAACGTAAAGATTGGTCCATCACCAATGTGGATGCAAACTCGCCTTATGGCAGCTGGCATTCGTCCAATTAGCAACGTAGTTGATATTACAAACTACATTTTAATGGAATACGGTCAACCGTTACATGCATTTGATTACGATAAATTAGGTTCAAAAGAAATCGTTGTTCGTCTTGCAAAAGAAGGCGAAAAAATTGAAACGTTAGATGATCAAGAGCGTACGTTACAAGATCACCACCTTGTAATTACAAACGGCACAAAAGCTTTAGCTGTTGCTGGTGTAATGGGCGGAGCGGATTCTGAAGTTACAAATGAGACAGTAAACGTTTTAATTGAATCTGCATACTTCGCAGGTCAAACAGTGCGCCGTACATCAAAAGACTTAGGTCTTCGCAGTGAATCAAGTGCACGTTTCGAAAAAGGAATCGACCCAACACGTACATTTGAAGCAATTCAACATGCAGCTGCTTTAATGGCGAAATACGCTGGCGGAGAAGCGCTTGAAGGTGTAGTAGAAGCTGACAACTTACAAGTACAAGAGCGTACAGTATCTGTTACTGCTGAAAAAGTAAACCGTGTATTAGGTACAAATATTTCTGCAAGTGAAATGGGTACAATGTTCACAAACTTGAAGTTCCCATTCACAGAAGTAGAAGGAACATTCCATGTGAATGTACCAGCACGTCGTCCTGATATTACAATTTCAGAAGACTTAGTAGAAGAAGTGGGCCGCTTATACGGTTATGACCACATTCCAGTTACATTACCTTCTGGAACGATGACACGTGGTAAATTAACATCAGCACAAACAAAGCGTCGTAAAGTACGTCGCTTCTTAGAAGGTGCTGGTTTATATGAAGCAATTACGTATTCATTAACAAGCGCTGACAAAGCGAAACAATATATGGTTGAGCCAAACGAAAAGGCGCCTGTAAATCTTGCACTTCCAATGAGTGAAGAGCGTAGCCAACTTCGTCTAAGCTTAGTGCCACAGTTGTTAGAAGCAGTTTCATACAATGTTGCACGTAAAAACGACAGCGTTGCTTTATACGAAGTAGGTTCTGTCTTCTTACCGACAGAAGCAGGAGAACTTCCGAAAGAAGAACAACATCTTGCAGGTGTTATGACAGGTCTTGCTCTTCACCATGCATGGCAAGGTGAGAAAAAAGTAGTAGACTTCTTCGTTGTGAAAGGTGTACTAGAAGGACTATTCGACGTACTAGGCGTTTCAAACCAAATCACATATGCACCAACAAAACGTGAAGGTATGCACCCAGGTCGTACAGCGGACATCGTATTAGATGGCGAAGTAATTGGTTTCATCGGTCAATTGCACCCAGAAGCAGAAAAACAATTAGATGTGAAAAATACATTCGTATTTGAACTATCTCTTGTAAAAGTATTCGGTGCAGACGCTGAAGAAACTTACTACTCAGCAATTCCACGTTTCCCATCTATGACACGTGATATGGCTGTTGTAGTAACAACAGCAACAAAAGCTGGTGAAATGAAGCAAATCATTGCTGAAGCTGGCGGTGAACTTCTAAAAGAAGTAACATTATTCGACTTATACGAAGGTGAAAAAATGGAAGAAGGCAAGAAATCACTTGCATTCTCTATGAACTACTTCGATCCAGAACGTACATTAACAGACGAGGAAGTAACAGAAGCACATAACCGTGTATTAACAGCGGTAGAAGAGAAATTTGGTGCGGAGTTACGTAAGTAATAAAGTGAGACTTTAATCAGTGGGCACCCCCACTGATTATTAGCCCATACCAATCGGACTTTTACGAACAGTTAATCTTTCACCCATCTTCTTCGCTTTACAGCCGAATTTTGAGGTGAGAGTGTTACTGCTCGTTAATGCGGGATAAAAAATGCTGGATCTATTCCGGCATTTTTTTATAGGAATGATTGTCGAATAATGTTGAATAGCCGATATACCGCAAAAATCGCTGATATATATTAAGGCACCTTGCATCTTTTCCGCGAATGTAGTACATTAATTTTAGTTTAACAAAATGAAAGACGATGATAAGGAAAAGTAGTATATACTATAATCCATAGCGAGTCAGGGACGGTGAGAGCCTGGTGAGGCGGTATATGTGAAGAACACCTTGGAGTTGCTAACCGAAATTGAACCTTGTATTCAAGAGTAGACTTAGACGGGAATCCGGCCTGTTACAAACCGGGAAGTATGTATTACATACGAGGTAAAGTTGGTCTTTATGACAAATTGGGTGGTACCGCGAAGTTTAACCTTTCGTCCCTTTATGGATGAAAGGTTTTTTTGTATTTAAATATATCAGCAAAGGAGAATTTCACTATGGAAAACACATTAGTAAAAAGTCTGTATAGAGATACAGAAAAGTATGCAGATCAAACAGTACAAGTATCAGGGTGGATTCGTAACTTACGTGATTCAAAAGCATTTGGTTTCATCGAATTAAACGACGGTAGCTTCTTCAAAAGCGTTCAAATCGTTTTCGATACAGAATTAGAGAACTTCAAAGAAATTGCAAAGCTTCCACTTAGCTCTTCAGTTAAAGTAGAAGGTAAAGTAATTGCAACGCCTGGAGCGAAGCAACCATTTGAAATTAAAGCAGAAAAAATTGATATCGAGGGCTTATCAGATTCTGATTACCCACTTCAAAAGAAGCGTCACACGTTTGAATACTTACGTACAATCGCTCACTTACGTCCAAGAACAAATGCATTCTCTGCAACGTTCCGTGTGCGTTCTATCGCAGCGTTTGCAATTCACCAATTCTTCCAAGAGCGTGGATTCGTACATGTTCACACACCAATTATCACTGGTAGTGATACAGAAGGTGCTGGCGAAATGTTCCGCGTAACAACGCAAGACTTAAACAACGTACCAAAAGGTGAAGACGGACAAGTTGATGAATCAAAAGACTTCTTCGGTAAAGAAACAAACTTAACGGTAAGTGGACAGCTAAATGCTGAAGCTTATGCATTAGCGTTCCGTGATGTATACACATTCGGACCTACATTCCGTGCAGAAAACTCAAACACAACCCGCCATGCAGCTGAGTTTTGGATGGTTGAGCCTGAGATTGCATTTGCTGAACTGGAAGATGTAATGAACCTTACAGAAGCTATGCTGAAATATGCAATGAAATACGTATTAGAGCATGCACCAGAAGAAATGGAATTCTTCAACAGCTTCGTTGACAAAACAGTTTTAGAGCGCATGAACAACGTAATTAACTCTGACTTCGGTCGCATCACTTATACAGAAGCAATTAAAGTACTTCAAGAATCAGGCGCTGACTTCAAATATCCAGTAGAATGGGGGATTGATTTACAAACAGAGCATGAAAGATACTTATCAGAAGAAATCTTCAAACGCCCTGTATTCGTAACGGACTATCCGAAAGACATTAAAGCATTCTACATGCGCTTAAATGACGATGGTAAAACAGTAGCTGCTACTGACCTTCTAGTTCCTGGCATCGGCGAATTAATCGGCGGAAGCCAACGTGAAGAAAGAATGGACGTTTTAGTAGACAGAATTAAAGAACTAGGTATGAACGAAGAGGACTACTGGTGGTACTTAGAACTTAGAAAATACGGTGGTACAAAACACGCTGGATTCGGTCTAGGTTTCGAGCGCTTACTAATGTATATCACTGGCATGGCTAACATCCGTGACGTAATTCCATTCCCAAGAACTCCAGGTTCTTCTGAATTTTAAAATATGAAAAAAGCGAGAGGGTTTCCTCTCGCTTTTTATTTTGCATAGTTTAGTACCTCATAGCAAAAAGTAACGCGAAGGGGTGAATATAAATGGGTAAAAAAGTAAAAAAAGATCATTCGAGATCAAGCCTAGGTTCTCCAAAGGTGGAAGGACAAGGAACAACTACGCATGAAACGGGTTCTCATAAAGTACCTTCATCAAATAAGAAGCAGAAGCGGAGTTAAGTAAAAAAGGGGAGTCATAGAGACTCTCCTTTTTTACTTCATAAAGAATGATGTATTTTAGCGACATAGTTAAGATAGGTAAATAGTAAATAAAATTATATCGTCGATTCGACGCAACAGGTTAGGTGGGAGATAACTGNNCCGATTGGTGTGGGCTCATAATCAGTGGGGATGGACAAAACCCCCACTGATTAAAGTTTCACTTTATCCATATTTCGCCTTGTTTAGTTTATTTATATCCTGTCGATACTAAAAAGTAGTTATTTTTTCAATAAGCGAAACGCCTTCTCGGTATTAGCAAAATGCAGTTTCACAAACTCAGGTAATCTTTCTTTACCGATTTTTTGAATTAATTTAGTAGCAGCGATATCAACTTGTTTACCAGCACCTTTCGGAAGCGGCATACCAGCTTTTTTACTAAGTTCGCCAAACTGTTTTACGAATGAGTAACGAGCTAAAATGGAAGCAGCGGCTACTGCTAAATGGACGCTTTCACCTTTCGTAGCGAAGTAAACATTTTCGCGCTGAACTTCTTTTTGTTTTGCTAAATATTTGTAGTATGTATCAGGTTGTGTGAATTGGTCGATTAGGATACCATCTGGCTTTGTAGGTGCAATTTTCGCTAATAAGTTTGTAATAGCTTTATTATGTAGTAAAGCTTTTAGTTTTCCCTGGTTGTTTCCTTTATCAAATAGCTCGTTATATTTTTCGTTATGAAGGACAAGAGAGCTATAAGGAACGACGCTAATAAGTTGTTTTGCAATAGCAGTAATTTGATCATCGTTTAAGTTTTTAGAGTCTTTTACACCAAGTTCTTTTAAAAGTGGAATTTGTTTTGCATCCACATATACAGCAACTACTGTCATCGGTCCGAAGTAATCACCAGTACCAACTTCATCGGACCCTACAATAGACATTGTACCGATGGAAGTGGGCGGAGCATAGCGATGTGAATTAGCTGATTTTTTCACTGTTGATTTCGGCGTTTGAGAGACAGTTTGCCAACGAGAAGCTTCTGCTTCAGCACGGCCTCCTTGGAACATTACTTTTCCAGATTTATACGCTGTAATCGTGCAAGATGGCACCTTTGCCATAAAGATACCGCCTTGCGGAATTTTCGGGCTAAGTGCCTGTTTATATTGTTGCTTCATGTCTTCAATTACTGTAGAACTTGTTTGTATTACGATAGAATTTGACAAAATGGTCGCCCCTTTTTTTTATTGTTATTTTTATCATATCGGATTGTTCTTTCTGTTTCCATATTATGAAGGTTCATGGTATGATAAACTTTAGGATTCTGTACGTGATTGGAGGCCGGTGAGTTGTCACAACAAAAGGGAAAAAAAAGTCGAATTAATGTAGAAATCTACGGTCAGCAATATTCAGTTGTTGGCGATGAAAGTACAAGTCATATCCGCATGGTAGCAGCGATTGCGGATGATAAAATGCGCGAACTCAATGCCAAGAATCCTTCGCTTGATACGAGTAGACTAGCGGTATTGACGGCGGTAAACGTCATACACGATTACATAAAATTAAAAGAAGAACATGAAAAATTGAAAGAAAGTATGACAAAAAAAGGAATGGAATAACATGATTGATATTATTATCATTTTACTGCTTGTTATGGGATTTTTCCTCGGCTTACGCAGAGGGTTTATTCTGCAACTTGTAAAGTTAACAAGCTTTATTATCGCATACCTTGTTGCATACTGGTACTGCAAAGATTTAGCGCCAGCACTTGCGAAATTTATTCCGTATCCATTTGATAAAAATGTATCTGTTCCAGAATGGATTGATGCAAATAATATTGAAACTGTATTTTATCAAGCGATTGCGTTTATCGTATTATTTATTATTACAAAAATTGCACTTTCATTACTTGGTAATTTGTTAAATATGTTTGCAGAAATACCGGTTTTAAAGCAAGTAAATGCGTTTGCGGGGGCAATTCTCGGATTTTTAGAAGTATACATTATTTTGTTTGTCTTAATTATCGTTGGAAATATTCTTCCGATTGAACAAGTGCAAACACAATTACAAAAATCATCAATTAGCAAAATAATTGTAGACGATACACCGATTCTTTCTGAAAAGGTGAAGGAACTATGGCAGACAGATAGCAGAGTATAACTTCTCTTTTTTCGGAAAGAGAAGTTTTTTATATGAAAGAAAGGCGGGGTAATGATGAAAGTAAATAAAAAACAAGTTATTAAATTACTGGAGACAATCGGGCTTTTTATGGAGCTAAAGGGCGCGAATCCATTTAAAATATCTGCATTTCGTAAAGCGGCAGCAGCACTAGAAAGTGATGATCGTAGTCTTTCTGAGATTGAAGATTTCACAAAGATTCCGGGTATCGGAAAAGGAACGGCAGCGGTTATTCAAGAATATATAGAATCGGGAACATCCGAAGTATTACAAGAACTTGAAAAAGAAGTACCAAGTAGTTTATTACCGTTATTGAAACTTCCAGGCCTTGGTGGTAAGAAGGTAGCTAAGTTATACAAGGAACTTGGTGTTGTTGATATGGAAACGCTAAAAGCTGCTTGTGAGGAAAATAAAGTACAAGCTTTAGCAGGTTTCGGTAAAAAAACAGAAGAGAAAATATTAGAAGCAATTGATCAAGTAGGATCTCGTCCCGAGCGTTTACCAATTGCGATGGTATTGCCTATTGCCAGGGAAATAGAGGAGAAATTGTCGAATGTTGCTGAAGTGATTCGTTTCTCGCGCGCTGGTAGCTTACGCCGTGTTCGTGAGACAGTGAAGGACTTAGACTTCATTATTGCAACGACAGAACCAGCAGCAGTACGTGAGCATTTATTACAATTCGATAATATGATTGAAGTAATTGCGAGTGGTGATACGAAAGTTTCTGTTCGTCTTCAATATGAATACGATATTTCAATCGATTTCCGCTTAGTAAAACCAGAAGAGTTTATTACAACGCTTCACCACTTCACAGGATCAAAAGACCATAACGTAAAAATGCGTCAAATTGCAAAAGATAAAGGTGAGAAAATTAGTGAGTACGGTGTAGAGACCCTGAAAACAGGTGAAGTGAAGACATTTGAAACAGAAGAGGAATTCTTTGCTCATTTCGGTCTTCCATTTATTCCACCAGAAGTACGTGAAGATGGAAAAGAAATTGAATTAATTAAAGAGTATCCAAACTTAATTCAGTTTTCTGATATACAAGGTGATTTACATATGCATACAACATGGAGTGACGGTGCCTTTTCAATTGAAGAAATGGTACAAGCGTGCCGTGCCCGTGGATATAAGTTTATGGCGATTACGGACCATTCACAATATTTAAAAGTAGCGAATGGCTTAACGAAAGAGCGGCTTCGTGAACAAGCGAAAGAAATTGAACGTATGAATGAAAAATATCCAGACATTACAATTTTACGCGGAATTGAAATGGATATTTTACCGGATGCCTCGCTTGATTTTGATGATAAAGTATTAGCAGAATTAGATTATGTTATTGGAGCGATTCACTCTAGTTTCTCACAAGACCGTGAAACGATTATGAAGCGTCTTCGTGCTGCGCTAGAGAATAAGCATGTTACAATGATTGCTCATCCGACAGGACGTCTTCTTGGACGCCGCGAGGGCTATGATGTAGATACAGATTTATTAATTGAACTCGCAAAAGAGACAAATACAGTTTTAGAATTAAATGCGAATCCAAACCGTCTAGATTTAAGCGCGAAATTATTAAAACAAGCACAAGATGCCGGTGTAAAAGTAGCGATTAACACGGATGCTCATACACTTGAAATGTTAGAAGATATGGAAACAGGTGTAGCGGCAGCACGTAAAGGTTGGATTCAAAAAGATAACGTGATTAACACGTGGGATATTGAACGTTTATTAGACTATATGAAACGTAATAAGTAACACAAGGGGGACCTGCAACATGTTAGAAAGAACGTTGCGTGTATTAGAATACAATAAAGTAAAAGAACAATTACTTGAACATACAGCATCTTCACTTGGCCGTGACAAAGTGAAGCATTTAGTGCCGAGCACTGATTTTGAAGAAATTGTAGAAATGCAAGATACAACGGATGAAGCAACGAAAGTTATTCGTTTAAAAGGTAGTGCACCATTAGGTGGTATTACGGATATTCGCTCAAATGTGAAGCGTGCAAAGATTGGAAGTATGTTAAGTCCAAATGAACTACTTAATATTGCGAATACGATGTATGGTAGTCGCAATATGAAACGTTTCATTGAAGATATGGTTGATAATGGTGTCGAGCTTCCAATTTTAGAAACTCATGTCGCTCAAATTGTATCTTTATATGATTTAGAAAAGAAAATTACAAATTGTATCGGTGATGGTGGTGAGGTAGTCGATAGCGCAAGTGATAAACTGCGTGGTATTCGTACTCAAATTCGTACTGCGGAAAGCCGTATTCGTGAAAAGTTAGAAAATATGACGCGTTCTTCAAACGCCCAAAAGATGCTGTCTGACTCGATTGTAACGATTCGTAACGAACGTTACGTAATCCCAGTAAAACAAGAATACCGCGGCGTATATGGTGGTATTGTTCATGATCAATCGGCTTCTGGACAAACGTTATTTATTGAACCGCAAGTCATTGTAGAATTAAATAACGCGCTTCAAGAAGCTCGTGTGAAAGAAAAACAAGAAATTGAACGCATCTTATTGATGTTAACAGAAGAAGTGGCAGTAGAATCGGATATCGTTTTATCAAACGTAGAAGTAGTCGCGAATCTTGACTTCATCTTTGCGAAAGCTTTCTATGCGAAGCGTATTAAAGCAACGAAACCAATCGTAAATAACGAGCGTTACATGGATTTAAGACAAGCACGTCATCCACTTATCGATCCAGAAATTATCGTGCCAAATAACATTATGCTCGGTAAAGATTTCACGACAATTGTTATTACAGGACCGAATACAGGTGGTAAAACAGTTACGCTGAAAACAGTTGGTATTTGTGTATTAATGGCGCAATCTGGTCTTCACATTCCAGTAATGGATGAGTCAGAGATTTGTGTATTTAAAAATATCTTTGCTGATATCGGTGATGAGCAATCGATTGAACAAAGTTTAAGTACGTTCTCCTCACATATGGTGAACATTGTTGATATTTTAGAAAAAGCTGATTTTGAAAGCTTAGTTTTATTCGATGAATTAGGTGCTGGAACAGATCCGCAAGAAGGGGCTGCACTAGCAATTTCGATTTTAGATGAAGTATGTAATCGCGGTGCTCGTGTTGTTGCAACGACGCATTACCCAGAATTAAAAGCATACGGATATAACCGTGAACAAGTTATTAATGCGAGCGTTGAATTTGATGTAAATACATTAAGTCCAACATACAAATTATTAATCGGTGTACCAGGGCGTAGTAATGCCTTCGAAATTTCGAAACGTCTTGGATTATCTGATCGCGTGATTGATCAAGCTCGTAACCACATTAGTACAGATACGAATAAAATTGAAAATATGATTGCGAAGTTAGAAGAAAGTCAAAAGAACGCAGAGCGCGACTGGAACGAAGCAGAAGCGCTTCGCAAGCAATCTGAAAAACTGCATCGCGAATTACAACGTCAAATCATTGAATTTAACGAAGATCGTGATGAACGATTGTTAAAAGCGCAAAAAGAAGGGGAAGAAAAAGTCGAAGCTGCAAAGAAAGAAGCAGAAGGCATTATTCAAGAACTTCGTCAGTTGCGTAAAGCACAGCTTGCAAACGTGAAAGATCACGAGCTAATTGAAGCGAAGAGCCGTCTAGAAGGTGCAGCTCCAGAACTTGTGAAGAAACAAAAAGTAAACGTGAAAAACACAGCGCCAAAACAACAATTACGCGCGGGTGATGAAGTAAAAGTAGTAACGTTCGGTCAAAAAGGTCAATTGCTTGAAAAAGTGAGCGATACAGAGTGGAGCGTACAAATTGGTATTCTGAAGATGAAAGTAAAAGAGTCTAACATGGAATACATTAATACACCGAAGCAAACAGAGAAAAAAGCAGTCGCAACGGTAAAAGGTAGAGACTATCACGTTTCATTAGAACTTGATCTTCGTGGTGAACGATTTGAAAATGCGATGGTGCGGGTTGAGAAATATTTAGACGATGCCCAGCTTGCAAGCTACCCTCGTGTATCAATCATTCACGGTAAAGGAACAGGGGCACTTCGCCAAGGTGTACAAGATTACTTGAAGAAGCACCGCGGTGTAAAAAGCTTCCGTTACGGTGACATGGGCGAGGGAGGCCTAGGCGTAACAGTTGTCGAATTAAAATAGCAAACAACCAAACAAAAGGGGAAACCATTATATGTTTATGGACAAACTTGCAAAAATATTGTTAGCTTGTTGTGGAATATTTTTGGTGATTGGGGTTATTTATTTAGTGGTTTTTGCAAAATGAAAGAGCGTCAATCTTGGCATAATGATATTGCCATAGATTGACGCTTTTAATCTACACGAAAAGGAATAAGTTATGAAAATCAACCAATACATAAGCGAAGCAAAATCCTGCTCAAGACGTGAAACAGACCGCCTTATTAAAGCGTGTCGTGTCGCGCTTAACGGTGAAATATGTACGCATGGTACAATTGTTAACGAAGGTGATGTTGTAACGATTGATGGACAGGTTATTGAAAAAGAAGAGAAAGAAAAGGTGTATATTGCCTTCCATAAACCAGTCGGAATTACTTGTACAGCAGCCGATCATATTGAAGATAATATTATTGATTATATCGATTACCCGGAGCGAATCTTTCCTGTTGGACGATTAGATAAAGCATCGGAAGGTCTTATTTTATTAACGAACGATGGTGCGATTGCGAATCAAATTTTACACGGAGATCATGAGCACGAGAAAGAATATGTTGTCACAGTCGATAAACCTTTTACGGATTGGTTTATTGATATGATGTCCAGCGGTGTAAAGATTAAAGATGGAATGACGAAGCCATGTAAAGTGACGAGAGTCAATCCATCTACGTTTCGCATCGTTTTAACGCAAGGAATGAACAGGCAAATTCGTAGAATGAGCCGTGCTTTCGGCTTTACTGTAACAAAGCTAAAGCGAGTGCGCATTATGAATATAGAGCTAAATGAGCTTGAAATAGGAAAATGGCGGAGCATTACAGCTGAAGAATTAGAAGTATTGATAGGGCAGTTATAGGGAGAAAAGTTTTCTCCCTATATTTTTTTGTCAGAAAAAATAAAACTATTGATTTTTTGAAAAATACCCCATATAATAAAAAACAACAAGTTTCGACAAGATATTTTAGAAAAGTAATGATGAGGACATGAGTTGTTTTTTACGATTCTCAGAGAGGGAGGTCTTAGGCTGTGAGCTTCCTAATACGAAAAGACAAGCTTACCACCTCTAAACTTCAAGAGTGAACTGCATGCATGATGTATTGTAATTCTTGGCGGATAAAACCGTTATCAATTTACACGAGCTATAAAATGAGCTTATTTTGTTATAAATTCATTTTATTAGAATAAGGGTGGAACCACGATTTCAGCACTCGTCCCTTTGTTAGGGACGGGTGTTTTTTGTGTTCTTTTATGGGGAAGTGTGCTTGAATGAAGGAGGATATGTGACGGATTTTAATTCAGAATATTTTGTTAATAAGATAATTATTTGGAGGTTAGTAGGGATGAAATCATCTTTAAAGTTTTCTGAGATGTTTGCAATAAGTTTAATGTTATTTGCACTATTCTTTGGTGCAGGTAATATGATTTTTCCGCCAGCTTTAGGGCAAGGTGCTGGAAATGATGTATGGATTGCGTTGTTTGGTTTTATTGTAACAGGCGTTGGATTGCCTTTATTAGGAGTAATTGTTATAGCTCTAAAGGGAGATATTAATGAGCTAGCAGGACGTGTACATCCTGTATTCGCACTTGTTTTTATCACTGCAATTTATTTATGTTTAGGCGTATTCGTAAGCGTGCCGCGTACAGGAACAGTTGCTTATGAAATGAGTGTTGCACCGTTTTTACCGAGTGAGATAGCTGGTCAATCATATCCACTTGTTATTTTTACATTTGTTTTCTTTGCGGTAACTTTCTATTTAGCTTTAAATCCTTCAAAATTAGTAGGCCGCATTGGTAAAGTATTAACTCCAATTTTATTAGCTGTTATTGCAGTTATTGTAGTTAAAGCATTTATTACACCAATCGGAGAATTTGGTGCACCGACAGAAGCGTATAGTGCTCCTCTCTTTAAAGGATTTATTGATGGGTATTTAACTTTAGATGGACTTGCAGCACTAGTTTTCGGAAATGTTGTAATTAATGCTTTAAAAGGAAAGGGGATTACAAATAAAAATAGTATTGCGAAAGTAACAATCTTTGCAGGATTTATTGCGGCACTTGGTTTACTACTTGTGTATTTAGCGCTTGCGTATCTTGGGGCTTCTAGTGTATCGCTTGGAATGGGCGCAAACGGAGGAATTATTTTAACAAACGTTGTGAATCATTTATTTGGAAGTTACGGAATTGTATTACTAGGTATCGCAATTACAGCAGCATGTTTAACAACTTCTGTAGGTATTGTTGCAGCTTGTGGGGAGTACTTCTCTTCCTTATTATCAAATCTTTCTTATCAAAAAGTTGTTTTCATTTTCTGTGTATTAGCATTTATGGTAGCGAATCTTGGTTTAACTCAGTTAAACGCCTTAGCATTGCCAATCTTAATTGCAATTTACCCAATTGGTATCGTATTGATTGTCTTATCACTTGTTGAAAACTATATTCGTCTTCCTTTAGTAATGTACGTAGGTGGTATTGTAGGAGCATTTATGATTAGCTTCTTCGATGGTTTGCACAATGCGAATCTTGAAATTGCAGCATTAACACCTATTTTGAATAAAATTCCATTATACAGTGTAGGGATTGGTTGGGTAGTACCCGCTATAGTTGGTATTGCAGTTGGATATGTAATTTCTTTATTTCAAAAGCCAGAATTTGCTGTAGAAAAATAGAGAAAAGAGACTTTCTGTGAAAGAAAGTCTCTTTTTTGGGTGAAAAAGCCGTATACAGAGAAATTTAGACATTAAAAATTTCATACTTAATATAGTTGACAAAAAAATTAGCATTAGGATAAGATTGACTTAGTTGTGGAAATATTGGAAGGGAAGTGAGGGGAACAAGGGAATAGGTTTTCTATGACTATATCATTTTTGGAAGAAGAGGTGATAGAACAATAGAAGAGGTGGTTTATTTTTTTGGAATTCATTGAGAATGATAATCAATAAAGTGATTGAAATATTTTATGGCATTTTTTATAGGAAAAATAAAGGGATATTATTTTTTTGCCTTTAATGAGAATGATAATCAAAAATTTTATCCCGCTATTTGTGGGCATTAAGACCCTTACCTCAAAATTCAGCGAAAGCAAAGAAGTTAGGAGGGGGATGAAGAAAACCCCCACTAATGAAAGTTTCACTTTATTACATAATGTAATGACAACTAAATAAAGGTAGAAGGGATTATTTTTTTCTTATAAAATGATAATGATTATCATTTTCAGAAATGTAAAATAAAAGATAAACAAGGAGGAAGTAAGTAAAATGAGAAAGTTTTCAGTGATGCCTGCTTTTATTATAACGTTAGTATGTATGCTAGCTTTTCTCGTAATGCCATCTGGAAAAGCTTCAGCAAAATTAGCTGATGGAACTTACGATATTAACTACGTTATCAAAAAGGCGGAAGATGATTCAGCTTCAATGGCAAATGATTATTTTGAAAAACCAGCTAAGTTAATTGTAAAAAATGGCGAGATGAGAGTACAAGTTCCAATGAATCATAGTGCTTGGATTACAGAATTTAAAGCACTAGAGAATGGTAACTTCGTTGATTCAAAAGTAATTAGCAAAGACGAAGCAGGGGATAAAAGAACGGTTGAATTTAAAGTCGATGATTTATCTAAACCGTTAGGAGTAAAAATTCATGTAGTTGTACCAAGTGCAAACTACGATCACCATTACACAATTCGTTTTGCATTTGATGCAAACGTAAAAGCTGTAGGTGGCGATAGCAATGCAGCTAGTGTAACAAAAACGGATGATCAAACTAAAAAAGATGGGCAAGTAAAAGAAGAGCAAAAGAAAGAAGAAAGTAAAGAAACAAACAAAGAGGCAAATAAAGGAACAAATGAAAGTGGAAAGGCTGAAAAAACAGATAACCCCAAAACAGGTGATGATGCCCGCATTGGATTATTTGCAGCGTTAGTTTTCATATCAGGTGTTTTCTTATTTCGTAAAGTGGAGTTAAGTAAATAAATCTTTGGAGGGACGATGAATATATGTTTAAACAATTTAAAATGATTATTGCCGTATTTTCTGTCTTATTTACGTTTATAGTAACACTTGGTTTACAAGATGCAAAAGCTGCTACACAACTAGCTGATGGAAAATATAATATTGCTTTTACCGTATGGAAAGGCGATAAAGATGAATCATCTAGAATGAATAGTTATTTTGAAAGCCCAGCAACATTAACAGTTAAAAATGGAAAACAATATGTTTCATTTAAAGTGAAAGATAGTTCTTCTATTAAAAGTTTCCAAGTAGAAAAAGATGGTCAATTTATAGAAACAACTGTGTTAAGTGAAAACAAAAAAGATAATACTAGAGTTGTAGAATTTGAAGTTCCTGACTTTTCAAAAAAATTAAACGGCAAGGTGAAAATTAATATCCCAATTATTAATTATAATGCTTCATATGATATTCGTTTTGTATTTGATGGGAACAGCGTTAAATAATTGAAAAATTCTCAAAAAGGAGAGTCGTTCCATTGAACAGGTATCTTAAGATTGTTGTTGTAATGTTTTTAATGATAGTTACATTCGTATCAACATTACAACCATTTGCGGTTCAAGCTGTGACCCGATTAGCTGACGGTGAATATTCAATCGGCTTTAAAGTTCTTAAAGATAAATCAGATGAAATATCCATGATGAATGAATACTCTGTAAGTCCGGGAACTTTAAAAGTGAAGGATGGGAAAAAGAAGGTATCTTTTACATTAACACATAGTTCATGGATTACGAAGTTTGAGACAGAAAAAGGGAGTCAATTCGTTGATGTAAATGTAGTTAGTGAAGACAAAGAGAACGATACAAGAGTAGTAGAATTTGATGTAGAACATTTAGAGAAAATATTAAATGCAAAAGTAAAAGTTGATATTGATGCTTTTAATTATCATCATTACTATGATATTCGTATTTCATTCGATCAAAATAGTATTACACCCATTCATGTAGAAAAACCAGATGAAAAAGAGGATCCAGCTAATCAGCCAGATCCAAATGAAAATCCGGATCCAGGTCAGAAGCCCGACCAAAAGCCTGACCCAGATCAACAACAAAATTCTAACACAATTGCAGATGGTGCGTACAGTATTCCATTTACAGTATTAAAAGATAAAACAGATGAAGAATCTAAAATGAATGCGTACATGAAAAATCCAGGCGTATTGAAAGTGGAAAATGGTAAGAAAAAAGCGATTGTAACACTAAAAAGTAGCTCATTAATTAAAAATTTCCAAACGGAAAAAGATGGTGCATTTGTTGATGCAAAAGTAGTGAGTGAAGAGAAAGAAAAAGATATAAGAGTAGTAGAGTTCGAAGTAGCTGATGTATCAAAAAAACTAAATACAAAAGTATTTATTGAGGTGGCATCACAAAATTATAAGCAAGCTCATGACGTACAACTTGTATTTGATCAAGACAAACTTGAACAAATTAAAAATGAAGACAAGCAACCAGATGAAGACAAGCAACCAGATGGAGACAAGCAATCAGATGGAGGCAAGCAACCAGATGAAGACAAGCAATCAGATGGAGGCAAGCAACCAGATGGAGACAAGCAACCAGATGAAGACAAGCAACCAGATGGAGATAAGCAATCAGATGGAGACAAGCAACCAGACGTTGATACTATTAAAGACGGTGAATACAGTATCGATTTTAAAGTATTAAAAGATAAAACAGAAGAAATTTCAATGATGAACACATATACGAAGAGTCCAGGCGTATTGAAAGTGAAAGATGGTAAGAAATATGTATCCTTCACATTAAAGAATAGCTCATGGATTACAAAGTTTGAGTTTGAGAAGAATGGTTCGTTTGTCGATGCGAGAGTACTAGGTGTAAATAAAGAGCAAGATACAAGGGTGGTGGAAGTAGAAGTAGCTGATTTATCGAAAGAATTAAATGCAAAAGTGAAAGTAGATATTGATGCGATGAATTATCATCATTTCTACGACATTCAATTCGTATTTGATAAAGGAAGCATTAAATCTTTAGATAACCAGCGTGGAAACAACAATCAAGATGGAAACAACAATCAAGGCGGAAACGATAACCAAGGTGGAAGTAACAATCAAGACGGGAATAATCAAAATGGACATATAACAGTTGATCCGAAAAATCCAGTGATTACACCGAAAGTAGACAATGTAAAAACAATCGGTACTCCTGATTTTAACCGAAATGCAGACGGTAAGAAGCAAAATGAAAATGTAAAGAACGATGCGAAAAAAGAGAAAAATGCAAAGACAGCAGATACAGTACAGATTGCAATGTATGTGTTGCTATTACTAGGATCACTTGCTTTCTTAGTTCGTAAATATAGGGCAGGTAGACTATGAAATTTGGAGTCTTGATGCATGAAACTATGCATCAAGACTCGTTTCATATTGTATTGAAAGGAGTGGTGATTGAGAGTGAAGAAAATCCCGGGTGTTTTCATGGTTATCATTCTTTTATTTAGTATAGCTGGATGCTCATCATCAAAAAAAGAAACAGCGAAAACGGTAAAGAGTAGCAGTGAGGAGCGTGTTATTGCAACAACTGTCGCTGTGACTGAAATTATGAATGCGTTAGAAGTAGATTTAGTTGGTGTTCCGACTAGTTATAAAACATTACCGAAGCGCTATAAAGGCTTACCTGATGTTGGAAATCCGATGAGCCCTGATATGGAAAAAGTAAAATCAATGAAACCATCAGAAGTATTATCTGTTACGACGCTTGAATATGAGTTAAAGCCAGTTTTTAATGAAGCTGGTATTAAGGCAAATTTTTTAAATTTAACGAGTTTAAAAAATATGCAAAACTCAATTACAGAGTTGGGTAAAAAATATGAGCGTGAAAAACAGGCTGAAGCAGTTGTAACAAAGTTTGATAAAAAAGTTGCCGATATTCAAAAGCAAGTAAAAGGGAAGAAAGAACCGACAGTCCTTATTTTACTTGGGGTGCCTGGAAGTTATTTAGTAGCGACGGAACACTCTTATATTGGAGATTTAGTAAAACAATTAGGTGGTAAAAATATTGTGCAAGGTGAGAAGGTAGAGTATTTAGCTTCTAATACGGAGTACGTAAAGAAAGCTGATCCAGATATTATTTTACGTGCAGCGCATGGTATGCCAGATGAAGTTGTGAAAATGTTCGATAAGGAATTTAAAACGAATGACATTTGGAAGCATTTTGCCGCCGTTAAAAATGATAGAGTGTACGATTTAGAAGAGCGTTTATTTGGGACGACAGGGAATTTAGCTGCTATAGAGGCATTAGATGAACTAAAGAAAATGATGTATCCATGATGCATTTCATAAATAAAGGAAGATTAAGATGAATAAAAAATTTTGGAGTTTTTTCATCGTTACGATATTACTCATTGTAATGACTACTATTTCAGCAGTGAAAGGGAGTCTAGAAGTTGGAGTTTTTGAGCTTTTACAAGGGATATTTACAGGGATGAATGAGGATGTTGAAGTCATTAAAGATTTACGTTTCCCGCGCATCATTATTGCACTTTTCACTGGAGCAGCGCTTGCTGTTTCTGGTGTGCTCTTCCAAGCTGTCATGAAAAATCCACTTGCGGATGCTGGAGTTATCGGGATATCTTCAGGGGCAAGTTTTATGATGCTTGTCATTATTACACTATTTCCCCAGTTCTTTTTCTGGACACCACTATTCGCGTTTTTAGGCGGAGCATTTGCTTGTTATCTCGTTTATTCATTTTCTTGGAAATCTGGTTTAAGTCCACTACGCATCATTTTAATTGGTATAGCGATCAATGCGATGTTTACTGGTTTAAATGAATCATTCGTCACGATTTGCGGGTATTTCATGAAAAGTATGAAACAGACGACAACATCTAATATCACGATGAAGACGTGGGGTGATGTTGAAGTAATTGTTACATATGGGTCAATCGGCCTTATACTCGCGCTGTTTGTAGGGGCATGGTGTAATCTCTTATCTTTACAAGATAAAACAGCTAAAAACCTTGGGCTTCACGTGACGAGGGTACGCCTTATTATTTCTGCGATTGCTGTCCTGTTAGCAGCTGTATCAACTGCGATTGCAGGTGTTATCGCTTTCGTTGGTTTGCTTATTCCGCATATTTCAAGGCAATTGGTTGGATCAGATCATAAAGTGCTTATTCCGTTTTCAGCCCTTGCAGGTGCGCTATTAATTTTAACAGCAGACACAATTGGCAGGCTACTCGTACCACCTAATGAGATTCCAGCAGCAACGATTATGGCAGTCATCGGTGGTCCGTTCTTAATATTCTTGCTTAGAAAGAGTGATCGAGTTCATGGAAATTAAAAATGTAACCTTTTCTTATGATAATGTAACGGATCGTTTAAAGTCTGTTAGTAGTGAAATAGAGATTGGAAAAATTACAACAATTATTGGCCCGAATGGTTGCGGAAAATCAACATTATTAGGTGTTATATCGCGAAATCATAATCCACGTAGTGGAGAGGTAATATTAGATGGGAAAGCTATTAGCCTGTATAAGCCGAAAGAGTTTGCTAGAAAGCTAGCGGTCGTTCATCAGCAAAATGAGGCTCCAGCTGATATTACAGTTAAGAAATTAACGAGCTTTGGGCGTATGCCATATAAAAATATTTTTTCTACACAAACTGATAAGGATAGCGAAGCGATTGAAAGAGCATTGACGTGTACGAGACTACAAGATAAGCGCGATAAGCCAATACACGCATTATCTGGTGGAGAAAGGCAACGTGTTTGGATTGCGATGACTTTAGCGCAAAATACGCCCATGTTGTTCTTAGACGAACCAACGACGTATTTAGATATATACTATCAGCTTGAAATATTAGAGTTAGTGAAAGAGTTAAATGAAGTACATGGTTTGACAATTGTTATGGTATTACATGATATTAATCAAGCAATTCGTTACAGCGATCATATTATCGTTATGAAAGATGGAGAAATCGTGATGAAGGGTAAACCGAGTGAAGTCGTAACGGAAGATATGATTAAGACGATATATGGTGTAGACGTTGTTGTAAAGTACGATGAAGATACAGGATTGTATATGGTGCCAATAGGTATTTAAATATATGAACAATCCATTTTGAGGTGATAATTTGAGTAGTAAAAAAGAAAAGAAAGAGAGCTCATTTTTTCAACGAATACTTACAGTAGTCTTTTTAAGTATCTTTTTCTACTCTATGTATGAGTTAGGCGGCATTTTTATGGAATACTATGAAAATCGTAAAGTAATGGCTGAAGCACAAGAAATTTATGAGCGGAGTCCGATAGAAGAAAAGGCAAAAGATGGAGAGATACGCACACAATTTAAAGCTTTACAAAAAATTAATCCAGAAATAGTTGGATGGATTACGATGGATGATACACAAATTAATTATCCAATCGTTCAAGCGGAAGATAATGATTACTATTTGTATCGTAATTATAAAGGCGAGGATATGAGAGCAGGTAGTATTTTTATGGATCATCGTAACGATGTGAAATCTCAAAATCGAAATACGGTTTTATATGGACATCGTATGAAAGATGGTTCTATGTTTGGGAGCCTGAAAAAAATGTTAGATGAAGATTTCTTTATGTCTCATCGCGAATTGTATTACGATACTTTGTTTGAAGGATACGATGTAGAAGTATTTTCAGTATATACAACGACAACTGATTTCTATTATATTGAAACGGATTTTGGAAGCGATGAGGACTATGCATCTTTTCTAGAAAAAATTAAGAAAAGGTCACTTTATAAAACAGATACGAAAGTGACAGCGGATGATCAAATTTTAACACTTTCTACGTGTGATTATGCACTGGATCCAGAGGCTGGCAGATTAGTCGTGCATGCGAAGTTGGTGAAAAGAAGTTGAAAAAAGAAAAGGTATAGAAGTAGAGAAGATATATTACTTCTCATACTTCTATACCAATTATTAAAACTAGAGTTATTGAGCCGTGGCCATTGGCATACGTACAACTTTAACATCATAGAAAGAGATTTTATTATCAAGAATATATTCTGGTAATCCACCACGGTGTGAATGAGTGTCCTTAAATGCTGAGCTTTTCGTCCAGCCTTGGAAATCTTCTTTTGAATTCCAGCGCGTACTAATTGTTACTTCATCGTAATCCACTGTATTTTGCGTTAAAAGAACTTCTAATCCTAAAAAGCCTGGCATTGTCTCAACTTTACCTACTTTATTAAAGCGCTCGATTAATGTATCACTATTACCTTTTGTAATTTTAGTTATATTGGCAACAATAATCATTTTCATTCCTCCTATAAAATATAACTTTATTTTCATGGACTCATATAACCTAAATGATAATGAAATTCATTATCAATGTCAATGGTAATGATGAAATATATAATTTTTTTCGGTTATTTTGGACAGTAAGATATTTAACTCAAAAGCTAGTAAATATATAATCGTAACGTGAGAGGCTGGACGAGTTGTACTCTTAAAGCAATAATATGGTATAGTGAAACGAAGTTATTTTTTAACCTCGTTTTTTATATGCTTCCTACGAATTAGAAAGCATGTAAATGGAAAGGAAGTTATTATATGAGATCAGAAGTAACTGTAAAAATAAAACCGAAATTTATAAAAGAAATTAAAAGTGGATATCCGCTTATTTTAAAAGATGCAATTCAAAATTTAAACGATGTCCGAGAAGAAGGGACTGTTATTAAAGTAGTAGATGAAAAGAACCAATTCATTGGAAAAGGCTATTATGGAAAGCAAAATAAAGGATACGGCTGGATTTTAACGAGAAAAGAGAACGAACAAATTAATCAGCCTTTTTTTGAAAGTAAAATAAAATCTGCTTTACATAAACGAAAACATTTTTATAAATCAAATGATACAACGGCATTCCGTGTTGTAAATGGTGAGGGCGATGGCCTTGGCGGTTTAATCATCGATTATTACGATGGTTATTATGTAGTAAGCTGGTATAGTGAAGGAATCTATACTTTCAGAGATGAAATCATAGCAGCGCTTCAAAAAGTATCCAACTTTAAAGGTGTCTATGAGAAAAAGCGTTTTGATACGAAAGGGAAATACATGGAAGGTGATGATTTTGTAGCTGGAGAACGTGGTGAGTTCCCGCTTATTGTGAAAGAGAACGGTGTCAACTTTGCGGTATATTTAAATGATGGAGCGATGGTTGGTGTATTTTTAGATCAGCGTAACGTTCGAAAACAAATTCGTGATACATATGCAAAGGGAAGAACTGTGTTAAATATGTTCTCTTATACAGGTGCTTTCTCTGTATTTGCAGCGCTTGGCGGAGCGAGTAAAACAACGAGTGTTGACCTTGCTAATCGTAGTTTAAGTAAAACAATTGAGCAATTTAGTGTGAACGAAATGGATTATGAAGCACAAGATATTATCGTTGAAGACGTATTCCTTTACTTTAAATATGCTGCGAAGAAAAAGATGAAATTCGATATGGTCGTATTAGACCCTCCGAGCTTTGCACGTTCTAAAAAGTATACATTTAGCGCAGCGAAAGACTATAAAAACTTATTAAAAGAAACAATCGCGATTACAGAAAATAACGGTATTATCGTTGCTTCTACAAACTGTAGTACATTCGATATGAAAAAGTTTAAAGGATTTATCGATACTGCATTTAAAGAAATGAACGGTAAGTATAAAATATTGGAAGAACATTCTTTACCAGAAGATTTCCGTACAATCGACCAATTTAGAGAAGGTAACTACTTAAAAGTAGTTTTCATTGAAAAAATTAAAGGGTAATAAAAAAGGAGCTCACATACGTTTGAGCTCCTTTGCTTATTGAATAATATTTTGAACTCTTCCAACCTGTCCATCCTGTAATCGTACTTTAATGCCGTGCGGATGAGAAGGAGAATTCGTTAAAATATCTTTTACAATACCTCGTGTTAGCTTACCAATTCGTTGATCTTGTTTTAATACAATATCAACTTCAAGACCTGGTGTGATATTAGATCGTTTTTGTCCGTTCATTTACACACCTGTACGTCTACGTTGGTTGTTAGCTTTCTTCGTTTGTTGGCTTTGTAATTTTTTTGTTGCTTGATTTTGATTTTTTGCATTTTGAGCATTACCATTGCCTTGCTTTTTCTTCGCAAGTTGTTCGCGCATTAAATCAGCTAAGCTTACTTTTTTATTTTCTGACATAGTAAGTCTCCTTTATATAAATTGAATTATGAACATGAGTAGCGAATTTCATCATATCATTGTTACAGTAGGAAAGGAAGTCGATTTAAAAATTCATATAATTGTTTCCAGTTTTTAGCGGTTGCGATACAATTAAATTGTTAATGCTTGTAAAAAGGGGATAGAAATATGTCACATCATATTTTATTAGTGGAAGACGATATCGCAATTCAAGAGATGGTGGAAAAATATTTAATAAAAGAAGGTTTTCAAGTTACAATCGCATCTGATGGGGAAGAAGGGGTGCAAGCCTTTTTTAAAGCATCTTTTGATTTGATGATCCTTGATATCATGATGCCGAAGTTAGATGGATTAGAGGTTGTACATATGATTCGGGAAAAGAGTGCAGTTCCGATTTTAATGATGTCAGCAAAAGATACAGATGTTGATAAAGCTGTTGGGTTAGGTCTTGGTGCAGATGATTACATTTGTAAGCCGTTTTCTATGATTGAATTGGCTGCGCGTGTAAAAGCTGGTATTCGGAGATCTACGAAATATTCGGCTACAGAAACAACAGAAACAATGATTCAGATTGGTGATTTAGCGATTGATCCAATTAATTTTAATGTGGAAAAAAACGGAAATCCTCTCAAACTTACTTTAAAAGAATTTGAGATTTTAAAGCTATTCGTAAAAAATCAAAATCGTGTATTTACAAAATCGCAAATATATACGTTAGTTTGGAATGAAGAGTATTACGGTGATGATAACGTTATTAATGTTCATATGAGAAGACTGCGTGAGAAAATCGAAAGTGATCCATCTAATCCAGAATATATTAAAACATTATGGGGCATCGGCTATAAGTTGGAAGTGATGTAATATGATTAATCTGTTAATCAGTATTATTTTTATATTGTTATGTGTCATTTACATACAATATAAAATGAGTAAAAATAGTAGTAAAAATTTACGATACACATATGAAAAGTTAGAAAGTATTGTAAATGAAAAAACAGGCGAGAAGTTACTCGTTATGACAGAGGATCTACAATTGCAAAAATTATTAGTGGCAATTAATCAATTATTAGATGCAAAACAGAAAACGAATGCAGATCATGCGAAAGTAGAAATTTCGATGAGAAAAATGCTTTCAAATATTTCACATGATTTAAAGACGCCACTAACAGTTATTCTTGGATATACAGAAATGTTAAATGAGGATAAAACGATAAGTAAAGAAGAACAGCAAATATTACTTGAAAAGGTGCATGTGAAAACACTAGAAGTGATGGAACTGATTCATAAGTTTTTTGATTTAGCAAAATTGGAATCTGGTGACAAGGCAATCGAGATAACAAAAGTAAATATGAATGAAGTTTGCCGCGAGAAGATTTTATCTTTTTATGATTTATTGACGACGAAAGGTTTTCACGTTCATATTGATATACCAGAAAGAAATGTATATGCACTTGGAAATGTAGAAGTATTAGGCAGGGTATTAAATAATTTAATATCAAATGCGATTACATATGGGGACGATGGAAAGACACTCGGTATGACTGTAAGAGATGATGAAACGAGTGTGTATATAGACGTATGGGATAAAGGAAAAGGAATTGATGAATCTCATATTAATAAAGTGTTTGAGCGTATGTACACACTTGAAGATTCAAGAAATAGATTGTACCAAGGAAGCGGTCTAGGATTAACGATTACGAAACGGCTTGTGGAAGCGATGGATGGAAAAATTCATCTTTCTAGTAAGCCGTATGAAAAAACAATTTTTACAGTTGTATTAACAAAGATGCAGTTTTAGCTTGTAGAGTAGTAGATTCTACAAGCTTTTTTTCAGCGTAAGGAATTTGTAAGAAACGGGTAAGAAAAAAGAGATTTCGGTTGTCTATTATAGAAATATAGAGTAGTGCGAGAGGGGAAAGTGACATGACATATATATTAAAAACGAACCAGTTGACGAAAGTGTTTAAAGGGAAAGAAGTTATTTCTAGTGTTAACATGCATGTGAAAAAAGGAGAGATTTACGGTTTTTTAGGACCGAACGGTGCTGGTAAAACAACGATTATGAAAATGATTACAAATTTAATAAAACCGACGAGTGGTGATATTGAAATTTTCGGTGAGAAGTTAACAGATACATCTTATGAAGTATTAAAAAGAATGGGGATAATTATTGAATATCCAATCTTTTATGAGAAATTAACGGCGAAGGAAAACTTAGAATTACATTGTGAATACATGGGCTATTACGATAAAAACGCAATTGACCATTCTTTAAATTTAGTGAAACTACACGGCATAGACAGTAAAAAAGTAAAAGATTTTTCATTAGGGATGAAACAACGACTTGGTATTGCAAGGGCAATCGTGACAAAGCCAGAATTACTCATTTTAGATGAACCAATTAACGGTTTAGATCCAATTGGTATTAAAGAGTTACGAGAGTTATTTAAAATGCTCTGCAAAGAATATGGTATTACATTATTAGTTTCTAGTCATATTTTAGGTGAGATGGAACTAATGGCGGATACAATTGGTGTTATTCAAAATGGAAAACTGATAAAAGAAGTTTCAATGAAGAGTATTAACGGAAAGCAAACAGAGTACATTGAAATTACTGTTCTTGATGTGAAGCGTGCAGTTTATATTTTAGAAAATAAGCTCAGCATAAAAAATTACAAAATAATGAGTGGGAATATGATTCGTGTGTATGATATGGAAGCGACTCAGCAAGACATTTCAAAAGCTCTTGTTATGAACGATATAGAAATTGAAAGTATGAATAAGAAACATAGTTCCTTAGAAGAGTATTTCTTAAATGTAATGGATGGAGAGGGCATTCATGCGTAATGGAACAATGTTGTTACTTTCAACGAGGGAGATATGATGATGAATGCATTAATACTAAATCTTATAGCTGGATTTATCGTAATACTCATAAGTGGAATCTTATATTATAAAAAGCCAGAACGAAAGTGGATTTTAATTTTACTAGTGATAGGAATAGTAAGCGTAGTTACTGATGGAATTAGAATGTTAGTAGCGTAGAGACGGTTATATAAGGAATGGAGGAATGGTTTATATGTTTAAATTAATGAAGCTTGAATGGAAGAAACATCAATTATCTAGTTACTTTAAAAGTGTAGCAATTTGTATTATAGCAATTTTTGCTGCGGTAATCCTTATGGCATTGGGAGTTAAAGGAGAGGGAGAGACGGTACTCTCTAATTTCACAAAACAAATGGCATTAGCAAACATTTTTATTAGGATAACATGTATTATTTTTAGTTCAGTCATTTTATCACGTTTAGTAATTGATGAGTATAAGAACAAAACAATGCAACTACTATTTATGTACCCACTGCAAAGGAAAATGCTAATGAGAGCGAAATTAACAATTGTTTTTAGTTTTTGTTTTGTGAGCATAGTTATCGCTACTTTCATTATTAGTTTTCTCATATTTTTTGTGAGTCCAATGATGGAACTGATTGAAACGCCTGTTACGATGGGAGAAATAATAGCTACCGTTCCAGCTACTTTTATAAGTGCATTTATGATATCTGGTATAAGTTTAATTCCTTTATTTTTTGGGATGCGAAAGAAATCGACACCGACGACAATTACTTCTGCAGTAATAATCGGGATGATAATTAGTGGTAACGTTGGTGTTGGAAACGGTCAAGTAAGTATATTTGATTTTATAGCTATCCCAATTGCGCTCTGTTTATTAGGAATTTTTATTAGTTATCTTTCGTATCGTAAAATCGACAAGATTGATGTGGCGTGAAGCAAGCTTAAAACAACATCGAACTGGGGTATGGATGGTGAAAAAATAATAGTAATTTCAGTTTTAAGTAAATTTTTGTAGTTTACATGGAAGGAGGACTATAATGCTACGTCTTATGAAACTAGAAATGCAGAAGTTTAAGCTTGGATGATATGTAAAGGGAGTGATTATTGCAAATATCACTATATTGGCACTATTAATCTTTGTTAGTTTCGCTGCTCAAATAGAAGGAGATCCAGAAATAAGAGATCCGCAGGCGATTTTGTTGATGGATAGTACATTAGTAAGAGCAACATTTATTATTTTTGGTAGTGTACTAATTGCGAAGTTAATAATTGATGAATATAAAGTTTCATATGAAACAAGTGCCAGAAAAAGACAAGGTATGCACCTTGTCTTTTTCTGGCACTACATTTTAGGAGCTTCCATTCCAGCGGCAGCCCATTCTTCTTTTGCAGGACCATATACGCCAGGAACTGTTAAGCCAGCTTGGCGCATTAAAACTGTCATTTGTCCGCGGTGGTGATTTTGATGATTAATAAGTGTCATTAAAAATATAGAATTCGGCATAGGACGACCAAAGAAGTCATTAATAGTTGCTAAATCTTTATCAGTCCATTCGCTTTGAAGTGTTTCAATGAAAGATGCATTCACTTTACGATACCCATCTGCAATTGTTTTAGCTGAAGTTGGAACAGGATAATCTTTCGTTTCTCCTCCAAACGTAAGCCCTGTGCCAGATAGCATAACTGGAATTGCCGTCACGATATGCCAAGCAATCCTTCCCAACGTCCAATGCCCAGGTGCAATTTCCTGCAATAAAGATTCATTCGTTAATGCATCGAGCATCTTCTGAGTAGATTCAGCCTCGTATTTCCATGATTGTAAAAAGCCTTCAATTGTTTGGTACATTATTGTTCCCCACCTCCCCTGGTTTATGTTCATACATTAAATTCGAGATAAGTGATTCATTCCCTTTTAATAGAAAAATTTTTATTAATTATGGCTACAATATAAAAAAATGAGATAAAGCATAGTTATATAAAGTGAAACTTTCATCAGTGGGGGTTTGTCCAGCCTACACCAATCGGGCTTTTACGGGCAGTTATCTCCCGCCTAACTTACTCGCATTCGCCAAATTTTGAGGTGGGAGTCTTACTGCCCACAAATAGCGGGATAAAAGTCGGAATATTATGATTGTAACGTTATGGTGACTATAATATAATGAAAACAAGTATTATGAATGAATATTCATTTACTTTTTATGTATTTGAAGGGGGAATGAAGATGGAAAAAACTTGGTTAAACAGTTATCCAGAGGAAATTCCAAGTACTATTTCGTATGATATTCAGCCGCTTCATGGATATGTAGAACAGATGGCTTCTCGTTACCCAAAAAAGAAAGCGCTTCACTTTTTAGGGAAGGATATTACATTTTCAGATTTCCATAATAAGGTGAAGAGATTTGCAAATTATCTTCAAAGGCTGGGAGTGGAAAAAGGGGATCGAGTTGCCATTATGTTGCCGAACTGTCCGCAATCTGTAATTGGATATTACGGTACATTACTGGCGGGAGGTATCGTTGTACAAACGAATCCAATGTATACAGAAAGAGAACTAGAATACCAACTTCATGACTCGGGAGCAAAAGTAATTCTTTGTCTCGACTTAGTGTTTCCGAAAGTGACGAATGTTCAATCTTCTACAAAAGTTGAGCATATTATCGTAGCCCGTATTGCAGATTTTTTACCTTTCCCTAAAAATGTAGTGTATCCATTTTTGCAGAAGAAAGAGTCGAATTTAGTTGTGAAAGTATCAGAAAGTGAAACGATTCATCTTTGGAATTCAGTAGAAAGGGAAGTAGATACGGATGTTGAAGTGCCGTGTGACCCTGAAAATGATCTAGCTCTTTTACAATACACAGGAGGGACAACTGGATTTCCGAAAGGGGTTATGTTAACGCATAAAAACCTTGTTTCTAATACATTGATGGGCGTTCAGTGGTTATATAATTGCAAAGAAGGAGAAGAAGTCGTTCTTGGGGTTCTTCCATTTTTCCATGTGTACGGTATGACGGCTGTCATGAATTTAAGTATTATGCAAGGGTACAAAATGGTGCTTATCCCAAAGTTTGATATGAAAATGGTTTTTGAAGCGATTAAGAAGCATAAAGTAACGCTATTTCCAGGAGCACCAACTATTTATATTGCACTTTTAAATAGCCCACTTTTAAAAGAATATGATATTTCATCAATTCGTGCGTGTATTAGTGGCTCAGCACCGCTCCCAGTAGAAGTACAGGAAAAGTTTGAAAAGGTTACAGGTGGTAAATTAGTAGAAGGATATGGTTTAACGGAATCTTCACCAGTTACACATAGTAATTTTTTATGGGAAAAGCGAGTGCCAGGAAGTATTGGAGTTCCATGGCCAGATACAGAAGCAATGATTATGTCACTTGAAACTGGTGAGGCATTACCACCAGGAGAAATAGGTGAAATTGTAGTGAAAGGTCCTCAAATTATGAAAGGGTATTGGAATAAGCCGGAAGAGACAGCAGCTGTGTTACAAGACGGATGGCTCCATACAGGGGATGTTGGCTATATGGATGAGGATGGCTTTTTCTATGTGAAAGATCGTAAGAAAGATATGATTGTCGCGAGTGGATTTAATGTATATCCTCGTGAAGTGGAAGAAGTATTATATGAGCATGAAAAAGTGCAAGAAGTAGTGACGATTGGGGTTCCAGATCCGTACCGAGGAGAGACTGTTAAAGCATTTGTTGTGTTAAAAGAAGGTGCGGAGTGCTCTGAAGAAGAATTAAACCAGTTTGCACGTAAATATTTAGCGGCTTATAAAGTGCCGAAAGTATATGAGTTTAGAGATGAATTGCCGAAAACGACAGTAGGAAAAATTTTACGCCGTGTCCTAATAGATGAAGAGAAGAGAAAGAATGGGGATGAGCAAACGGGCTAAGGCCCTTTCTTTTTGAAAAATTGGATTGACACTTTTCTAAATAGTCAGTATTATAAGAATGTGAATGACTATTCATTCAGTCATCTTCTTGAAGGGGACAGTAAAGTGAAGAAAAATAGACCGAAATACAATCAAATTATTGATGCGGCAGTCATTGTGATTGCGGAGAATGGATACCATCAGGCGCAAGTTTCTAAAATTGCAAAGCAAGCTGGGGTAGCTGATGGCACGATTTATTTATATTTTAAAAATAAAGAAGATATATTAATATCTTTATTCCAAGAGAAGATGGGAGAATTTATTGAAACAATTCGTCAAAAAACAGCAGGAATTGAAAGCGCTGTATCGAAGTTGTTCATGTTGGTAGAAACGCACTTTTTGCTGTTGTCACAAAATGATCCTCTTGCTATCGTTACGCAACTAGAGTTACGACAGTCCAACCAAGACTTACGCCTCAAAATAAACGAAGTATTAAAAGGATACTTACAAGTCATCGATGAGATTCTAGAAACAGGTATAAAGCAAGGTGAATTCCAAGCGGATTTAAATGTTCGCGTGGCAAGACAAATGATTTTTGGAACAGTAGATGAAGTTGTGACCAATTGGGTAATGAGCGATCATAAGTATGATCTGGTCGCACTTTCAAAAACGGTACATGGGCTACTTACGGCAGCTTGTGGCTATCGTCAATAATGGGAGGGATTATGTTGAAATTCCTATCTGTAAAAGTTGAAGATCATATCGCGGTGGCGACGTTAAATCACGCGCCGGCTAATGCGATGTCTTCACAAGTGATGTATGACGTTACTGAGTTAATTGACCAAGTGGAAAAAGATGATACTATTCGTGCTGTTGTTCTCCATGGTGAAGGGCGCTTCTTCTCAGCAGGAGCAGATATTAAAGAATTTACATCTGTTACTGAAGCGAAGCAAGCGACAGAATTAGCGCAGCTTGGACAAGTTACGTTTGAGCGCGTTGAAAAATGTTCAAAACCAGTTATTGCGGCAATTCATGGAGCGGCACTTGGCGGCGGCCTTGAGTTTGCTATGTCTTGTCACATGCGCTTTGTAACGGAGAGTGCAAAGCTTGGTTTACCTGAATTAACACTTGGATTAATCCCTGGTTTTGCAGGTACACAGCGCTTACCACGTTATGTTGGGAAAGCAAAAGCTTGTGAAATGATGTTAACAAGTACACCGATTACGGGTGCAGAAGCATTAAAATGGGGACTTGTTAACGGAGTGTTTTCTGAAGAAACACTTTTAGATGATACGCTTAAAGTTGCAAAGCAAATTGCTGGAAAAAGTCCAGCAACAACTCGTGCTGTGCTAGAGTTATTGCAAACGACAAAATCGTCTCATTATTACGAAGGTGTACAGCGCGAAGCTCAAATTTTCGGTGAAGTATTTACGAGTGAAGATGGAAGAGAAGGGGTAGCGGCATTTTTAGAAAAGCGTAAACCTTCATTTAGTGGCAAGTAGTTCAATTATTTTTTTAATATAAATTAACAGAAAATTTAAATTGATAGAATCTTTCTAAAAAACAAGGGGGTAAATGGAATGAACATCTACGTACTCATGAAACGAACATTTGATACAGAAGAAAAAATCGTAATTAAAAACGGTGCAATTTACGATGGCGAAGCGGAATTCATCATCAACCCTTACGATGAATATGCGATTGAAGAAGCAATTCAAGTAAGAGACGCACAAGGTGGAGAAGTTACTGTTGTAACAGTTGGTGGCGAAGATAGTGAGAAAGAACTTCGTACTGCATTAGCGATGGGCTGCGATAAAGCGGTATTAATTAATATTGAAGATGATGTTGAAAATAGTGACCAGTTCACGACAGCGAAAGTACTTGCTGAATATTTAAAAGATAAAGAAGCAGATTTAATTTTAGGTGGAAACGTTGCAATTGATGGTGCATCTGGACAAGTTGGTCCACGCGTGGCTGAAGCATTAAATATTCCGTATGTAACGACAATTACAAAACTTGAAATTGACGGTACAAACGTGAAAATTGAGCGTGATGTTGAAGGGGATACTGAAATAATTGAAACATCATTACCAGTTTTAGTAACAGCGCAACAAGGTTTAAATGAACCGCGTTATCCATCGCTTCCAGGTATTATGAAAGCGAAGAAAAAGCCACTAGAAGAATTAGAATTAGATGATTTAGATTTAGAAGAAGATGATGTGGAAGCAAAGACGAAAACAATTGAAATCTATTTGCCTCCTAAGAAAGATGCAGGAAAAGTGTTACAAGGCGAGCTGCAAGATCAAGTAAAAGAACTTGTATCGTTGCTCCATACAGAAGCGAAAGTAATCTAATAAAATACGAAATTATATATGCAGGAGGGAAAATCTATGACTCGTAAAGTATTAGTAATGGGTGAAGTTCGTGACGGATTGCTACGTAACGTTTCGTTTGAAGCGGTAGCAGCAGCAAAAACAATTGCAGAAGGCGGTGAAGTGGTAGGTCTTCTAATCGGAGACCGCGTTGCCTCTTTTGCAAATGAATTAATTCATTACGGTGCAGATCGCGTTGTGACAGTTGAAAATGATAAATTAAAATCCTATACATCTGATGGTTATGCACAAGCATTTTTAGCTGTATATGCTGAAGAAAATCCTGAAGGTATTGTATTTGGACATACAGCACTTGGTAAAGATTTATCACCAAAATTAGCAGCGAAGCTTGAAGTTGGTTTAGTTTCTGACGTAACTGCTTTAGAAGTTGAAGGTGGAAATGTTATCTTCACTCGTCCAATTTACTCTGGTAAAGCGTTTGAGAAGAAGATTGTAACAGACGGAATGTTATTTGCGACAGTGCGTCCAAATAACATTGCAACTCTTGAAAAAGATGAGTCTCGTACAGGCGATGTTTCTTCTATTACAGTTGATGTGAAAGATTTACGTACGATCATTCAAGATGTTGTCCGTAAAACGGCAGAAGGTGTTGATCTTTCTGAAGCGAAAGTTATTATCGCTGGCGGACGAGGTGTGAAGAGTGAAGAAGGATTTAAACCATTAAAAGAGTTAGCTGACGTACTAGGCGGCGCTGTTGGGGCATCTCGTGGTGCTTGTGACGCTGAGTATTGCGATTACTCATTACAAATTGGTCAAACGGGCAAAGTTGTTACGCCAGACCTATACATTGCATGCGGTATTTCTGGCGCGATTCAGCATTTAGCTGGTATGTCCAATTCAAAAATAATCGTTGCGATTAATAAAGATCCAGAAGCAAGTATCTTTAAGGTAGCTGACTACGGTATTGTCGGTGACTTATTTGAAGTCGTACCTCTTTTAACAGAAGAGTTTAAAAAGTTAAAAGTACATTCATGATTTGAGTACCCTTGAGTTCCAAGTGAAGTACCCCTATATATAGAAAAAGGTGAGAGATCCCCTGTCTCTCATCTTTTTAGTATTTAATCCGTATTTTTATATAGTATAAAGGAACATTTTTTTGTTACAATACATAACGATACATATTATTCGCCACGTATATAAGTTAATGATATACTCTTGGTAGAATATACTTGAAGGAGGAAATAAAATGGCAATTGTAAACGCAAATGACCAAAGCTTCGCAGCTGAGACTAGCGAAGGTGTTGTATTATTAGATTTCTGGGCACCTTGGTGTGGACCTTGTAAAATGATCGCTCCTGTATTAGAAGAAATCGATGCAGAACTAGGCGAAAAAGTAAAAGTAGTAAAAGTAGATGTTGATGAAAACCAAGAAACTGCTCGTCAATTCGAGGTAATGAGCATTCCAGCTCTTTTCGTATTAAAAGACGGTAAAGTAGTTGATCAAGCGTTAGGTTACAAACCGAAAGAAGCGTTAGTAGAATTGGTTTCTAAACACTTCTAAAATAAAGAAGCTACCATTTGGTAGCTTTTTTATTTTCTTTTTTACAGCCTTTCCGTTACAATAAAAGAACGTATGTTGGGTGTTTTAGCATAGTATGTTTTCATGTGAAAATAAAAATGCTAAGCATGTAGAAATGGAGGTAGACGAGTGCACGAACATGTGAAAGAAAAGTTGGCTATTTTACCAGATCAACCTGGTTGTTATTTAATGAAAGATAAGCAAGGAACAGTTATATATGTCGGAAAGGCAAAAGTATTAAAAAATCGTGTGCGCTCGTACTTTACTGGTTCGCATGATGGGAAAACACTTCGGCTTGTAGGGGAAATTGTAGACTTTGAATATATTGTAACCTCCTCAAATTTGGAGGCTCTTATTTTAGAGTTAAATTTAATAAAAAAATATGATCCCAAATATAATATTCAATTAAAAGATGATAAAACATATCCTTTTATTAAAATTACAGCTGAAAAACAGCCGCGCTTACTTATTACGCGAAACGTAAAAAAGGATAAAGGAAAGTATTTTGGCCCTTATCCGAATGCACAATCGGCTCATGAAACGAAAAAACTGTTAGATCGTATGTATCCGCTTCGTAAATGTATAAATATGCCTGATAAAGTTTGCTTATATTATCATATGGGCCAATGTTTAGCGCCTTGTGTGAAAGAAGTGACGGAAGAACAAAATAAAGAAATAGTAGATGAAATTATTAAGTTTTTAAATGGTGGGCATAAAGAAATTCGTTCAGAATTAGAAACAAAGATGTATGAGGCTTCGGAGAAACTAGAATTTGAGCGGGCAAAAGAGCTAAGAGATCAAATTGCTCATATTGATGCGATTATGGAAAAACAAAAGATGATTATGAGTGACTTAGTGGATCGTGATGTGTTTGGATATGCAGTTGATAAAGGGTGGATGTGTGTTCAAGTTTTCTTCGTTCGAAAAGGAAAGCTAATTGAACGTGATGTTTCTATGTTTCCAATCTATGATGAACCAGAAGAGGGGTTTTTAACTTTTATCGGTCAATTTTATGAAAACAGTAGTCATTTTAAGCCGAAAGAAATTGTCGTCCCAGGAAGTATAGACTCAGAATTAGTAGAGCGCTTTTTAGAAGTTGAAGCGACACAACCGAAACGTGGCAAGAAAAAAGACCTTGTAGAATTAGCAAATAAAAATGCGAAAATTGCTCTTGAAGAGAAATTTTACTTAATTGAACGTGATGAAGAGCGAACGATTAAAGCTGTAGATAATTTAGGGAAGCAGCTCGGGATTGAAACACCTTATCGTATTGAAGCGTTTGATAACTCAAATATTCAAGGGACAAATCCAGTTTCAGCAATGATTGCTTTTATCGATGGGAAACCATCGAAGAAAGAATACAGAAAATATAAAATTAAAACGGTTCAAGGACCAGATGATTATGAGTCTATGAGAGAAGTTGTGAGACGTCGTTATACAAGGGCGCTTAAAGAGAATTTACCTTTACCAGATTTAATCATTATTGATGGAGGAAAAGGTCACCTGGCAGCTGCAAGCGATGTTCTGGAAAATGAGCTCGGATTATATATTCCGATGGCGGGGCTTGTAAAAGATGACAAACATAAAACATCACATTTAATTATTGGAGATCCACCTGAACCTGTCATACTTGAGAGGAATAGCCAAGAATTTTATTTATTGCAGCGCATTCAAGATGAAGTGCATCGATTTGCGATTACATTCCATCGTCAATTACATGGAAAATCTGTCATTCAATCAGCGCTGGATGATATTCCTGGAATTGGGAACAAACGAAAAAAGATATTGTTGAAACATTTTGGATCGCTAAAGAAGATGAAAGAAGCTTCTTTAGCAGAATTTGTCGAAGCGGGTATGCCGAAAAATGTCGCGGAGACAATCTATACGTATTTAGCGGATAAGAAGACGTTGTAGTTTACAATGTCTTCTATTTTTTGTTATAATTTCTGAAGATTTAAAATAAGTTAACTTGAATGAAAATACAAAAAAATCAACTAAACTTATATGTCTAGTTGACTGTAGGTAATGCTACACTTCAATGAGATCTTTTATATCCCATTTCACAAGAAATGTAATAGAGTTTGAACGTTTTTTCTTTTCTTCGTAGGACTCTGCAACGACGTTTCGTTGCTTCTGAATTTGCTCGGCGATGAATCCAGCTTCTAATTGATAAGAAGAATGTCTTTTTTGTTTTTGACGTTCAGCAATGAGTGTGCCTTTAAGTTGGAACTGCATTTCACGACGTTTATGTTCAATAATGCTTAAGGTGCCCCAACCAGCTTTTTCAAAGAACTGAATAACTTCTTCAATTGTTTCTAGTGGATATTTTCTTGCAAGGTTTCTACCGGACCAGTATAAAATACCATCTAAATCGTTACCAATTAAATCAGGTAGTAATTCTTCACGTAGCAATTCATAAGCGAAGGCGTTCAATGAAACATCTTCTAAAGATGTTATATCGATTGTATTTTTGCTCACAATATTCCCCTCTTTCTATAGGGATTATTATATAACATTTCTCATTTATTAAAACAGATTTTTCTTTGTTAAAATCTGAATATGTAAGAAGAAAAAAAGAATTAGCAAATTATATGCAAATTATGTATACGTTTTCTTGACGCTTCGACAAAAATAGGAGTAAAATGAACTTGGTATCAAATTATGCTGAAATATTTCGAATAATTTTTTCAGTTTTTCTTATGCCAATAGTGAAAAAACATTATTGTCATAAACTAATCTGAAAACAGCAGTCAATCATTCAAGGGGGGTAATGGGGACATGAAAGGCCGCGAGTATACGTTTCGTAAGTGGCACTCATTAATGGGGGTCATCCCGGTTGGTGTCTTTTTGACGCAACATTTAATTGTAAACAACTTTGCAACACGAGGAGCAGAGGCTTTTAACAAAGCTGCAGGCTTTATGGAGCTCCTTCCATTCCGGTATGCGCTAGAAATTTTCATTATCTTTTTACCAATACTGTACCATGCCATATATGGTTTATATATTGCATTTACAGCTAAGAACAATGCGGTATCTTACAGTTATTTCCGTAATTGGATGTTCGTTTTCCAACGAATTTCAGGTATCGTTACGCTAATCTTCATTTCTTGGCACGTCTGGGAAACTCGTATTCAAGCAGCGTTAGGTAAAGAGGTAAACTATGACATGATGGCAGATATTTTAAACAATCCAGCTATGTTTGCATTCTACTTAGTTGGTGTTGTTTCAACAATTTTCCACTTTGCAAATGGACTATGGACATTCTGCATTAGCTGGGGAATTACAGTATCTCCACGTTCACAAAGAATCTCTACTTATGTAACATTAGCGATTTTCTTAGGTCTATCTTATGTAGGTGTGAGTGCATTATTAGCGTTCATCGATCCACAGCTAGCAAACCAGTAAGGAGTGGGAGAGCATGAAAGGGAAACTTATAGTAGTCGGCGGTGGTCTGGCTGGCTTAATGGCAACGATTAAAGCGGCGGAAGCAGGAATAAATGTTGAACTGTTTTCTTTAGTACCAGTAAAACGTTCACATTCTGTATGTGCCCAAGGCGGAATTAACGGTGCCGTAAATACGAAAGGAGAAGGGGATTCTCCATGGATCCACTTTGACGATACAATTTATGGTGGGGACTTCTTAGCGAACCAACCACCAGTTAAAGCAATGTGTGAAGCAGCACCCGGTATTATTCATTTAATGGACCGCATGGGTGTTATGTTCAACCGTACGGAAGAAGGACTTTTAGACTTCCGTCGCTTTGGTGGAACACAACATCACCGTACAGCATTTGCTGGTGCAACAACTGGGCAGCAATTACTATACGCATTAGATGAGCAAGTACGACGTCATGAAGTAGCAGGACTTGTAACGAAATATGAAGGTTGGGATTTCTTACGAGCTGTTGTTGATGATGAAGGTGTGTGCCGAGGAATAGTTGCACAAGACTTACAATCTATGGAGATTAAAAGTTTCCGAGCTGATGCCGTGATTATGGCAACAGGGGGCCCTGGTATCATTTTCGGAAAATCAACAAACTCCATTATTAATACAGGTACAGCAGCGTCTGCTGTATACCAACAAGGCGCATATTATGCAAACGGTGAGTTCATTCAAATCCACCCAACGGCCATTCCTGGAGACGATAAATTACGTCTTATGAGTGAATCTGCACGTGGTGAAGGTGGACGTGTTTGGACATATAAAGATGGTAAGCCATGGTACTTCTTAGAAGACAAATATCCGGCTTATGGAAACCTTGTACCTCGTGATATTGCAACGCGTGAAATCTTTGATGTTTGCGTAGAGCAAAAATTAGGTATTAACGGCGAAAACATGGTGTACTTAGATCTTTCTCATAAAGATCCGAAAGAACTAGATATTAAACTTGGTGGAATTATTGAAATCTATGAGAAATTTACAGGTGATGATCCTCGTAAACTACCAATGAAAATCTTCCCAGCGGTTCACTATTCAATGGGTGGATTATGGGTTGACTATAAACAGATGACAAATATTCCTGGTTTATTCGCAGCAGGTGAATGTGATTACTCTATGCACGGTGGGAACCGTCTAGGTGCGAACTCATTATTATCAGCAATTTACGGTGGTATGGTAGCTGGACCAAACGCGATTGAGTATATGAACGGTCTTTCTAAATCATCAGATGCTGTTTCATCTGCTATATATGAGCAAAATGAATTAATCGAAACAGAGAAATTTAACAATATTTTAACGCTTGATGGTAACGAAAATGCATATGTTCTGCATAAAGAGCTTGGAGAGTGGATGACAGATAATGTTACAGTAGTTCGTGAAAATAAAAAGTTATTAGAAACAGATGCAAAAATTGAGGAGTTAATGGCTCGTTATAAACGTATTAACATTAACGATACTGCAAAATGGAGTAACCAAGGTGCTTCATTTACACGCCAACTTGCAAATATGTTTGAGTTAGCGCGTGTTATTACAATTGGCGCATATAATCGTAATGAGAGTCGTGGGGCGCATTACAAACCAGAATTCCCAGATCGTGATGATGCGAACTTCTTAAAAACTACGATGGCGAAATTTGAGGGAGAAGGAAATGCACCAGCATTCCATTACGAAGACGTTGATATTTCGTTAATTAAACCACGTAAACGTGACTATTCTTCAAAACATGAAGTAGCTGGTAAGGGTGAAGAGAAGGGGGATAAACAGCATGTCTGAGAAAACAATCCGCCTCATCATTACGAGACAAGATGGACCAGATGCACAAGAGTTTGATCAGGAGTTTGAAATTCCATATCGTCCAAATATGAATATTATTTCGGCGCTTATGGAAATTCGTCGTAATCCAGTTGATTCAAAAGGGAACAAAACAACTCCAGTTGCATGGGACATGAACTGTCTAGAAGAAGTATGTGGCGCATGTTCTATGGTAATTAACGGAAAACCACGTCAATCATGTACAGCGCTTATTGATCAATTAGAACAACCAATTCGCTTAAAACCGATGAAGACATTTCCAGTTGTACGTGATTTACAAGTTGACCGTAGTCGTATGTTTAATGCGTTAAAACGCGTTAAAGCTTGGATCCCAATTGATGGTACGTATGACTTAGGACCAGGACCAAGAATGCCAGAAAAAAAACGTCAATGGGCTTATGAACTTTCAAAATGTATGACATGTGGTGTTTGCTTAGAATCATGTCCAAATGTAAACAGTAAATCTGATTTTATTGGACCAGCGCCATTATCACAAGCTCGTTTATTCAACTCACACCCAACAGGTGAAATGCATAAAGCAGATCGCTTACGTGCAATTATGGGGGATGGAGGACTTGCAAACTGTGGTAACTCTCAAAACTGTGTGCAATCATGTCCAAAAGGTATTCCACTAACAACTTCAATTGCAGCATTAAACCGTGATACAACAATTCAATCGTTCAAAGATTTCTTTGGTAGCGATAATAACTATTAATAAATATTGCCTCTTCAAGACGAAGAGGCAATATTTATAACTTTATTTTTCGGTCTATTCTGTTTATTTGTGAGAAAAGGAGTTGAAACAATGAAGAGAATTCCTTATATTGAAGACTTCGAGAAATGGGAAAGTGGTTTTTCATTTTACAATCCTGTAAAAGTTCGTTTTAGGGAAGTAGACATGTTTGGACATGTAAATAATGTCGTTGCTTTTACTTATTTTGAAGATGCCCGTATCGCATTATTTAAAGAGCTCGGATTTATGCAAGAATGGACACATGAATCATCAGAAACGATGATCGTTGTTGCTGATTTACAATGTAATTTCATCAAGCAACTTTATTTTGATGAACAGTTAAAAGTGTATGTAAAAGCAGGATCAGTTGGGAATTCTTCTTTAGATTTACACTATATGGTGAAAAATGCAGAAGGAGAAGTTTGTTTAGTTGGTCGTGGAATGATGGTTCAAGCATCGAAAAAAACTGGAAGAGGCGAACCGTGGCCCGAAGAATGGAAGGGAAAATTACTACAATTATAGAAACGAAGAAAAAATAAGAGAGCATATTGCTCTCTTATTTTTTGTCTCCCATCGCCTCTTCTAATGTTAGGTGGTGCTTATAGATGTATGTGGCATATGGATTACCAACGTAGCGTATATGCCATGGTTCATATGCATATTCTGTTGTTTCCGTTTTATCCTCTAAATAACGAATGACAAAACCAAATTCATGAGCATGTTCCGCAACCCATTTTCCTTCTGCCGTTTTTCCGAAGATAGGCTCTAATTGGAATTTAGCAGATTTTGAGCTAATATCCATTGCTAAACCAGTTTGATGCTCACTTGTTCCAGGAATTGCACTTACTGAATCAGCTTCCGCCTTTCCTTGACGTTTTATATATGTGTTATGTAATGTTTGTTGGCGTTTGTAAGAACGGTAACCTGAAACTGCTGTAAGTTCTAATCCTTCTTCTTTTGCTGCTTGGAACATTTGCTCAAGGGCATCTGCAGCATCTCTACGAAGTAATGTTTTCTCTTTATCTTTCGGGCTAGTAAATGGTACTTTTGGTTTCGTTAAATTTTTTGGGATATACCCATCTGGTAATTTACGATGTTTATTGACTAATACAAGAGTAGAATCTGGATTTGTTACAATGGAAAAATTATTATTTAGTTTCTTTGCATTATGATCAGCTTTTGGAAAAGCAGGAATCTCTTCTTTTTGAGGGTTACTATGTTTTTGACTTTCGACAGCTTTCGCCTCATTTTGTAATGGTGATTTAGAACCGAAGTAAGCGAAAGATGTGATACCGATTACAATAGTAGCGGCAGAAATAATTATTATTTTTTTCATAATACCTTGTAATCACAGTCCTTTCTTAATAAAATATGTATTGTTTTTATTATAAGTCTAGTTTGTTGAAAAAGAAATATAAGAGTTGTAACGTAATAGAAATGCAAAAAAAAATGTCAGAAAATGTGTGAAATTGTAGTATTTTTTTATTTAATTCATTTCTTATCTTTCATGAAATGAATTTTTTATGTAATATATATACATAAGAAGATGTAACGATTAACGAGAATAAAGAACTTCTTGTATAGACTAGGAGTGAATGGGAATGGATTTTGCAACAATTATTGGAATCATTTTAGGAGTAATAGCGGTAGTAGTAGGGATGGTCGTCAAGGGCGCTGACATAACAGCCTTACTAAATCCTGCCGCAGCATTAATTATTTTTGTTGGTACATTTGCGGCAGTATGTATCGCATTTCCAATGAATCAGCTAAAGAAGGTTCTAAAATTATTTAAAGTTCTTTTTGGTTCAAATAAAAAGGATTTAAGTTATGAACAGTTACTAGAATTATTTGTTCATTGGACATCAGAAAGTAGAAAATATGGTATTTTGTCTTTAGAGCAACAATTAGATAAAATTGAAGATGAATTTCTTTTGCGTGGTATGAAGTTTGTGATTGACGGTGTATCAGCAGAAGATTTAGAGCAAATTTTAGAAGCTGAATTAGAAGCAATTGAAGAAAGGCATGCAAAAGGCGCAGCAATTTTTTCACAAGCTGGTACGTATGCACCGACATTAGGGGTTTTAGGTGCTGTTATTGGTCTTGTAGCTGCGCTTGGTAATTTAACTGATATTGAAAAGCTAGGACATGCGATTTCAGGGGCATTTATTGCAACGATTTTTGGTATTTTTTCAGGCTATGTGTTATGGCATCCATTTGCAAATAAGTTAAAGCAAAAATCTGCAGCTGAAATAGAGAAAAAACGTTTAATTATTGATTGTTTATTAATGTTACAAGAAGGTACATATCCGTTTATTATGAAGAACCGCATTTTAGGTGCGCTTTCTGCAACTGAGCGTAAAAAGCTAGAAAAAGGAGCAGAAAAAAATGCGGAGTAAAAAAAATAGAAGAGGCAAAAAGAAAAAACATGATGAACATATCGATGAAACTTGGTTAATTCCATATTCTGATATGTTAACGTTGTTATTTGCATTGTTCATCGTTTTATTTGCAATGAGTAGTATAGATGCTGCGAAATTTAAACAGATGGCAGTAGCTTTTCGAAGTGAACTATCAGGTGGAACAGGAAATAAAGAGTTTTTAAGTGATCAGAAGCCGAATGAAGAGAAAAAGTTGTCAGTAAGTAGTTTAGAGTCTGAGCAGATGAAAAAGAATGCTGAGGCTGAAGTGAAGCAGCAAGAAATGAATGAATTAAAAGCAGTACAAAAAAGTATCGATAAGTATATTGAAGAAAAGCAATTATCTTCTTCTTTTAAAACTGATTTAACAGAAAAAGGATTAATGGTAACAATATTAGAAAATGTACTATTTGACTCGGGAAAAGCAGATGTGAAATTAGAATCGTTAGGGATTGCAAAAGAAATGTCTAACCTACTTGTTTCCGCATCACCTCGTGAAATTACAGTATCTGGCCATACGGATAATGTTCCTATTGCAAATGCACAGTTTGCATCAAATTGGGAATTAAGTACACAGCGTGCCGTTAATTTTATGCAGGTCTTACTTCAAAATAAAGAATTGCAACCGGAAAAATTTAGTGCAATTGGTTACGGAGAATATCGCCCAATTGCTTCAAACGATACACAAGAAGGAAAGGCGAAAAATAGACGTGTAGAAGTGTTTATTTTACCTTTAACAAGAAATATGAAATAAAGAGGATGGCGAAAGCCATCCTCTTTATTTTGCATCAAATGATTTTAAGTTGTTATGGCGGATTTTATCTTTTTCTGTATCTGATTTTTTGAAATCATAATCATATAAAGCGCCTTCCCAATCGCCATACATTGGATTAGGGAAAATGATAAATTTTTCACCAAATTGTGCTTTTGATTCTGCTACTGTTTGATTGCGGTCTTTTACAGATTTTTCATCAAAACCAGTGAAATCAGATAAGTTATCACCGAAGAATAAAACAATATCGTGTGTTTGAGAAACGAGTTCACGGCGTTTTTCTTTTCCTTTTTCTTTCGGATCTTGTAGTAATGTATGTTCTTTCGTTGCTTGAGGAGCACCTACACGCTTGAGATTTTTAATTGTCGCATCTAGTTGATTCGTTTTACGATTTGAAATGTAGTAAATATCTACACCTTTAGACTCTGTATATTTTAAGAAATCAATTGCGCCTGGAAGGGCTTCCGCCTCCGCCTTATTAATCCAATCATCCCATTTGTAAGGATAACCTTTTCCTGTTTTTACGCTCATTGCTTGATAAGGACTGTTGTCTAAAACAGTTTCGTCTAAATCAAGTACAATAGCAAGTTTTTTTTCTGTCCCTTTTGCAAGAGCTGCATCAAGTTTCAATTGACCGATATTGTACCCTTGGTAGTAAAGTGCTTTCGTTTCGCCAGCTGTTTGATACCATAAATCAGCCATCAATTGCTGGTCTGTTAGTTTTGCTTTCTCTTCTTTTGCCACTGCTTTCTCTGTTGTTCCTGAGCATGCTACAAGCGATGTAGACAAAACGGCTACAGATAATAAAGTGGTAATGCCCCTCTTCATCTTCATATGTATCCTCCTTGATGTTAGAAAATCATTTTATATTATATATTAAAATATAAAAATTTTATATGAACATTTGCATATTGTCTTTTGTATATATGGTAGTATGTCCTATATTAGAAAGATGAGCAAAATAATAATAGTTGCTTTGACAGGTATTATTGTCGGAATGACAATTATAATTGACAAACATCTCTTTGTTATTTAAAATTTTAACTAAATAGAACAAATAATATATTAGAGATTGTGATACATATAAGAGATCGAAATATAGTCCTATATTTTATCCCGCTATTTTCAGGCAGTAAGACTCCCACCTCAAAATTTGACGAATGCGAGGAAGTTAGNNACAAAACCCCCACTGATTAAAGTTTCACTTTATTTCGAACAATCATAAACTTTAACAAAGAGTGTGAATGATACTAAAGAGGAGGCTTTATACTTTGAGTTTACAAATTCAAAACTTAACGAAACTATTTGGAGAATCAAAAGCGGTTAACGGTTTGCAAATTTCGTTACCTAAAGGTGAAGTGCTAGGGTTACTTGGACGAAATGGTGCAGGGAAAACAACAACGATCAAGATGCTTCTTGGATTATTAACACCTAATGAAGGTTCTATTACGTGGGATGGAAAAGCATTTGGGAATAGTGGAGTAACGATTGGATACTTACCAGAGGAAAGAGGATTATATACAAAAAGTAGAGTAATAGATCAGTTGCAATATTTTGGTAGATTAGAAGGAATGACGAAGAAAGAAGTGGACATTGCTATTGATCGCTGGTTAGAGCGTTTAGCAATCCCAGAATATAAATTTAAAACGGCAGGAGAGCTTTCAAAGGGGAATCAACAAAAAATCCAATTAATTGCTGCTCTTCTTCATGATCCTGAACTTCTAATTTTAGATGAACCATTTAGTGGATTAGATCCAGTTAATGCCGGGATGTTAGCTAACATTATTGAAGAACAAGTACAGAGAGGAAAGACGATTATTTTATCCAGTCATCGTATGGAACAAGTAGAGGCTTTTTGCCAACATGTATGTATTTTGAAAAAAGGTGAAGCAGTCGTAAAAGGACAGTTAAGTGATATTAAGAAAGAATACGGTTTCTGTAATTTAACGATTGAAGATACAGAAGAGAATGAAAAGGGATTAGAATCTATACATGTCCCGTATGAAAAACAACAGGGTCTTCTTTATGTAAAAGTACAAGGCGATGCAGAAGCTCTCAAAATTTTGCAGCAGTTGCAAGAACAAGGTGTTAGCTTACGACAATTTAAAATGTTAGAGCCGACGTTAAATGAAATCTTTGTAGAGAGGGCGAAATAACGATGCGTAAATTTTCTCACGTATTTTCATTTTATTTTAGAGAATCATTTTTATCTAAAAGATCATTAATTATGAGTGCAATTTTATTTTTCATTGTGTTTGGAATTTTTGCATTCAATCATTTTACTTCAAGTAATGATAAAAATAAGGATAAAGATAAAATTGCAGTTGTAGTAGAGAGTTCTACATATAAAATACAAAAAGAAGAGTTAAGTAAGTTATTACCATCAGCAAAAATAACTGTCGGTTCAAAGGAAGATTTTGATAAATTCCATAAACAAGTAGAAGAAGGAGATTTAGATGGTTTATTCCATGTGAAAGAAAAAGATGGAGTTCCAGAAGTTACGTATATGTTTAATGGACACCCTAGTGAAACAACTTCTACAATTATAGCTAGTTATTTAAAAGCGCAATATACGGCGGTAACAATTGCTAAACATAATGTTTCACCGGAAATTGCACAGCAACTGCAAACCGAAATTTCCGTGAAACAAGAAGCGATAAAAGATCGTTCTGCTTCTGCTGGAATTGCATATTTCTTTACATTCGCTTTATATATGTTTATTGTTGCGTTCGGAAGCACAATTGCGATGAATATTGCTTCTGAAAAAGCTTCTCGCGTTATGGAAGTCGTGATTCCGAAAGTAAAACCTCTTACGATGATGTATGCGAAAATTTTAGCGGTTGTTTCAACGGCATTATTACAACTTGTCATATTGGCATGTGGTTACCTGGTTCCTTGGTTACTAGGATGGGTAGATTTAGAAAATGGTTCGTTATTTGGAGCACCAATTGATTTTACAAAGATAGATGCACAAGTTATTAGTATGTTCCTTATTTATTTTGTTACAGGATATTTCCTGTATGCAATGATGTATGCGGCTGCTGGTGCGGTTGTTTCTAAGACTGAGGATTTACAAGGTGTTATTTTGCCAGTATCGATTTTAATAATGGCAGCATTCTTTATAAGTATTAAATCGCTAGGTGATCCGAATAGTACTATCGTTGTTGTAAGTTCTTACGTTCCGTTCTTCACCCCGATGGTCACATTCTCACGCATTGTAGCTGGTGAGGCGGGTATGTTAGAAATTACGATAACACTGACGGTTCTTTTAGTGACAATCGGTATATTAAGTGTTGTTACAAGCCGCATTTACGTAAACGGCGTAATGAATTACTCAGACAAAGTGAAATTTAAAGATTTAGCAAAATTTATAAAGCGCCAATAATGGAAAAAAGCATGATTTTTTATTGAAATCATGCTTTTTCTTTATGTATAAATTAAAAATAGTATATAATAATAAGAGTCGTCTTTTAACTAGAATGAATACAAAGGAGGGTGTGCAGATGGGAATTAGTAGTCGGTTTACAGTAGGTGTTCATATGTTGACGTTACTTGCGATAGATCGAAACTCTCGCTGTACCTCTGAATGGATTGCTGGTAGTGTGAATACAAATCCAGTTGTGATTCGTCGCATTACAGGAATGTTGAAGAGAGCAGGACTTGTTGATGTACAAGCTGGTAAAGGTGGTACGACACTTGTTCGTGATTTAGAAGAAATTACATTACTTGATGTATATAAAGCAGTGGAAGTTGTAGAAGAAGGACATCTATTTTCTTTCCATGAAAATCCCAACGTTGAATGTCCAGTAGGAGCTAATATTCAATCAGTATTAGAAATCATTTTAATGCAAGCGCAAGAAGCGATGGAAAACGTACTTGCCAATGTAACGGTAGCGCAATTAGTTACAAATTTAAAGTCGAAAATGAAAGAATAAAAAAGCGAGCACCTCATAACGGAGGCCACTGAAAAAGTCCACTTCATAAGAACAAGGAATCCATCACCTACTACATACAGGTGGTGGATTCCTTGTTTTTTTTCAACATATCGATAAAATGTATGTTATTTTTTAAAGAAATCACTTTTTCAGTGCCTTCCTCATAATGAGGGCTTGCCTTTTTCATTCAGAAATATTGAAAATTCTTTTTTTCAGTATTTAAAATAAATTTACCTACAATAGCTGCTACGATGAATATCTATAGTTGAGAAAGTGCTTCTCCAACAACAAATAAAGCTGGCGCGATGCTACGAACTGGGTTAACAGATGTTCCAGTTAACGGAATGCCTAATAAGTGAATTAAAACTCATGTGAAACCAATTACTAGTCCCGCTAAAGAAGGCTCTCCTTTTTATGCCAATTTTTCCTGTTTAACGACTGGAACAGAACGGTTTAAAATACTATTTGCAACCATTCCTAACATAATAATAATCATACCAATTAGTGACAGACCATCAGGAAATGAACCATTCAAGAAAACAATTTCACCGAGCACTGTAAAGACCATCGCTCCAGCTTGTGTTGCTTCAACAGCCCCAAGTAAAGCGAGATTATCTTTTGCTAAGTCAGTAGCAAAGAAAAATGTCATCGTTGCAATGACGCCAGAACATAATGCTAACAAAAATCCTTGTAGCATTTGACTTGATGTTGGAATACCTGTAGTAGAAAATCCGTATATACCAAGTAGAATTGTTATAGGAAAACTTCCAATTGCCATTCCTAATACACGTTGGAATGTATCAAGACGTCCACTAACAAGTTCCATCATTTTTCGGTTGCCGAACGGATATAAGAAAGCAGCTAACACGACAGGTAAGAACCCTGAGATGAACTGAGTCATTGTAATGTGGCCTGCTTCAGTAGCCTGCATACAAATTACACCAAGTAAAATAAATAATGCTACATATAAGCTACGAAGGGGAATTTTTCCACGTGCAAGTTTCGTACCTGACTTTGTTTCTATTTTAACGAAAAATAGTGGTGATAAAAGTACACCTGCTAATATTGTAACTTGCCAAGTTCCAGCAACGAGCCAAGCTGGAGAAAAGACGGCTGCGAAACTTAATAAAGAATAGAAACCAATCCCTGCAACGGAACCCCATCCAATCCATGCAAATGGATGTTTCTTTAACTCTTCCCATAAATCCCTAAATTTTTTGCGAAATAAAACGATAAGGAATAAAATAGGGAGAGCAAATAAAAAACGGAAGGAAGCTGTCCAAGCCCAGCTTGTCCCAGATACATTCATCGCTCTATTCATAATAAAGGTTGCAGAAAAAAAGGCCGATGATAAAAGACCTAATAAAATTGCGCGCATGAAGTATAGCACTCCTTTCAAAATGAAATAATTATGTATATTATAATATACTTTATGTTTAAAAAGGTAAACTATTTTATACTTCAAGGTGGTTGTATAGATGAAAGAAAATGAGGATATGCAAACGAAAGAAGTCATTCAGCAAGTAGGTCAGTTATTGAGACAAATTCGAACTGAACAAAAATTAAGTTTAGAAGATTTAGCCCAAAAGACAGGTGTGAGTAAATTAACATTAGGAAAGATTGAAAGAGGGGAAACGAATCCGACATTAGCTGTCATCTGGAAAATAACGAAAGGGTTATCGATTCCCTTATCGAGATTAATGGTTGTTGGAGAACCTGTATCTGTTGCGCGCTGCGGAGAAGGATTTGCAGTAGATGCAGGACAAGCATGGCATTTAGAAACGATGTTCCGTTACGCGAAAGAAACAGGGATGGAAATGCACCGTGCTTGTTTAAAATCAAATAGTATATACGAACCGGAAACTCATCATGAAGGTGCTATTGAACTTGTAACAGTAATGAAAGGGAAAGTTTCGATTCAAGTAGAGAATGATGTATACGAATTAAATGAGTTTGACTCTATTCAATTTGAAGCAAATAAGAAACATAGTTACCGAAATAATGAGGAGGAAGTGGCAGTATTACATTTAACGATGAAGTATTCTTCATGAAAAAATCGCCTATAGAAAAGAATTCTATAGGTGATTTTTTATATGTTTCGCTTAAGTATATGGAATGATGCCGTTAGTACGAACGTGGCATAAGTAATAAACAAATGAAATAAACTAAAAAACCAATCCCAAAACATAAAACAGCAATGACCCAAATGATACGAATGAGAGTAGAACTAATATCAAAATATTCTCCTAAACCACCACATACACCAAATAACATTTTATCAGTTTCGGATTTACATAATTTTTTTGACATATTACAATCAACTCCTTTTTATATTAGGCTACATCTTTCTATATATGAAAATCTATGGGAAGACTATGAGGTTATATTACATTTTTTTTTAGAGACTACTGTTATATTCATGTAAAATTCATGTAAAATGGGCAAGGATACACCCACTTCAATTGTGTGAAGGGTGTAACCCAACGGTAAGTGGGGGGAGTGATACCATCTAAAAATAAAAATGGAATCAGGATCCCGCGTATAAGGTTGATAGGGAAAATAGTGTTATAGAAGAAAATGCGAGTATATAGCTTATCGATAAGATAATGGATATAAGTATGAATAAAAAAGATAGGTGATGTAGATTCTATTTGTTCGCGAGGTAATAGATTGTAATGAAAACTTCTAGCAAAAGTAATGATAATGTATGTAATGCTTTTTCGATACAGTTATAAGTGTATTCACTCAATAAAGGTGATTTATAAAAAAGTGAGTGTATAAACCAAGTACGTACACCGTATAAAATCTAAAATAACATAAGAAATAAAGCCCATTTTCATTCACCACCTGCACATTTCGTTCATACAATATCTTGACTAAATAAACACCCAACTTACACATATACAGCTCTGGCTTAAGCAAGGAGGGTTATACCAGTTGAAGGAAAAAGCGTATCAATCTAAACCTTTACTCACAAAGAGGGAAAGAGAAGTATTTGAATTACTGGTTCAAGATAAAACAACGAAGGAAATCGCAGGTGAACTTTTTATAAGTGAAAAAACAGTACGTAACCACATATCAAATGCAATGCAAAAGCTAGGGGTTAAAGGACGTTCACAAGCAGTTGTCGAGCTTCTTCGTATGGGAGAACTCGAATTATAAGAAAGAAGCCGACTTTTATACAAAAGGTCGGCTATTTTTCTGTCTTGCAAATTACGAAAAAAAGGAGCAAAATAAAAAAGGTCCTAGTCTATACAGGTACAAATAAAGTGAAACTTTAATCAGTGGGGGTTTTGTTCATCCCCTATTGATTATGAGCCCTCACCAATCGGGTAATTATCTCCCACCTAACCTCCTCGCATTCGCCGAATTTTGAGGTGGGGGTCTTACTGCCCGCAAATAGCGGGATAAAACATTTATATAGAAGCATTTTAAGTGAGCCAACTTAAAGTGCGTAAAATATACGAATAAACATAAAATAAGATGATGAATGAGAAAACGGGTGATGAAGTTGAATAGAGCAATCGGTGTTATCGATTCAGGAGTTGGCGGTTTAACAGTAGCGAAGGAATTAATTCGTCAGTTGCCGAAAGAGCGTATTATATATTTAGGAGATACAGCACGTTGCCCGTATGGTCCGCGTTCTCGAGAAGAAGTGCGTCAATTTACGTGGGAAATGACAGAGCATTTATTAGATTTAAATATCAAAATGTTAGTTATTGCGTGTAATACAGCAACTGCGGTTGTATTAGAAGAAATGCAGAAACAATTACCAATTCCAGTAGTGGGAGTTATTCATCCAGGGTCACGTACAGCTTTAAAAGTGACAAATACGTACCATATTGGGATTATTGGAACGATTGGAACGGTGAAAAGTGGTGCATACGAAGATGCGTTAAAATCTATTAATAACCGTGTTATGGTAGAAAGTTTAGCATGTCCACCTTTCGTTGAACTTGTGGAGAGCGGGAATTTTGAAAGTGAAATGGCGTATGAAGTTGTAAGAGAAACATTGCAACCGCTGAAAAGAACTGATATTGATACACTTATTTTAGGGTGTACACATTATCCGATTTTAGGTCCGGTTATTAAAAAGGTAATGGGAGATAAAGTGCAATTAATTAGTTCAGGTGATGAAACAGCACGTGAAATAAGTACGATTTTATACCATAATAAAATGTTGAATGAGGGAGAGGAACAAAGTAATCATCTCTTCTTAACAACAGGAAAAATAGGCTTATTTAAAGAGATCGCATCAAAGTGGTTCGGTCAGCCGATTGAAAATGTGAAGCATATTCATTTAAAAGCAGAAAAATAGTAGATTTATATAAGTGAGCTCCTGAGAAATCAGGAGTTTTTTGTTTATAAGAAGTATGTTTTGTTCTAAAACGTGAAACAGCTCGTATACATAATAGTACAAACTTAGATTTTAGGGGGGAATGGCATGCTTAAATCCACTTTTAAATGGGTTGTTGGTGCTACTGTGAGCGCTGTTTTGCTAACAGGGTGTGGCTTTATAAATCAGGAGAAAGCGACTGAACAAATTGATCCGCCAAAACAAGTTACGTATACAGAGGGTGGGAAGAAAGAAACAGCTAAAAAAGATAAGCAAGGACAAACGGTGAATAGGGAACTATACCTTGTTGATAAAAATGGTTATGTTGTACCACAAACGTTAGCTATACCAACTCCGAAAGCAAATGGGGTCGTGCAGCAAACGTTAGAATACCTTGTGAAAGATGGGCCGGTAACTGATTTATTACCGAATGGGTTCCGTGCAGTCATTCCAGCAAATACAACGATGACTCTAGACTTGAAAAAAGATGGGACAGCGGTAATTGATTTTTCTAAAGAAATGAAAAATTATGCAGAAGAAGAAGAGCGTCAAATCGTTGAATCTATAGCGTGGACATTGACGCAATTTAAAGAAATAAAACAAGTGCAGTTCCAAATAAATGGTGAGAGGCTAGTGAAAATGCCTAATGGTGGTACGCCGCTTGGTGAAGGAGTGAGTCGTGCGAATGGTATTAACTTTGATGATGAACAAGTAGCAGATGTAACAAATACAAAACCAGTCACGTTGTATTTTATGGCGCAGAATAATAAACAGCAATATTATGTACCAGTCACGCGCCGTGTTGCTGAAGGGAAAGAAAATGACATTACGACAGTTGTAAATGAACTTGTAAAAGGGCCGAATCAAAATTCGCTGTTGAGTGACTTTAATCCAGGTGTCAAACTTATTACGAATCCAAAATTGCAAGACGGGAATATCACGTTAAACTTTAATGAGAATATATTTGCGAATAAAAATAAAAATAAGATTTCAAACTATGTATTGAAATCATTAGTTTTATCGTTAACGGAAAAACAGGGCGTGAAAAATGTTTCTATTGAAGTGAATGGGAAAGCGAATCTTATGGATGAAAAGGGTGAAAAGTTAACAAAACCTGTAAATCGCCCAAAAAACGTGAATACAGGTGGTTTTTAATCGTGAATAATTTGATATACTTATGTAAGAAAGGGGAATTGCTTTTTGGGTTCTCCTTCTTTTATCCCGCTATTTGAGGGCAGTAAGACTCCCACCTNNAAGTCCGATTGGTGAGGGCTCATAATCAGTGGGGGATGGACAAAACCCCACTGATTACAGTTTCACTTTATTGTATACATATCATACATTTAAATTTGGCTATACTAATGAGTAGTAGTTATGAGGAGGTTATTTTATGCGAGTAGATGGCAGAGAGAAAATAGAATTACGCCATATACATATTCATACGAATTATTTAAAACATCCAGAAGGATCCGTATTAATTGAAGTTGGGGATACAAAGGTAATTTGTTCAGCAACAATTGAAGAACGTGTACCACCGTTTATGCGTGGAGAAGGAAAGGGCTGGGTAACAGCTGAATACGCGATGATTCCACGTGCAACTGAACAACGTATAATTCGAGAGTCAAGTAAAGGGAAAGTAACAGGGCGTACAATGGAAATCCAGCGCTTAATAGGACGAGCATTACGTGCAGTAGTTGACTTAGAAGCTCTTGGTGAGAGAACAGTTTGGATTGACTGTGATGTTATTCAAGCAGATGGTGGAACGAGAACGGCGTCTATTACAGGTGCATATGTAGCGATGATATTAGCGTTTGAGAAGTTATTACAAGCAGAAAAAGTATCTAAAATTCCAGTGAAAGATTATTTAGCAGCAACTTCAGTAGGAATTGTTGAAGAGCAAGGTGTTGTTTTAGATTTAAACTATGCAGAAGATTCTAAAGCAGATGTTGATATGAATGTGATTATGACTGGAAAAGGTCAGTTTGTTGAAGTGCAAGGAACGGGAGAAGAAGCGACGTTTAGCAGAGTTCAGTTAAATGAACTACTTGATGCTGCGGAACAAGGCATTTTCCAGCTGATTGACATGCAAAAAGAAGCGTTAGGTGATATCGTATCTCATATAGAGTAGAGGTGGGAAATATGAAACAAGTTGTTGTAGCGACAAAAAATATGGGGAAAGTGCGTGAGTTTGCTGAGTTATTTGAGAGATTTGATTTAGAAGTGAAATCTTTACACGATTTCTCTCATATTGAAGAAGTCGAAGAAACTGGTGAAACATTTGAAGAAAATGCAATCTTAAAAGCAGATAGTCTAAGTAGACAGTTGAATTCTATTGTAATTGCGGATGATTCAGGTCTGATTGTAGATGCTTTAAACGGAAAACCAGGAGTGTATTCAGCTCGTTTTGCTGGGGAGCCGAAAGATGATCAAGCGAACATTGATAAAGTTTTACAAGAATTAAATGGTATCGATTTTGAAAAACGTAAAGCGCGTTTCTACTGTGCATTAGCGGTAGCATTCCCTGAAGGTGATAAAAAGCCTGTAATTGTGAATGGGACGTGTGAAGGATATATTTTAGAACAGCGCCGTGGGGAAAATGGCTTTGGATATGATCCAATTTTTTATGTAGAAGAATATAAAAAAGCGATGGCGGAACTGAGTTCAGATGAGAAAAATGCCATTAGCCACCGCGGACGTGCTCTTCGTAAGTTAGAAGAAAAAATCCCGGAATGGTTTTTAGGAGAATAAGGGAGAGAGATTGATGAAAGCTTTAATCGTAAGCGATAGTCATAGCTCTGTGAAGGAATTACAGCAGTTAAAAGAGAAATATAAAGAGAAAGTAGATGTTATGATTCATTGTGGTGATTCAGAGTTAACGTCTGCTCATGAAGAGCTACAAGATTTCTATGTTGTAAAAGGGAATTGTGATTATGCTGACTTTCAAGAAGAAATTGTAACTGACGTAGATGGAATTCGCTTCTTAGTTGTGCATGGACATCGTCATAATGTGAAAATGACATTACAAACGTTAGCGTACCAGGCAGAAGAAGTGGGAGCACAAGTTGCATGCTTCGGACATTCTCACGTATTAGGTGCAGAATTCATTGCTGGAGTTGTATTTATTAATCCAGGAAGTATTGTATTACCACGTCAGCGCGTAGAAAAGACATTTGCCTTATTAGAAATGGATGAAAAACATATAGATGTTCGGTTTGAAACATTAGACGGACAACTAGTTGAACAAGCAACTTTTAAAAGAGGATAAGAAAAATTATCCTCTTTTAAAAAAAGCATTGACTTTATAAGTAGTTATAAATATAATAAATATTGTCGATAGGACGTCTGTGCTGAAACAAACAACAAAATAATATATGCGGGTGTAGTTTAGTGGTAAAACAAGAGCCTTCCAAGCTCTGGTCGAGAGTTCGATTCTCTTCACCCGCTCCATGTCCCAGTAGCTCAGCAGGATAGAGCAACGGCCTTCAAGAATAGGAGCCTTTATAGGAAAACAAGAACTTATAAAGTGGACGACACTATATCGGTGAAGCCTTAACAGTTCGGCTGATGGTAATACCGAGGAAACTTACGATCTTGCAAGAGATTAAGGAGTTTTGAATGATTAAGTTTATCTTAATGGTAAAGACTCCGAAGTATGATGAAAATCATCGTGAGGTTCCGTAGAGACTACACGTGTCGCACCTGAAATGGTGAAGATATAGTCCAGACTACAAACAGTAATTGCTGGTAGCGAAAGCTATGGTGGTAAGCTAAGCCGTCGGTCGGGAGTTCGAATCTCTCCTGGGACGCTAAGAAAGACTTTGCGGTAACGTCGTAAACCGCGTGATATAAGCCTTCTAATTCGTTCAGTTAAAACGTACAATGTGCGGTCACTAACGAGTTAGGAGGCCTATTTTTTTATCCCGCTATTTGCGGGCAGTAAGACTCCCCCCCTCAAAATTCAGCGAATGTGAGGAAGTTAGGTGNNCCGATTGGTGTGGGCTCATAATCAGTGGGGGATGGACAAAACCCCCACTGATTACAGTTTCACTTTATTTCACTCCTAAATTATTTGGTAAATCTATTAGTGTAAGAGTGGATTCTCCGAAAAATCAGCAAGAGAAAAAAGTTAATTTTGCAAATGATTATAGAAAAATTTCGTGAAATTGCCTCTAGTTATATGGAGTCCACTGAAAAAGTCCACTTCATAAGAACAAGGAATTTATCACTTACTATATACAGGTGATGGATTCCTTGTTTTTTTCAACATATTGATAAAATGTGTGTTATTTTTTAAAAGAAATCAATTTCTCAGCACCCTCGTTATATGAAATGTTTTTTTATGTTTTTGGAAATCTTACAATTCTGTAAGGTAACTGTAAGGAAGTTCGATGGTAACAAATTACTAATCTTTTATAATGAAGGTAACAACGATAAAACGAGGAGGAAGAAATGATGAAAGGATTAATCGTAACGGGCTTAACAGTTGCTTTTGGATTTGTAGCGTATGAGAAATTAACGTATATAATTGATGTTGTAAAACATTTAATAGCGTAGAAAAAAACTGCCATGAGAGGGAAAGGGAATGAATGGAATGGTTATTCGGAATTATAGGCACTTGTAGTGTAGTTTTATTGTTCTTTGTCCCGAGTGGTATACTTAGTTCGTCAACGAGTTTGTTTTTCTTAAGTTTGTTTGCTTGTACGATGATTATTATTATGTTTTTAATGAAGCGAAGTAAACCAATTTTATATTTTAGCATGATTGTTATGGCAATGATTGTTCTCCAAATTATTACCCTTGTATACCCCACAATTATAAAAGCTTTCCATTAATGATGAATCCTCTGCGTCGGTTGCTGAGGGTTTTTATTTATGTAATTTTAGTTTTTAATAAAAATTTGTTCATATTAAAATATAAAAATCTAATATTTTTATATTTTAAACAAATGATTTTGGGATGTTGTGTTCTCATTACGCATTTGATATATTTACTTTGAAGATAATTAAAATCTAGAAAAAGAGGCGGACGTATGGATAAAAAAGAAAATACGGTCGTATTGTTTCCGCAACTATCAGAACGCTATATTGATGAAGGTTTTTTAGCGCTGAAAGAGCGGAAATTCGAAGATGCATTGCGCTGCTTTGAAATATTACGCCAGTATAATGCGGAAACGGAACAAACGGAATTAGCTTCAGTTATTTGTTTACTGGAATTAAAACGTATGGAAGAAGCGAAAGACAAATGTGAACAGTTGCTTGAAACAGGAATTGTCTTATTTGGTGATATTCTTGAAACGTATGTAACTATTTTAGTTCAAACAAATGATTATGAAGGTGTTATTGAAACCGTTGAAAAAGTTTTGCAAACGAAAGATATAATGCCTGAGCAAAAAGGAAAATTAGCGCAGCTCGCTTTATTTGCAGAAGGTATGGTAAATGAGGAAGACATGTCGCTAGTGGATTCAAATTTTGAATTGGATGAGTTTACTAATGAAATTTTTGGAGAAAACTTTGGACAAAAGCTAAGAGCGATTCAGCAGCTTTCATTAAAAGACTTGGATCTCGCATTACCTGTTTTAAAGAAATTTTTAATGGACGAAAAGCAGCACCCTTATTTGAAAACTTCTATTTTGTATAAAATGATAGAAAATCAAAGAGAAGAAGAGATAGAAATAGAAAAATTTGGATATATAATCAAGGTGATTCCAGCATTTACAGGTCATAATGAGGAGCAATCCAATAACATTATACATAAATTATCAAGCCGATTAGAGCAAAATTATCCCGATATATTGGATGCGATGATTACGTATTGGAAAGAATTACAAATTAGCGTTTTCCCGTTCCCTCTATTAATGGATAAGGTAGAGATTTGGGCAGCTGTTTTAGAGAGAATTGGAAGAAAGCGATTCGGATTGGCTATTGATGAAGAAGAACTTATGACAGCATATAATATTGAACTAGAAGAGTTTCATATTGCCTATCAATGGTTATTACGTGTTGAAAGAGAAGGATATTTGCCCGTATAATTATGAAAAAGAATCGTTCAGTTCTTGAAACGAGCATATTCTATGTTATAATGTAAGGGTTGCAAAAGGCAGAAAACTGCCTGTTTGTAAGAGAAGAGAAGTGTAATTCTCTTACTTAATATGTTTCATATTATTCTCGAACAAAATATACCGTAGTTGTCTTTTAGACAATTAGTAGATTGGAACATTATATCTGAAAGCTTTTGCTAGAGGATTATTTGTACTTTTGTTATTTCAAAAAAGAGATAATGAAGATCTGAATCTATAGGGGTATGTGCATACATTATTATAGTTGGAGGGAAAGAATAAATGGCTGCAAAATGGGAAAAATTAGAAGGTAACGTTGGCGTTTTAACAATTGAAGTTGATGCTAAAGAAGTAAACAACTCTATCGACGCTGCGTTCAAAAAAGTCGTAAAAACAATTAACGTACCAGGTTTCCGCAAAGGAAAAATACCTCGTCCGTTATTCGAACAACGCTTTGGTGTTGAATCTTTATACCAAGATGCTTTAGATATCATCTTACCAAAAGCATACGGTGAAGCAATCGATGAAACGGGTATCTTCCCGGTTGCTCATCCTGAAATCGACATCGAGAAGTTTGAAAAAAATGCTAACCTTATCTTCACTGCAAAAGTTACAGTGAAACCTGAAGTTAAATTAGGTGAGTACAAAGGTCTAGCAGTAGAAAAAGTTGAAACAACTGTAACTGACGAAGATGTAGAGAACGAATTAAAAGCTTTACAAGAGCGTCAAGCTGAACTAGTTGTTAAAGAAGAAGGAACTGTTGAAAACGGTGATACAGCTGTAATCGACTTCGAAGGTTTCGTTGATGGCGAAGCATTTGAAGGCGGAAAAGGTGAAAACTACTCTCTAGCAATCGGTTCTGGTACATTCATCCCAGGTTTCGAAGAGCAAGTAATTGGTCTTAAATCTGGTGAGTCTAAAGACGTTGAAGTATCATTCCCAGAAGAGTACCATGCTGCTGAATTAGCTGGCAAACCAGCAACATTCAAAGTAACAGTTCATGAAATTAAAACAAAAGAACTTCCTGAGTTAAACGATGAGTTCGCTAAGGAAGCAGACGAAGCAGTTGCAACTCTTGATGAATTAAAAGCAAAACTTCGCACAAACTTAGAAGAAAGCAAAAAGCACGAAGCTGAGCACAAAGTACGTGACGAAGTAGTAGAATTAGCTGCTGCTAACGCTGAAATTGAAATTCCAGAAGCTATGATTGACACTGAGTTAGATCGTATGGTTCGTGAATTCGAGCAACGTTTAAGCCAACAAGGCATGAACCTTGAGCTTTACTACCAATTCACAGGTACTGACGCTGACAAATTAAAAGAGCAAATGAAAGAAGATGCACAAAAACGTGTAAGAATCAACCTTGTTCTTGAAGCTATCATTGAAGCTGAAAATATCGAAGTTACTGAAGAAGAAGTAACTGCAGAAGTTGAAAAAATGGCTGAAATGTACAGTATGCCAGTAGACGCTATCAAGCAAGCCCTTGGAAGTGTAGACGCTTTATTAGAAGATCTTAAAGTTCGTAAAGTTGTAGACTTCTTAGTTGACAATAGCAAAGCTGCTTAATAAAATAGCAAGGCGCGATTTGAATCGTGCCTTGTTTTATAAATATAAATATAGATATAGATATATTTATATTTATAAAACTTTTCGATTGAGAAGGAAAAGTTCCTTTATAAGTCGAATATACATATTTTAAAAGTTTTAAAAACTTTTTATTTGTACATAACTAGTCATATTATTTGTATTTCTCGCTACGTAGTGACATAATATGTATTTACATACGATACATTTATCGTGTACATACGAAGGCAAGAGGTTAGCACTTTGTAAGGGGTGTGAAAATATGTTTAAATTTAATGATGAAAAAGGGCAATTAAAATGTTCTTTCTGTGGTAAAACACAAACGCAAGTTCGAAAGTTAGTTGCAGGTCCAGGTGTTTACATTTGTGACGAGTGTATCGAACTTTGTACTGAAATTGTACAAGAGGAGCTTGCGAAGGACGAAGAAGTAGAATTTAAAGATGTACCGAAACCGGTAGAGATTCGCGAAATCTTAGATGAGTATGTCATCGGACAAGATAATGCGAAAAAAGCACTAGCGGTAGCGGTATATAACCATTACAAACGCATTAATTCTAACAGCAAAATTGACGATGTAGAATTAGCGAAGAGTAATATCGCACTTATCGGACCAACAGGTAGTGGTAAAACATTATTGGCACAAACGTTAGCGCGTATTTTAAATGTTCCATTTGCAATCGCGGACGCAACATCTTTAACAGAAGCTGGATACGTTGGGGAAGATGTAGAAAACATCTTACTAAAATTAATCCAAGCGGCTGATTATGATGTAGAGAAAGCGGAAAAAGGAATTATTTATATTGATGAGATTGACAAAGTGGCACGTAAGTCCGAAAATCCATCAATTACACGTGATGTATCTGGTGAAGGTGTGCAGCAGGCACTTTTGAAAATTTTAGAAGGTACTGTAGCAAGCGTTCCGCCTCAAGGTGGTCGTAAACATCCACATCAAGAGTTTATTCAAATTGATACAACGAATATCTTATTCATTTGTGGTGGAGCGTTTGATGGTATCGAGCCAATTATTAAACGTCGCCTTGGTGAAAAAGTAATTGGATTTGGTTCTGAGAAGAAAAATGCTGAAGTAAATGAGAAGCACGTTTTATCTCATGTATTACCGGAGGACCTTTTAAGATTTGGTCTAATCCCAGAATTTATCGGTCGTCTTCCAGTTATTGCGAACCTAGAGCCACTTGATGAAGATGCTCTTGTTGATATTTTAACGAAACCGAAAAATGCACTTGTGAAGCAATTCCAAAAATTATTGGAGCTTGACGATGTTGAGTTAGAGTTTGAAGAAGGTGCACTAATTGAAATTGCGAAAAAAGCAATTGAACGTAAAACAGGTGCTCGTGGGCTTCGTTCTATTATTGAAGGCTTAATGCTTGATGTAATGTTCGAACTTCCATCTCGCAAAGATATCGAGAAGTGTGTTCTTACAAAAGAAACAGTAGCTGATAATGCGCTGCCCAAATTGGTGTTGCAAGACGGTACTGTACTTGATACAAAAACATCTGCATAATGGGAAGAAGAAACAGCAATTTTTATAATTGCTGTTTTTCTTTATGTTTAGCTATGTTCCTCCGCGGAAATACTAAGAGATAAAACATTGCGGGAGGAAATAAATGATGAGCTGGACAAATATATTTTTACTTGTTCAACTTGTTTTTGGTGTAATTGTCGGATTGTATTTTTGGCACTTACTTCGAAATCAACGAACACAAAAAGTTTCAATTGATCGAGAATCGAAAAAAGAATTAGAACAGCTTCGTAAAATGCGTGAGATTTCTTTAACAGAGCCTCTTGCTGAAAAGGTACGTCCTACATCCTTTTTAGATATTGTAGGGCAAGAGGACGGGATTAAGTCGTTAAAAGCGGCTCTTTGTGGTCCGAATCCGCAACATGTAATTATATATGGCCCGCCAGGTGTCGGAAAGACAGCGGCAGCACGTCTCGTATTAGAAGAAGCGAAACGAAATCCGAAATCTCCATTTCGAACGAATGCAGCATTTATCGAATTGGATGCGACGACAGCTAGATTTGATGAACGTGGCATTGCAGATCCTTTAATTGGCTCGGTGCATGATCCGATTTATCAAGGTGCTGGTGCGATGGGGCAAGCTGGTATTCCGCAACCGAAAAAAGGTGCTGTAACAGATGCACATGGTGGTGTTTTGTTCATTGATGAGATCGGTGAACTACATCCGATTCAAATGAACAAAATGTTAAAGGTGTTAGAAGATCGGAAAGTATTTTTAGAAAGTGCGTACTATAGTGAAGAGAATACGATGATTCCAACATATATACATGATATTTTTCAAAAAGGTTTACCAGCAGATTTTCGCTTAGTCGGAGCGACGACACGTTCACCAGAGGAAATCCCACCTGCTATTCGGTCACGTTGCTTAGAAGTCTTTTTCCGTGAATTAGATACGGAAGAAATTCAAAAAGTAGCGAAGAATGCAGCTGAAAAAGTGAAAATACAAATAGGTGAAAAAGGTATCGAAATGATTGGAATGTATGCAAGAAATGGAAGAGAAGCAATTAATCTTGTACAAATTTCGGCTGGCATGGCGATAAATGAAGAGCGTTTTTTCATTAAAGATGAAGATATAGAATGGGTCGTTCACTCTAGTCAGCTTACACCGAAATATGAAAAACGTATTTATCCGATTCCAAGGATTGGTCTTGTAAACGGACTTGCTGTGTATGGACCAAGTACAGGTGCGTTATTAGAAATTGAAGTAACAGCAATTCCGGCCAAAGATAAAGGGTCGGTAAATGTTACCGGAATTGTAGAAGAAGAAAGTATTGGTGGACAAACGAAATCCATTCGCCGTAAAAGTATGGCGAAAGGTTCTGTTGATAATGTATTAACAGTACTTCGTTCTTTAGATGTGTTGCCAGAAGGATATGATATACATATTAATTTTCCAGGCGGTATCCCAATTGACGGTCCTTCGGCAGGAATTGCTATGGCAACAGGTGTATATTCAGCGGTGCATCGCACATATGTAAATAATGAAGTAGCGATGACAGGTGAAATAAGTATACACGGAGAAGTAAAACCAATTGGTGGTGTATATGCAAAAATAAAAGCTGCGAAAAAAGCGGGAGCTAAGAAAGTTATCATTCCTGCTGAAAATATGCAACCATTTTTGTACACAATAAAGGGAATTGAAATTATTCCTGTTCGTAAGTTAAAAGAAGTATTTGAGCTAACGTTTATGCAGGAAAATATGCATCGGGAGCTTGATATACATACTACTGTAGACGAAACAGATGCACAATCCATGTAAAAATAAAGAGAAACTTTAATCAGCGGGGTTTTGTCCATCCCCCACTGATTATGAGCCCACACCAATCGGGCNNAATTTTGAGGTGGGAGTCTTGCTGCCCGCAAATAGCGGGATAAACGATAATAAAATTTGCCAGACTACGTTTAAGTTTGTATGCTTAAGCGGAGTCTTTTTTTTTCATAAGGGAGAAAAACAAGATATTTACAATTGCGGAGAATCTCTGCAATTGCATCTAGATGTATTGTAATATAAAATAGTTGAACAGGAGTTTAATTTATTATGGAGGTGCTATGTCTAGTATGAATACGAACGAAAGAATCGTGCCCCTCCTACCATTAAGAGGCGTTCTCGTATATCCAACGATGGTTTTGCATCTTGATGTAGGACGTGATAAATCGATACAAGCACTAGAGCAGGCGGCAATGGGTGAAAATATCATCTTTTTAGCAATGCAAAAAGAAATGAATATCGATGATCCGAGAGAAGATGACATATATGGTGTAGGTACAGTGGCGAAAGTGAAGCAAATGTTAAAATTGCCGAATGGTACGCTTCGTGTCCTTGTGGAAGGTTTACATAGAGCAGAAGTAGTAGAGTTTATCGAAGAAGAAAATGTAGTGCAAGTTTCTATTAAAACGGTATCTGAAGAAGTAGAAGATGATCTAGAAGAGAAAGCCCTTATGCGTACGTTACTGGAGCATTTCGAACAATATATTAAAGTTTCGAAAAAAGTTTCAAATGAAATATTTGCAACGGTAACTGATGTAGAAGAACCAGGAAGACTTGCTGATTTAATTGCTTCTCATTTGCCAATTAAAACGAAGCAGAAACAAGAAATTTTAGAGATTATATCTGTAAAAGAACGACTACATACATTGATTGCAATTATTCAAGATGAACAAGAGTTACTTAGCCTAGAAAAGAAAATTGGACAGAAAGTGAAACGTTCAATGGAGCGCACACAAAAAGAATATTTCTTACGTGAGCAAATGAAGGCGATTCAAACAGAACTTGGTGATAAAGAAGGTAAGGGCGGCGAAGTAGAAGAACTTCGTGAGAAAATTGAACAGTCCGGAATGCCTGAAGAAACAATGAAGGCTACACTGAAAGAGTTAAATCGTTATGAGAAATTACCAGGAAGCTCGGCTGAGAGTGGTGTTATTCGTAATTATATCGATTGGTTACTGGCGCTTCCATGGACAGAAGCAACAGAAGATAGGATTGATCTTGCTCATTCTGAAGAGATTTTAAATAAAGATCATTACGGACTTGAAAAAGTGAAAGAGCGTGTACTTGAATATTTAGCTGTGCAGAAGTTAACGAACTCCTTAAAAGGACCTATTCTTTGTTTAGTTGGGCCTCCTGGGGTCGGAAAAACTTCATTAGCTCGTTCAATTGCAACATCGTTGAATCGTAACTTTGTTCGTGTATCCCTTGGCGGTGTGCGTGATGAATCTGAAATTCGTGGTCACCGCCGTACGTACGTTGGAGCAATGCCAGGACGCATTATTCAAGGCATGAAAAAGGCAAAAACGGTTAATCCAGTCTTCTTATTAGACGAGATTGATAAAATGTCTAATGATTTCCGTGGAGATCCATCAGCAGCATTACTTGAAGTATTAGATCCAGAACAAAACCATAACTTCAGTGATCATTACATCGAAGAACCATATGATTTATCAAAAGTTATGTTTGTAGCAACTGCAAATACACTTTCAAGTATTCCAGGTCCATTACTTGACCGTATGGAAGTCATTTCGATTGCTGGGTATACAGAACTTGAAAAGGTGCACATTGCTCGCGAGCATTTATTGCCGAAACAATTAAAAGAACATGGTTTACGAAAAGGCAATTTGCAAGTGCGTGATGAATCGCTTCTTGAAATTATTCGTTATTATACGCGTGAGGCTGGTGTTCGTACGTTAGAGCGTCAAATTGCAAAAGTTTGTCGTAAAGCAGCAAAAATTATCGTTACAGCAGAACGTAAGCGTGTTGTAGTAACTGATAAAAACATTGTTGATTTACTTGGTAAGCACATATTCCGTTATGGGCAAGCTGAAAAGACAGATCAAGTTGGTATGGCAACAGGCTTAGCTTATACAGCAGCGGGTGGCGATACACTTGCAATTGAAGTGTCTGTAGCACCAGGGAAAGGGAAATTAATTTTAACAGGGAAACTTGGGGATGTTATGAAAGAATCAGCGCAAGCTGCGTTTAGCTATATACGTTCTCGTGCAGAAGAGCTTCATATCAATCCAGATTTCCATGAGAAAAATGATATTCATATTCACGTTCCAGAAGGGGCAGTTCCAAAAGATGGACCGTCAGCAGGTATTACGATGGCAACAGCACTTATTTCTGCACTAACAGGCATTCCTGTAAGTAAAGAAGTTGGTATGACGGGTGAAATAACACTTCGTGGCCGTGTATTACCAATTGGTGGTTTGAAAGAAAAAACATTAAGTGCTCACCGCGCAGGTTTAACAAAAATTATTTTACCAGCGGAAAATGAGAAAGATTTAGATGATATTCCAGAGAGCGTAAAAGAAAACCTTACGTTTGTGCTTGCATCTCATTTAGATGACGTATTGGAGCACGCATTAGTAGGAGTGAAACAATGAAAGTAACAAAAGCAGATATTGTAATTAGTGCTGTTAAACCAGAACAATATCCAGAGGGTGACTTACCGGAAATTGCATTAGCAGGTCGTTCCAATGTCGGGAAGTCTTCGTTTATTAATAAAATTTTAAATCGTAAAAAGTTAGTGCGTATTTCTTCTAAACCAGGGAAAACACAAACATTAAACTTTTTCTTAATTAATGAGATGATGCACTTTGTTGACGTTCCAGGTTACGGATATGCAAAAGTATCTAAAACAGAGCGAGCGGCTTGGGGTAAAATGATTGAAACGTATTTTACAACACGTGAGCAATTAGATGCAGCGGTATTAGTAGTTGATTTACGTCACAAACCAACAAACGATGACGTGATGATGTATGACTTCTTAAAGCATTATGATATTCCGACAATTATTATTGCAACGAAGGCCGATAAAATTCCGAAAGGGAAATGGCAAAAGCATTTAAAAGTTGTAAAAGAAACGCTTAATATTGAAAGTGGCGATGAAGTCGTTCTATTCTCTTCTGAAACAGGACTTGGAAAAGAAGAAGCGTGGAAGGCCATTCATAAATTTACAAAAACAAAAAACGCGTGACGAATGTTGCGCGTTTTTTTCTTTATATTATTAATTGTTTTCATTGTTTCAATTCGTTTATCCCGCTATTTTCGGGCAGTAAGACTCCCACNNGGCGAATGCGAGGAAGTTAGATGGGAGATAACTGCCCGTAAACGCCCGATTGGTGTGGGAGAATAATTAGTGGGGGATGGACAAAACCCTCACTGATTAAAGTTTCACTTTATTTAATTGGATTAGTAAAGAACAATATTCTTGCTCTGTAATTCCTAAATTTATAGTCATCGTTGTTGATAATGAACAAGCTTTTTCTTTTAAATATTTACTTTGTGCTGTTCATTCCATACAAACTTTTCACTCGTCTTCTTTGGAACGAACACGTTTTACAAGTTTTAATGATTCCGTTCGTTTTAACATAGGTGTTAACGTACCAAAATTTAAAAATAGACGTTCTCCAATTTCTTTTACTGTTAATCCATCTTGCTCCTATAGTACGAGTAAAGTACTGTACTGGGGAAACGTAATGCCCATTTCTTCTAAATACGGTCGATAAAAATGGATAACCTCTTTAGAACAAGCGTAAATGGAAAAGCAAAGTTGGTTATCTACATAACCTCTCCCTAATTAAGTTGTGCACAATTTAATTTTATAAAATGAATATAACGAAAAATAAATAAAATGTTACATACATTGTATTGAAAAAGTGTGTGCTGCATTTTGGAATAATCATACATATTTTCCTTCATGATGAAAGAAGATAGAAAAGATGACGTTATAATGAATATGGAATAGTTTCCATTACTTGATTATGAGGACTTTTTTTGGTAACGTACAAATAGAGTTATTATTTTATAATCATTATAAAGTAGAAAGTTTTTACTCGTTTTACTAAATCTCCTTTATTACATACGGAGAATAAAGAAAAAATAATCGATTGTTCACACGATTGTCAGATTTATAAAAGGAAAGTTGTATTATGATAGTAGTTAAAGTGATAAAACGGGTGAAGGGGGGACATGCTGCGTGCATATTCTTGTTGTTAGTGTAAATTATCGAACAGCCCCTGTAGAATTTCGTGAGAAACTCACATTTCAGGCAACAGAGCTAGAGCAAGCAATGACTATATTACAAAATCAAAAGAGTGTGTTAGAGAATGTCATTGTATCAACTTGTAATCGCACTGAGATTTATGCTGTTGTCGATCAATTACACACGGGACGGTATTACATTAAGAAGTTTTTAGCTGATTGGTTTCAGCTTGAAATAGAAGAAGTCGCACCATACTTAACTATTTTTGAGCAAGATGGTGCAATAGATCATTTATTCCGCGTAACGTGCGGTTTAGATTCTATGGTAGTTGGAGAGACACAGATTTTAGGTCAAATAAAAGATAGCTTTTTAGAAGCGCAACAAGTAAAAGCAACAGGTACAATTTTTAATGAATTGTTTAAGCAGGTCATTACATTAGCAAAACGTGCTCACTCAGAAACAACAATTGGTGAAAGTGCGATGTCTGTTAGTTATGCTGCTGTTGAGCTCGGAAAGAAAATTTTTGGTGAGTTAACAGATTGTCATGTACTCATTTTTGGTGCTGGTAAAATGGGTGAACTTGCACTGCAAAACTTATACGGAAGCGGTGCTCGTAAAGTAACAGTTATGAACCGGACGCTTTCGAAAGCGGAAGTAATGGCTGAAAAATATATGGGGCATGCAAAACCTTTAAGTGAATTACAATGTGCATTATTAGAAGCGGACATTTTAATTAGTTCAACTGGTGCATCGGAATATGTCATTACGAAAGAGATGATGACAAAGGTAGAGAAAATGCGCTCTGGTCGCCCTTTGTTTATGGTTGATATTGCAGTACCACGTGATATTGAGCCAGCGATTGATGAGCTAGAAGGTTCTTTCTTATATGACATTGATGATTTGCAAGGAGTGGTGGAAGCAAACCGTGCTGAGCGTTTGAAAGAAGCCGAGAAAATTCAATTTATGATTGAAGAAGAAATCGTTTTATTTAAAACGTGGTTAAATACACTTGGTGTTGTTCCGTTAATATCAGCTCTTCGTGATAAGGCACTTGCCATCCAAAGTGAAACGATGGAAAGTCTGGAACGAAAAATGCCAAATCTTAGTAATCGTGAGAAAAAAGTAATTAGTAAGCATACGAAAAGTATTATTAATCAATTATTAAAAGACCCAATTTTAGTAGCGAAAGAATTAGCCGCCGAAGAGGAAGCACCAGAAAAACTAGCTTTATTTGCGAAGATTTTTGATTTAGAAGTGGAAGAAGTAGAGAGACATGCGGAAGAAGTAGAACATAAAAGAGCGTGGACACCATCCGTTCCATCTTTATAATTTGGAAGGATGATCGGATGAGTTTTTTTAATAACAGTATTATTTATCATATTGCAATTATTTTATATGCATGTAGCATCAGTTTATACTTTATAGATTATTTCCAAAGTAACCGAAAGGCGAACCGATTTGCTTTTTGGTTACTTTCGATTGTATGGGTTCTGCAATCTATTTTTATGTTGCTTAGGGCTACAGATTCAGAAACGAATCCCATTTTAACTTTATTATCAGGGATTTATTTTTATGTATGGTTATTGATTACGATGTCGTTAGTTATAAATCGATTTATGCGCATTGACTTTTTAGTCTTTTTTACAAATGTTGTCGCATTTGGCGTAAGCGCTTTTTCTATTTTCACACCGCTCGGAAAGATGTCGCCAATATTGGCTAAACAATTAGTTTCAGAACTTGTATACGTGCATGTTGGTATGGCAATTATTTCTTATGCGACATTTACTGTGTCGTTTATTTTTTCGATTATGTATTTACTGCAATATCGCTTATTAAAAAAGAAAAAATGGAATGCGAGATTAAGAAGGTTAGGAAATTTACCGAAGCTAGAATCTATGTCTTATGGATTAAATTTATTTTCCGTTCCATTTTTCTTATTAGCAATTTTATTAGGATGCATATGGGGATATACAAAATTGGACAATTTCCATTGGTATGATACGAAAGTAATCGGATCTTTTATCGTTCTATTCGTGTATTGTACGGGTTTATATTTACGAGCGGCAGATGTGTTACAAGGTAAGAAAATTGTGCAGTGGAATATCGGAGCATTTCTCGTAATGCTAGTTAACATTTTTTTATTAAGTAGTTTATCCAACTTCCATTTTTGGTATTTATAATAAGGAGAGAGAATGATGCGCAAAATTATTGTAGGATCGCGAAACAGTAAACTAGCATTAACACAAACAAACTGGTTTATTGGTCAGTTAAAAGCGCTAGGTTTACCATATGAATTTGAAGTGAAAGAAATTGTTACAAAAGGTGATGTGATTTTAGATGTTACTCTTTCAAAAGTAGGCGGAAAAGGTTTGTTCGTTAAGGAAATTGAACATGCGCTACTTACGAAAGAGATCGATATGGCTGTACATAGTATGAAAGATATGCCGGCTGTACTTCCGGAAGGGTTAACGATTGGTTGTACACCAAAGCGTGTTGACCCTCGTGATGCTTTTATTTCTAAAGGTGGGGAATCTTTTAAAGATTTAGCTGAAGGAGCAACGTTAGGAACGAGTAGTTTGAGACGTAGTGCACAATTATTAGCTGCGAGACCGGATTTACAAGTGAAGTGGATTCGCGGAAATATCGATACACGCTTACGTAAATTAAAAGAAGAAGATTACGATGCAATTATTTTAGCGACAGCTGGATTACAAAGAATGGGCTGGGATGATGAAGTTATTACAGAACATTTGGATGAGACTTTATGTGTACCAGCTGTAGGACAAGGGGCATTAGCGATTGAATGCCGTGAGGGTGATGAGGATTTACTACAGTTGTTATCGCATATAAATGATGCCATAACAGAAAGAACAGTGGCAGCGGAGCGAGTATTTCTTCATAAACTTGAAGGTGGATGCCAAGTTCCAATCGCTGGATATGCAACTCTTACAGAAAATGATGCAATTGAATTAACAGCTCTTGTCGGTTCTATGGACGGTTCTGTTTTATTAAAAGAGACAGTGGTAGGCACTAATCCAAAGGAAGTAGGACTAGAGGCTGCGGACCGTTTAATTAAACAAGGCGCAAGAGAACTCATTCTTGCTGCAAATAAGGGGCAACAATAACCATGAATGCTCTCGCTGGCAAAACGGTATTAATTACACGTGCCCAGCATCAAGCGAAACAAATGAGCGTAGCGGTACAAGAAAAGAGCGGAATTCCATTGGAAATTCCGCTTTTGCATATGGAAGGTATGTCTTATAGGCAAATTCAACATATAGCAGAGAAGCTACATTCGTATGACTGGGTTGTTTTTACGAGTAAAAATGGTGTGGCTTTTTTCCTAGATAGTTTGGGAAAGAAGCTCCCCGTAACGATTAAAATTGCCGCAGTAGGCGCGAAAACACAATTAGAGTTAGAAAAGCGGGGCTATCAAGTACATTTTGTTCCAACCTCATTTGTTGCAGAAGTGTTTGTAGATGAGTTTGTAAAAAAATTAAGTGGAAACGAGTACATTTTATTTCCGAAAGGGAATTTAGCAAGAGATATAATTCCAGTTAAACTTCGGGAAAGGTGTGTTTCCCTAGATGAGCTAATCGTATACGATACGAAAGCAAACATAGAGAAAAAACAAGAGCTTATAGCAGCGTTACAAGTAGGGAAAGTAGATGTTATTACATTTACGAGCCCTTCAACTGTTGATAGTTTTGTTCGTTTACTTGAGGGTACAAACTGGAGAGAATGGACAAAAAAATGTACAATTGCTTGTATAGGGCCTATTACGGAAAAAGAGGCGAACCTTTATTTTCCGTCTGTTATTGTGCCAAAAGAGTACACTGTAGAGGCATTGCTACAATGCATTTGTGAATCTATAAAGTGAAACTTTAATTAGTGGGGGGCATCCCTTACTAATTATGAGTTGAACTAATCGGGCGTTTACGGGCAGTTGATCTCCCACCTAACAGCTTTGCTCCAGCCGAATTTTGAGGTGGGGGTCTTACTGCCCGCAAATAGCGGGATAAAATAAAAGAATGGGGATAGAAATCTATGAACTCTTTACAATTTAATCGTCATCGTCGCTTAAGACAAAGCGGTAATATGCGTGCGCTTGTGCGTGAAACGTTTTTACATACGGAAGATTTTATTTATCCTATTTTTGTATTGGAAGGTGAAAATGTTCGTAATGAAGTTCCTTCTATGCCAGGCGTATACCAAATCTCTTTAGATTTATTGCGAGCTGAAATGCAAGAGGTTGTTGATTTAAGTATTCGTTCTGTTATTGTATTTGGTTTACCTGCTGAAAAGGATGAAGTTGGATCATCAGCATATTGTGATCATGGAATTGTACAGCGTGCCATTAAGCAAATTAAAGATGAGTTCCCCGAGCTAGTAGTAGTTGCGGATACATGTTTATGTCAATTCACAAGCCATGGTCATTGCGGTGTAATTGAAGATGGTATTATTTTAAATGACGAGTCTCTTGCAGTTCTTGCGAAAACAGCTGTAAGCCAAGCGAAAGCAGGAGCAGACATTATTGCGCCGTCAAACATGATGGACGGATTTGTAATAGCAATTCGTCATGCATTAGATGAAAATGGTTTTGAACACGTACCAGTTATGTCGTATGCTGTGAAATATTCATCAGCATTTTATGGGCCATTCCGTGATGCTGCGCACGGTGCACCACAATTTGGTGACCGTAAAACATATCAAATGGATCCAGCAAACCGTATGGAAGCATTCCGTGAAGCAGAATCGGATGTAATGGAAGGTGCCGATTTCTTAATTGTAAAGCCAGCTCTTTCTTACTTAGATATCGTTCGTGATGTGAAAAATAACTTTAATTTACCAGTCGTTGCTTATAATGTAAGTGGTGAATATTCGATGATTAAAGCGGCAGCGCAAAATGGCTGGATTAATGAAAAAGAAGTTGTACTTGAGAAGTTAATTAGCATGAAACGCGCAGGAGCAGACTTAATTATTACGTATCATGCAAAAGATGCAGCAAGATGGTTACAAGAAGGAGGCGCTAAATAATGAAAAAGTTTGATAAGTCGATTGCGGCGTTTGAAGATGCACAAGACCTAATGCCTGGTGGTGTAAACAGCCCAGTTCGTGCCTTTAAATCTGTTGGTATGAATCCGTTGTTTATGGAGCGTGGAAAAGGTTCTAAAGTATATGATATCGATGGGAATGAATACATTGATTACGTATTATCTTGGGGACCTTTAATTCATGGTCATGCAAATGACCGTGTTGTTGAAGCGTTAAAATCTGTTGCTGAAAGAGGTACAAGCTTCGGTGCACCAACAGAAATTGAAAATAAATTAGCGAAACTTGTTATTGAGCGTATACCATCGATTGAGATTGTACGTATGGTGAACTCCGGAACAGAAGCGACAATGAGTGCATTACGTTTAGCTCGTGGTTATACAGGTCGTAATAAAATTTTAAAATTTATTGGTTGTTACCATGGTCACGGTGATTCATTATTAATTAAAGCTGGTTCTGGTGTGGCGACGCTAGGCTTGCCAGATAGCCCTGGTGTACCAGAAGGTGTAGCACAAAATACGATTACAGTAGCTTATAACGATTTAGAAAGTGTGAAATATGCTTTTGAACAATTCGGTGATGACATTGCTTGTGTAATTGTAGAACCAGTAGCAGGGAATATGGGTGTTGTTCCTCCGCAACCAGGATTTTTAGAAGGTCTTCGTGAAGTAACAGAGCAAAACGGTGCACTGCTTATTTTTGACGAAGTAATGACAGGATTCCGTGTTGCGTATAATTGCGGACAAGGTTACTACGGTGTAACACCTGATTTAACTTGTTTAGGTAAAGTAATCGGCGGGGGATTACCGGTAGGAGCATACGGTGGTAAAGCAAAAATTATGCGTCAAGTTGCGCCGAGCGGACCGATTTACCAAGCTGGAACTTTATCAGGGAACCCACTTGCAATGGCAGCTGGTTATGAAACGTTAGTACAATTAACGCCAGAATCATATGTGGAATTTGAGCGTAAAGCGGAAATGTTAGAAGCTGGGCTACGTAAAGTAGCTGAAAAACAGGGCATTCCTCATCACATTAACCGTGCAGGTTCTATGATTGGTATTTTCTTTACAGATGAGCCAGTTATTAATTACGATGCAGCAAAATCCTCAAACTTAGAATTCTTTGCGGCTTACTATCGTGAGATGGTAGAACAAGGTGTATTCTTACCACCATCTCAATTTGAAGGTTTGTTCTTATCAACAGCACATAGTGATGCAGATATTGAAGCGACGATTGCAGCGGCTGAAATTGCAATGTCAAAATTAAAAGCATAATGTATTCGCGAAAATCGCTTTCCATAGGGGGGAGCGATTTTTTTATTCATAAAGTGGGCTTTACATACATAAATCTGTAATGACATATAGTTTGGGAGGGGGAAAAGAAGTGGAAACAGATCATTCATTACGGTTTTCATTAAAAGAATCTGTTTGGTTCCAAAAAGGACAGGAAGTCGAAGAACTTTTGTCAATTTCGTTAGATCCAGACGTTGAGATAGAAGAGCTTGATCATGAAGTTATCGTGAGGGGGCAGCTAGATTTAACGGGAGAGTATGTTGCACGGCAAGATGATTCAGCTTATTCATTAAGAGAGCTATCACCTGCAAAGTCAATCGATTATGTAGAAACGAGGGAAGATGGAGTTAATGAACTTGTTCATTCCTTCCCGCTTGAAATATCAATTCCAAGAAATCGAGTGAAAGTAATTGAAGAGTTATATGTATCGATCGAGGAATTTGATTATGAATTAAAGGAAAATGGCTGCTTACAATTATTAGCGGATATATCTATTACAGGTTTATGTGATGAGGAAAGAATTGAGGATGAAGAGGAAGAAACAACGGATGCTGAGTTAGAAGATGATTCCGCCGAAGAGGATGAAAATAGACCTGCACCGCATGTAGAAGAGCCGACCTATAAGGAATCGGATGAATGGGAAGATTACGCATTTGAACCGTTCCAACTAGAAGAAAGAAGAGAGCAGGAATTAGAGGAAGAGGAATTAGAGGAACATGAATTTGTGGAACGTGAAGAGGGGCAAGAAACGACACCACAATTTGAATTGTTTGGACGAAAAAATTTCAAGAAAGAAAAATCAAAAGAACAAGAAGAACAAGAAGAACAAGAAGCAGCAGCGTACTCACAGCGAGACGAAAATGCGCTTTATTTAACAAAAATATTTACGAAAGAACCGGAAGAAGAATTTACAAAGTTAAGGATGTATTTCGTGCAAGAAGGAGATACAATCGAATCTGTTGCCGAGCGCTATGAAACGTCTGTACAAAATTTATACCGTGTCAATCAAACAGAAGATATATATTTAACTGCGGGGCAAATTATTTATATTCCCGTTTCAAGGGCAAAGGCGAAATAAGGGAGTGAGTGTTTTTACTCACCTCTTTTCTTTTCCTATAGGCTATGTTTTGAATAGAAAGGGTTATTCGTATGGATATGGAATTACGAAATCGCTATGAACCGATTGTAAGGCAATATAGATTGGATACACAGCATATGGAAGAGCACGGAAGTGTAACGAAAATTTATACGAATCAAGGTCCGTATGCGTTGAAGAAAATAGAGGGCAGAAAGTTAGAGCGGAATAATTTTCTGCATCATATTCAATATTTGAAGGAGAAAGGTTTTTCAAATTATGTACCTATATACCATACGACGGATGGTAATTATATTTTAAGTGACGGGACGTATAATTATTATTTAATGCCTTGGTTAGAGCGTGCGGAAGGAAACGGTGAGGATAATGATCAATATCATAAAATGTTTCAGACACTGGGAATGTTACATCAAAAAACGGTGAAAGAAGAAACGTATACAGCAGAAGATTTAGAAAAACATTATACAAATATATTCAATCGTTGGGAAAATGATGGTGAAATGTTAGAAGAGTTTCTTGTAGAATCTGAAGCGAAGTGGTATATGTCTCCGTTCGAATTGCAATATTGTACGTATTATCATCATGTAATGAGGGCGCGTGAATTTGCAACGAAGCAATTAAATGAGTGGAACGATGCGATGAAAGAAAAAGAAAAAACACGTATTACTTTTGTGCATGGTAACGTGTCACTTAATCATTTTTTATTTGATTATGAGCGAAATGGCTATTTTATTAGTTTGGAAAAATCGCAGTTTGCAACGCCTGTACAAGATATAGTAGGTTTTTATTCTCGTTCTTTAAACACATATCCAATTGCGCGAAGTGATCGTTTTGAATGGTATCAAATGTATCAAAAAAATTTTCCGTTTACGAAAGAAGAGCAACTACTCATGTATACTTACATGACCTATCCATCACAATTTATTCGGCAAATCCAATTTTATAAAAAAAGAAGACAGGGTCGCAATGAGGAAAATGAGATTCGCGGAGTAAAGGGTTTGCAACAATCACATTGGCTTGTTAGCAATATAGAACATTTCCTTTCACAATTACAAGCTGCCCAGCAAGGAACGAATAAAGAAGATAAGTAGAGGATGCTACTTATCTTTTTTGTATTCGCCCGAAAAGTCGTAGTCTTAAATTTATCTTGACGAATAAGGTTTCGTTTTTTACACTATTGTATATAATAATTAACAATCACATAAATGCAATGAAGGGGAAGAGTATAACATGAAACGTCTTTAGAGAGGAGAATTATTAGCTGGGAGATTCTCTAGATAGTTATGTTAGAAGGTAGCCCTGGAGCATCTTTTCTGAACGGAATGATTCTCATTAGGAAAAGACGGATTTGTCCGTTATCAAATTAAGAGTATAAGCAAATTTTGAATTTGTTTGTAAATAAAGGTGGTACCGCGATGTCCCTCGTCCTTTTTTGGATGAGGGCATTTTTATTTTAAGGAGGGAAAATAATGTCAAACACGGAAAAGAATGTACCAACTAAATATAATCATATGTCCGTTGAAGAAGGCCGCTATAAATGGTGGCTTGAAGGCAAATATTTTGAAGCAACAGGAGATGAGAAAAAACAACCGTATACAATTGTAATTCCACCTCCAAACGTAACGGGTAAGTTACACTTAGGTCATGCTTGGGACACAACTCTTCAAGATATTTTAACTCGTACGAAGCGCATGCAAGGTTACGATGTATTATGGCTTCCAGGAATGGACCATGCTGGTATCGCAACACAGGCAAAAGTAGAAGGGAAACTTCGTGAAGAAGGTATTTCACGTTACGATCTTGGCCGTGAGAAATTCCTTGAAAAAGCTTGGGAGTGGAAAGAAGAGTACGCTTCTCACATTCGTCAACAATGGGGGAAAGTTGGTTTAGGACTAGACTATTCTCGCGAACGTTTCACATTAGATAAAGGTTTATCTGGTGCGGTTAATAAAGTATTCGTTCAATTATACGAAAAAGGCTTAATTTACCGTGGTGAATATATTATCAACTGGGATCCAGCAACACGTACGGCTCTTTCTGATATTGAAGTAATTCATAAAGAAGTTCAAGGTGCATTCTACCATATGAACTATCCGTTAACAGATGGCTCTGGTCACATTCGTCTTGCAACAACTCGTCCAGAAACGATGCTTGGTGATACAGCAGTAGCAGTTCATCCAGAAGATGATCGTTACAAACATTTAATCGGAAAAACAGTTACACTTCCAATCGTAGGCCGTGAAATCCCGGTTATCGCTGATGAGTACGTAGAACAAGACTTCGGAACAGGTGTTGTAAAAATTACACCAGCTCATGACCCTAACGACTTTGAAGTAGGTAATCGTCATGACTTACCACGCATCTTAGTAATGAACGAAGATGGAACGATGAATGAAAGAGCTGGTAAGTACAACGGTATGGATCGTTTCGAATGCCGTAAAGCGTTAGTAAAAGACTTACAAGAAGCTGGTGTATTAGTAGAAATCGAGCCTCATATACACGCAGTAGGTCATAGTGAGCGTAGCGGTGCAGTTGTGGAGCCTTATTTATCAACACAATGGTTCGTAAAAATGGCACCACTTGCAGAAAAGGCAATTGAGCTTCAACAAAAAGAAGAAGAAAAAGTAACGTTCGTGCCAGATCGTTTTGAAAACACATACTTACGCTGGATGGAAAACATTCATGACTGGTGTATTTCTCGTCAATTATGGTGGGGACACCGTATTCCAGCTTGGTATCATAAAGAAACTGGTGAAGTATACGTAGGCACAGAAGCACCAGCAGATATTGAAAACTGGAATCAAGATAGCGACGTACTTGATACATGGTTCAGTTCAGCGTTATGGCCATTCTCAACACTTGGTTGGCCAAATGAAGATTCAGCAGACTTTAAACGTTACTATTCAACAGATGCACTAGTAACTGGTTATGACATCATTTTTTTCTGGGTATCTCGTATGATTTTCCAAGGTTTAGAGTTTACAGGCGAGCGTCCATTTAAAGATGTATTAATTCACGGTTTAGTTCGTGATGAGCAAGGACGCAAAATGAGTAAATCTCTTGGTAACGGTATTGACCCAATGGATGTTATCGAGAAGTACGGTGCAGATGCAATGCGTTTCTTCTTATCAACAGGAAGTGCACCAGGTCAAGATTTACGTTTCAGCATGGAAAAAGTAGAATCAACTTGGAACTTCATTAATAAAATTTGGAACGCATCACGTTTCGTATTAATGAACATGGATGACATGAAGTATGAAGAAATCGATTTAACTGGCGAAAAATCAGTTGCGGATAAGTGGATTTTAACGCGCTTAAACGAAGCAATCGAAAGTGTAACACGTAACATGGATAAATATGAGTTCGGTGAAGCTGGTCGTTCATTATACAATTTCATTTGGGATGATTTCTGTGACTGGTATATTGAGATGGCGAAGCTTCCACTATACGGTGAAGATGAAGCAGCTAAGAAAACAACTCGTTCTATTTTAGCTTACGTATTAGACCAAACAATGCGTCTGTTACACCCATTCATGCCATTCGTAACAGAGAAGATTTGGCAACATTTACCGCATGAAGGTGAGTCTATTACAGTAGCAGCATGGCCAACAGTTCGCGAAGATTTACAAGATACAGAAGCGGCAGCAGAAATGCACCTTCTAGTTAATATCATTCGCTCTGTTCGTAACATCCGTGCAGAAGTAAATACACCAATGAGCAAAAAAGTTCAAATGCAAATTAAAGCAAAAGATGAGGCTGTACTTGCTCAACTTACGAAAAACAGCTCTTACATTGAGCGTTTCTGTAATCCAAGTGAATTAACAATTAAAACTGATTTACAAGCGCCAGAAAAAGCGATGACTGCAATCGTATCAGGTGCAGAGCTATTCTTACCGTTAGCTGATCTTATCAATCTTGAGGAAGAGAAAGCGCGTCTTGAAAAAGAACTTGAGAAGTTCGATAAAGAAGTAGAACGTGTACAGAAGAAACTTTCAAACCAAGGTTTCGTAGCGAAAGCTCCTGCAGCAGTTATTGAAGGAGAGCGTGCGAAAGAGCAAGATTATCTAGAAAAACGTGAAGCAGTTCGCCAACGTCTAGCAGATATTGAGAAATAAAAAAAGTTTTTAGAGACTCACTATATTGGTGAGTCTCTTTTCTTTGCGTATAATAGAATGATGAAGGTTGTATTTTGAAAGGGGAAAGCATACGTGATACATACATACGAAGAAGCGATAGGATGGATTCATAGCCGATTGAAATTTGGAATTAAACCAGGATTAGAAAGAATGAGATGGATGTTAGAAGAACTTGGGAATCCAGAGCGTCATATAAAATGTGTTCATCTTGCTGGCACAAATGGAAAAGGTTCAACTTTAACATATATGCGCTACATGCTAGAAGGTGCGAAATATAAGGTAGGAACGTTTACCTCTCCTTATATCGAAACATTTAATGAACGTATTAGTGTGAACGGAACACCAATTGCAGATGAAGAGATTACGGAACTTGTAAAGATGGTAAAGCCAGTCATTGAAAAACTAGACGAGACGGATTTAGGAGAAGCGACTGAGTTTGAAATTATTACTGTTATGGCAATTTGTTATTTTGGTAAAATTAATTTCTGTGATGTTGTTTTATTGGAAACAGGGCTTGGAGGGCGCTTTGACTCTACTAATGTTATTCACCCTGTTCTCACAATTATTACAAATATCGGTCACGATCATATGCATATTTTAGGGAATACGCTAGGAGAAATTGCATATGAAAAGGCAGGAATTATTAAATCAGGTGTTCCGGTTATTACTGGTGTACAAAATGAGGAAGCATTACAAGTCATTCAAAAGGTTGCAAAGGAAAATCGTGCAAACTTATACGAGCTTGGCAAACATTTTACAGCGTTACATAAACAGTCTAACGAAGATGGGGAACGTTTTGATTTTGCTTGTCCTTTCGCTTCTTTTGAAGATGTTCGAATCTCAATGAAAGGTGTTCATCAAGTAGGAAATGCCTCACTAGCACTTATGGCAATTATGTATTTAAAAACATATGTATCATTTTTAATTGAGGAAGAGGAAATAAGAGATGGATTACATAAAGCGTATTGGATTGGACGATTTGAAAAGCTAAATAGTAATCCGGATATTATAATAGACGGTGCTCATAATCCAGAAGGTATTGAGAGCCTTGTGAAAACAGTAGAGACACATTACAAAAATAAAAATGTGATAGTTTTATTTACTGCTCTCGGTGATAAAGAGTTGCATAACATGGTAGGTCAATTAGAAACAATTGCCGATGAAATTATTTTTACAACATTCGCCTTTGATAGAGCCATTTCCGCTAACAAGCTTGCTTCATATTCACAAAAAGAGTCAAAATTAGTGTTTGAAAATTGGAAAGAGGCAATTGATACAAAGGTTGAAATGATAGGAGAAAATGATGTCTTGATTATAACAGGTTCTCTTTATTTCATTTCTGAAGTTCGAAAATATATTCGCGAGAAAAACTAGATAGCCTTTGCTATCTCGTTTTTTTGTTCTACAAATGAAGTTAAATGCATACATATAAGATAATTATATAGGGTTATTTGGCGAGTTTCTCTGACAAATATCTCGTTTTTTTTGTGAAATGAATATGATATGATGCGGACAACGATAAGAGGTGAGGTGTGAGTGTATGGACAAGCAATCACGAACGATCTCAGTGAAAGTAAATGGAACAGAAGCGAAGTATGAAGAAAAGAAGAAAGATGAGTTTGAATGGATGGTAGTAGAAAATGAAAGACCGAAAAACGTCGTTCCTTTTCAAAAAGCAAAATCAGTGTCTATGGAAAAATACCGAAAGAAGTGGAGTAATACATTCATTGTAATCGTCACAACTGCAATTATTATTGGTACGGCGTTTGGAATGGGCATGCTTCATTTTCTTACAGGACAAGGGACAACAGGGGAAGGTGCGGTAACAACTTCGAAGAAGACTGGGCATGAAGAATCAAAGGTGGACGGGACGGCAGAACAAACACCAGCACCAAAAGAGGAAAAACAAAAGGCGCAGGTAGGAACGTCATTAGATCCGATGAAACTATTTTTTGTTCAAGGTGGGCTTTATTCTTCCAAAGAAACGGGACAGGCCGCTCTTGAAGAATGGAAAGGTAACGGGGGGGCTGCTGCTTTGAAACCGAGCGGTGATAAGTATGCACTAGTTGTTGGCGTTGCGAGCGATGAACAGGCTATTAATCAATTAATGAATCAGTATAAAAATGAGGGTGTCTCCGTTTTGAAAAAGAACTGGGATATAACTGATAAAGCGTTACTTAAAGATGATAAAGAAGTAGGAGTGTTCTTAACAAAAATACAGCCCTTATATACTCATTTAGCAAAATATGCTTCTAGCGTACAAGTTGGTGGGAAAAGTAATGCAAAAGATATAGAAGCGATCGAAAAAGAATGGAAAGCGATTGAAAAAGAAGGGAAAAGTATGAAGCAGGAACAGGCGAAAAAGCTTTATATGTATACGTCAATAGCTGTGCAAACAGTGAAGGACGGAAAGGACAATAAAGAATCTTTGGCAAAGTTAAATCAAGTCATTATCGATGGCATGCTTTCGTATGAAAAAATTGTTTCGTAAAAAGTAAAATAATAGGATAATGAAATGAAGAAGGAAGAAGTACATGTACTTCTTTCTTTTCTTTTGAATTTAGAGCAAAGTGCTATCTCAATGGCAGAAATATAATCGTATGCAGTAAAGAAGTATTAGTTTGTTTAGAGAAATTAATATTTCTTTCATTTGTGGGCAAACTATTCCTTTGATACGATTGATATAAATTGTTCTGCTTCATGTGAGAAAGAAAGGAGAGAATATGAGAAAAATTATTTTAGCTTCAGAATCACCTCGGAGGAAGGAATTACTTGAGTTAGCAGGTGTGCCATTTGAAATCGTTGTAAGTGAAGTAGAAGAGACGATTGGTGCGTATTCATCACCTTCTGATATCGTTATGTCACTTGCTTTACAAAAAGCATCTGCGGTGGCAGAAAATAATAGTGATCATATTGTATTAGGTGCAGATACCATTGTTACATATGAGTCGCGTATTCTTGGAAAGCCTTCTAATAAGGTGGAGGCGAAAGAAATGTTACAATTATTGTCAGGGAAAACACATGAAGTGTATACAGGCGCTGCAATTATATCAAAAGAAAAAACGGTTACTTTTTATGAGCGTACAGAGGTTACGTTTTGGGAATTAACAGAAGAGGAAATTGACGCATACGTTGCATCGAAAGAACCTCTTGATAAAGCAGGAAGTTATGGTATTCAAGGTAAGGGATCTATTTTTGTTCAACATATTCAAGGAGATTACTACAGTGTAGTCGGCTTACCAATTGCACGTCTTGTTCGGGAATTAAAACAATTTGATATTGATGTAACCCATGCGTAAAATTGCATGGGGTTTTCTTTGAGAGAACAAGTAAAAGGGGTGGAGAGATGAACGGTATTCGTGATGTTGTAAGAGAAGAGCAGCCACGGGAGCGTTTATTATTAGAAGGAGCAGGAAGCTTATCAAATCGGGAGCTTCTCGCAGTGTTACTCAGAACAGGTTCTAAAGAAGAAACGGTTTTAAAGTTAGCAGATAAAATCCTGCATCACTTTGATGGCTTACGTATGTTGAAAGATGCAACGTTAGAAGAGTTGATTAGTATACATGGTGTTGGGATTGCGAAGGCATCTCAACTTATAGCTGCCTTTGAACTAGGTAGAAGAATGGTACGTTTAGAATACCAAAATAGATATAGCATTCGAAACCCAGAAGATTGTGCGAGATACATGATGGAAGAAATGCGCTTTTTACAACAGGAGCATTTTGTTTGTTTATATTTAAATACAAAAAACCAAGTTATACATAGGCAAACGATTTTTATTGGAAGTTTAAATACGTCAATTGTACACCCAAGGGAAGTTTTTAAAGAAGCTTTCCGTCGTGCAGCAGCCTCTATCATATGTCTTCATAACCATCCCTCAGGAGATCCGGCACCGAGCCGAGAAGATATAGAAGTAACAAAACGTTTAGTAGAATGCGGTCGAATTATCGGTATTGAAGTGCTTGATCATATTATAATAGGTGACCATAAATTCGTGAGTTTAAAGGAAAAAGGTCATATTTAAGACTATGCTTTTTACTTATTTTGTTTTATAATGTGATTTATGAGTTTTTTGTAGAAAATTATCTACAAAAAGGATATAGATATAAAAAAACGTACTGTTTTTATCATATAAAATAAGAAAAATGAATCCGTGAAAACAAGAAAGGAAGATAAATAATATGTTTGGATTTGGTGGATTTACTCGCGACCTTGGAATAGATTTAGGAACTGCGAACACGCTTGTATATGTGAAAGGAAAAGGTGTAGTTTTGCGTGAGCCTTCAGTAGTAGCATTACAAACTGATACGAAACAAATCGTTGCTGTAGGTAGCGATGCAAAACAAATGATTGGTCGTACACCAGGAAACGTAGTGGCACTTCGCCCAATGAAAGACGGTGTAATTGCTGATTACGAAACAACAGCGACAATGATGAAATATTACATTCAACAAGCTCAAAAATCAAATGGCTTCTTCTCACGTAAACCATATGTAATGGTATGTGTGCCATCTGGCATTACAGCTGTAGAAAGACGCGCAGTAATCGATGCGACTCGTCAAGCTGGTGCTCGTGATGCATATCCAATCGAAGAACCATTTGCAGCAGCAATTGGTGCAAACTTACCTGTTTGGGAACCAACTGGTAGTATGGTTGTTGATATCGGTGGTGGTACAACAGAAGTTGCAATCATCTCACTAGGTGGTATTGTAACAAGTCAATCAGTTCGTGTTGCTGGTGATGATATGGACGATTCAATTATTCAGTACATTAAGAAAAGCTATAATTTAATGATTGGTGAAAGAACAGCAGAAGCATTAAAATTAGAAATCGGTTCTGCATGCGAACCAGAAGGTATTGAACCTATGGAAATTCGTGGTCGTGATTTAGTAAGTGGTTTACCAAAAACAGTACTAATTCAACCAGAAGAAATTGCAGAGGCTTTAAAAGATACAGTAGATGCAATTGTAGAATCAGTTAAAAATACGCTAGAAAAAACTCCACCTGAATTAGCGGCAGATATTATGGACCGCGGCATTGTATTAACAGGCGGTGGCGCATTACTACGTAACTTAGATAAAGTGATTAGTGAAGAAACAAATATGCCAGTTCTTGTTGCAGAAAATCCATTAGATTGCGTAGCAATTGGAACAGGTAAAGCATTAGACAATATCGATCTTTTCAAAACTGCTGCTCGATAATATTGCAAAATAAAGTGAAACTGTAATCAGTGGTGGTTTTGTCCATCCCCCACTGATTATGAGCCCGCACCAATCGGGCTTTTACGGGAAGTTATCTCCCACCTAACTTCCTCGCATTTGCCGAATTTTGAGGTGGAAGTCTTACTGCCCACAAATAGCAGGATAAAAATCAGTGAAATTAAGAGGGTGTGAACGTGCCACAGTTTTTCTTAAACAAAAGATTAATTGTTTTGTTAGTTAGTATTATTCTTCTCGTGGCATTGATTGGAATCTCATTGAAAGAAAGGAAAAGTTTAACATGGCCAGAGCAGTTTATAAAAGATACTGTCGGTGTTGTAGAACGTGTATTCCAAAAGCCAGCGAATTATGTTGCCGGATTCTTCGAAAACGTAGAAGATGTAAAGCGCACGTATGAAGAGAATAAAGAATTAAAAGCAAAATTAGATAACTATGCAAAGTTATCAGGTGAAGTAAAGCAATTAGAAGATGATAAAAAGAAATTACAAGAGTTAACTGGTAAAACGCAGTTAATGAGCAATTATACTGAAATTCCAGCTACTGTTGTTTCTCGTAATCCAGATAAATGGTACGATTTAATTGGAATTGATAAAGGAGCACAGCAAGGAATAAAAAAAGATATGGCTGTTATGACTTCACAAGGTTTAATTGGACGAGTGAAAAGTGTATCTCAGTTTACATCATCAGTAGAGTTGTTAAGTTCTATGAGCCGAACAAATCGTGTTTCTGCTGTTGTACAAGGGCAAGAGAAAATCTTTGGATTAATTGAAGGATACGACAAAGAAAAACAATTACTTCTTTTCACAAAGATTGGCTCTGATGCACAGGTAGCTAAAGATCAACTAGTAGTAACATCTGGACTTGGTGATATTTTCCCGAAAGGGCTTGTAATCGGAAAAATCGTTGATGTTCAGCCAGATCCATACGGCTTAACAAAAACAGCCTATGTAAAACCTGCCGCTGATTTAAATGACGTGGAGCATATTATGGTTGCTAAACGTGAAATGCCTTCAGCGCCATTAGAATAGAAGGAGGAGAAGAGATGATGAAGATTTTAAAAAGAGCAACTCTTCCTCTTTTGCTCCTTTTTGTTTTTTTATTTGAAAATATGTTTTCCACTATTGTTCCAACTGAAGTTTTTTGGAAAGCTAGTATAGCAGCGCCACATTTCTTTATCATTGTGTTATGTTTTATTACAGTGTACTATAGTCCGATCCAAGGGATTTATTACGGACTATTATTTGGCTTCTTATTTGATACCGTATACACAGAACTTGTCGGTATATATATATTTGCTTATCCGATTTTAGCTTATTTCGTTTATAGTGCGATGAAGGTACTACAATTGAATTTATTTATTGTTGTTTCTATCGTATTAGCTAGCATTGCAGCATTAGAGTATTACGTGTATGGATTTTTAACTTTGTTAGGACGTACTCATATGTCAGCGTATGTCTTTTTCACAGATCGTCTCCTTCCTACTTTATTGATAAATGGAATTTTCTTATTGATAGTTTGTTTCCCACTGAGACGATATTTAGTGCGTCTTTCAAGAGCGATGGAAGAAAAAGAAAAAAGGATTTTCTAATTTTATATCGAATTAAAATCGGTGGGGTGAACTTTAGTGGAAGAAAAAAAGCAACAAAATGTAACGATAAAAGGGACAAAAGACGGGATAACACTTCATTTAGATGATTGCTGTTCATTCTCTGAATTACTGAAAGAATTGGACGAAAAGCTTTCTACACATTACTATGAAGGTGATGGAAGCTCTTTAATTGAAGTACATGTGAAAGTGGGAAATCGTTATTTAACAGAAGTCCACCAAGAAGAGATTCGTACGTTAATTCGTAATAAAAAGAATCTTGTTGTGGATTCAATTGAAAGTGATGTTATAACGAAAGCGGAAGCAATAGCTTGGAAAGAAGAAACAGAAATTGTCCCTATTTCCAAAATTGTTCGCTCTGGACAAGTTTTACATGTAAAAGGAAATTTATTGTTAATTGGAGATGTTAATCCAGGCGGAACGGTTATCGCTGGGGGGAATATTTTTGTCGTAGGATCATTAAGAGGAATTGCACATGCTGGATATTATGGGGATTCAGATGCTGTAATTGCTGCATCTGTGATGAACCCGATGCAACTTCGAATTAGTGATGTGGCAATGCGGGCTCCGGGAGAGAAAGAAGACGGAGCGGAGACGGCAGAATGTGCGTATATTAATGAGAATAATCACATTGTTGTCGATCGCCTGCAACTTCTCACTCATCTTAGACCTAATTTAACAAAGTTAGAAAGGGGAATTGTATAGCTGTGGGAGAGGCAATAGTAATTACATCTGGAAAAGGCGGAGTAGGTAAAACTACAACGTCTGCGAACATTGGTACGGCCCTAGCGTTATCTGGGAAAAAAGTGTGCTTAATTGACACAGATATCGGTCTTCGAAACTTAGACGTAGTAATGGGGCTGGAAAATCGTATTGTATTTGATCTTGTTGATGTCGTTGAAGGGCGTTGTCGTTTACCTCAGGCTCTTATTAAAGATAAACGTTTTGATGAACTTTATTTATTACCTGCAGCACAAACGAGTGATAAATCAGCGGTAACACCTGAACAAATGGATGAATTAATACAAGTATTACGTCAAGATTATGATTACATAGTAATCGATTGTCCTGCGGGGATTGAGCAGGGATTTAAAAATGCAGTAGCTGGTGCGGACAAAGCAATCGTTGTTACGACACCAGAAGTATCATCAATGCGCGATGCGGATCGCATTATTGGGCTTTTAGAAAAAGAGGATATTGAACCACCGAAACTTGTTATTAACCGTGTGCGTAGTCATATGCTTCATGAACAGGACATGTTAGATGTTGATGAAATCGTACGTACACTGTCAATCGAACTTCTTGGTGTTGTCGAAGATGATGATGAAGTTATTCGTGCTACAAATACAGGTGAACCTGTAGCGTTGCAGCCGAGCGGGAAAGCAGCGTTAGCTTATCGTAATATTGCAAGACGCTTGTTGGGGGAGAATGTACCATTACAAGCATTTGAACAAGAAAAAGTATCGGTATTTACAAAGGTGAAAAACTTCTTTGGAATTCGTTAAGAGCACTTCGCACATATGCGAAGTGCTTTCTTTTTTCTTCATACGAATATCTTTCTTCTCTTGCTCATACATATGTACAAACTGTATAAAACTGTTTCTATTTAAATAAGGTTAGCGAAAGAAGGGAGACAGTATGAAGAATAGACGTGTAGAAGAAATTAAAAAGCGGATTGCAAAAAGGAAAGCAGAGCAAGAAAGGATGGAGGAAGAGCAGTATTTTGCTGGAGAGAACTTTGATAGTGAAACGGTATTTATTGAAGAAGGGGAAAAGGAAATGCACCCTTTGTTTCGAAAAGAAATATTTTTCTTCAAAGTTTTATTATCAGCAATATTGGTTCTTTCTGTTGCTATTTTATATAAAAATGCTCCTTCTTCTTTCGATGGTGCTAAAACTGTTACAGAAAAAGTGATGACAGAGGAGTTTCAGTTTGCTACTGTAGCGAAATGGTACGAAAAGCAGTTTGGAAAACCTCTCGTATTCTATTCGCCTAATGAAAAAAAGGAAGAAAGCATTCAACAAAAAAATTATGCAATTCCTGCTTCAGGAAAGGTGATGCAAGGGTTTAAAAAAAATGGCCAAGGTGTATTTGTCCAAACAGCTACAAGTGCAACAGTTGAGTCAGTAAATGAAGGATTAGTTGTTTTTGTAGGTAAGAAAGAGGGACTTGGAAATACAGTTCAAATTCAACATGCAGATGGCACGGAGTCATGGTATGCAAATTTAAACGATATGTCAGTAAAATTATATGATTACGTTTCAAAAAAACAAAAAATTGGAAAGGTGAGTAATGATGCAAATAATAAAAAAGGAAAATTTTATTTCGCAATAAAAAAGAATAAAAAATTTATTGATCCGATTCAGGTGATTTCATTTGATTAAATATAGGGACGTTTTAACGAAAATTTCAGTGCATCCGTTATTTTGGGTTATTATTGTCATTGGTATTTTTACGGCGCGTTTTAAAGAGTTACTATTGTTATTTTGTATCGTTCTCATTCATGAACTTGGGCATGCTATTGCAGCTGCGCATTATAATTGGCGTATTAAAAAGATTCAACTGTTGCCGTTTGGTGGCGTGGCTGAGCTTGAGGAACATGGAAATAAGTCATTGAAAGAGGAACTTGTTGTCGTAATTGCAGGACCTATTCAACATGTTTGGATGATGTTTGTAGGTTACATGTTGTTTGAAGGTGGTTGGTTGAATGCGAATTTATATAATTTCTTTATGTGGAATAATATAATTATTTTAGCATTTAATTTACTCCCTATTTGGCCGCTTGATGGCGGTAAAGTGTTGCTTAATGTACTATCATATCGTTTTCCTTATTTACAAGCACATGAAAAAATGCTGCAGTTATCATGTGTTTTTTTTAGCGTAATATTCATATGGAATTTGATTTGGAATAGAAATAATATTATGATGTGGGTACTTCTCATATTTTTAGCGGTATCGTTATATCAAGAGTGGAAGCAAAGGCGTTATGCGTTTATGCGCTTTTTATTAGAACGTTATTATGGCAATAAAAGAGATATCGAAAAAATTGCACCTATTGAAGTGAAAACGGGTGATCGTTTATATACAATATTTACAAAATTTCGTAGAGGATATAAACATTCTATTATCGTCCATGGAAAATATAAAGAACATTACACATTGGATGAAAATGAATTGCTCTATGCATATTTTACTGAAAAACGAACAACTTCATCTGTGGAAGAATTAATTGGTTAGTGTTGACGATAGCACTAACCTTTTATTATTGTAAAAATAAAGAAGATTATAAAGTGAGGAAAGAATGTTGAAGACGTTATATATAAATTACGCTGGATCAGAAAAGCGAGTTGCAATTGAAGAGAAGAAAAAAATTGTTGAGTTTTTATGGAAACGTAATGAAGAGCAAGAGATTGTCGGGCATATTTATGTTGGGCGCATCGTAAGAACAATCGCTGGAATGAATGCTGCATTTGTAAACATCGGTTTAGAAAAACATGCGTATCTTTCATACGATGATGTACCAGCCTCTTATCGTATACATGAGGGACAAGCGATACTCGTACAAGTTGTGAAAGAGGCAATTGATACGAAAGGTCCTAAATTGACAGCGAATGTAGAATGTACCGGGAAATATGTCGTTTATATGCCGTATGATGAAATGCGAGTTATTTCTCGGAAAATAAAAAATAATAAAAGAAGACAACAGTTACTCGAAATTGAAGTAGAAGGAACGGGAGGTTACATTTTCCGCTCTGCTTCTGAAAAAGGAGCGATTGAAGAAATACAAGCTGAAATGCAATGGTTACAGCAGTTATATGAAGAGTTAAAAAGAAAAGCGGAACAAGGAAAGGCACCGTTATTACTTCATCGACCAGCGACTTTTTTAGATCGTGTATTTCAAGAGAATCCAATTGAAACGATTGAAAAAGTAGTTGTAGATACAAGAAATATAGTAAAAGAATTAGAGGGCAAGGTTGGGAAAGAAAAAGTATCTTTTTATAATGAAAAGTCTTCTATGTTCAGTCATTTTGGTGTGGAGCGTGAAATTGAAAAAGCACTTCAAAAAATTGTATGGCTCCAAAATGGCGCTTATTTAATTGTGGAACAAATGGAGACGATGACTGTAATTGATGTGAATACGGGCAAGTTTACCGGAAAACAAAATCTACAAGATACAGTACTTCGTACAAATGAAATGGCCGCTGACGAAATTGCTCGCCAATTGAGACTTCGTGATATTGGTGGAATGATATTAATCGATTTTATTAATATGAAAAAACGAGAAGATAAAGAGAAGGTAAGAGAACGCCTCATAGCTGCTATGCAAGATGATCGCACATATACAAGAGTGCTTGGGTTTACAGAGTTAGGGATTTTAGAGATGACACGTAAACGTAAAAAACATTCTTTACGCGATATATTATTAGAAGAGTGTGTACCTTGTAAGGCGACAGGTTATGTGCTGTCGCATGAAACCATTGCTTATGAGTTAGAGAGAGAACTCATTACATATAGCAATATAGAAGACGAGGCAGTATTAATTGCAGCGCCTAAAGAACTGCAAAAACAATTTTTACAAAAAGAATTACAAAAAAATATCCCGTTTGAAATTTATTTTACGGATGAAGAGATTGAAAAGTATGCGATTATCCGCTTTGGAAGTAAGAAAGAAATTGTCGAACGGAAAAAATAGTTAGCAGGACATTTATTGACAATCGTCTATGATTCATGGTAACATCTCTATGTTATAGTTTATAGCACCTAAACTGCTATATACTACAACCGCGCAAAACAGGTTCCCTAAAGACATTTCAGTCTACCTCGTTTTTGGCGAGTCTTAGTAATTATGAGGAGGTGCAAGTATGTACGCAATTATCGAAACAGGTGGAAAACAAATCAAAGTTGAAGCTGGTCAAGAAATCTACATTGAAAAATTAGATGTTGAAGCTGGTGAAACTGTTACTTTTGACAAAGTTCTTTTCGTTGGTGGCGAAAACGTGAAAGTTGGTAGCCCGGTTGTAGAAGGTGCAACAGTTACTGCGAAAGTTGAAAAACAGGGTCGCGCTAAGAAAATCATCGTATTCAAATACAAAGCGAAAAAGAACAATCGTAAGAAACAAGGTCATCGTCAACCTTACACGAAGCTAGTTGTTGAAGCTATCAACGCTTAATTCTGGTTAACATGATTAAAATTACGATAAGTCGCACGAAATTAGGAAGTATCCAATCATTTAAAATGACTGGACATGCCGATTATGCACCACACGGACAAGATCTTGTTTGTGCGGGAACTACAGCGGTTGTGTTTGGATCTATAAATGCAGTGGAAGTACTTTGTAATGTGCAGGCAACTATTGAACTCGGAAGTGATGGCGGATTCTTAACGTATGAATTGCCTAATGATTTAGACGCTCATACAATGGAAAAAGCACAAACGCTTTTAGAAGGATTAGTTGTTTCGCTTCAGACGATTGAACTTGATTACGGAAAGTATATCCGTTTAATAGAAAAAGTGCAGGAGGTGTAACGTATGTTAAGATTAGATCTTCAGTTTTTTGCATCTAAGAAAGGTGTAGGTAGTACTAAGAACGGTCGTGACTCTCAGTCAAAACGTCTTGGTGCTAAACGCGCAGATGGTCAAATGGTTTCAGGTGGTTCAATTCTTTACCGTCAACGCGGTACAAAAATTTATCCAGGTGTTAACGTTGGTCGTGGTGGCGATGACACTTTATACGCGAAAGTTGACGGCGTAGTACGCTTCGAGCGTCTTGGCCGTGACCGCAAACAAGTGAGCGTATATCCTGTTGCTCAAGAAGCATAAGAACTCACGGAAAACTCTAACCTGAGTGCAGGTTAGAGTTTTTCTTATATTAAGGGGTATCTAAATGAATGAAAAATGGACAATTATAGATGCGTTGCGCCATTCAAGACATGATTGGCTCAATCGTATGCAGATGATTAAAGGAAACCTTTCCCTTGGAAAAGTGGAAGAGATTCATGGGCTCATCGATCGTTTTGTCCAAGAAGCGAGACAAGAATCCAATCTGATGGGGCTCTCTATGCCTTTATTTTCAGAGTGGATTTTAACATATAATTGGAAGCAGCAACCGTGCTTATTGGAGTACGAAGTATTAGGAGAATTACATAACTTATCTCATATCGATGAGACTGTATGTACATGGACGAATCAATTTTTCTCAATGCTTCAGCATAGTTTAGACGTATATGTTGAAAATTATGTTTGTATCACAATTGAATGTAACGCGGAGAATGCTCGTTTCTTTTTTGATTTTCGTGGTAAGCTAACGGGTGTAGAAGAACTACAGAATTGGCTTGCGAACCAAAACAATAAATGGTATTCCATTTCTTATACAGTACGAGAAGAAGAAGTCTCAGTTATATTACAACCAATCGAAAAAAGTGTGGTGAAATAATGTTTGTAGATCAGGTCAAGATATATGTAAAAGGCGGCGACGGTGGTAACGGAATGGTTGCGTATCGTCGCGAAAAGTATGTTCCAAAAGGCGGCCCAGCAGGTGGTGACGGTGGTAAAGGTGCAGATGTTGTTTTCGTCGTTGACGAAGGCTTACGTACATTAATGGACTTCCGCTACCAACGTCATTTCAAAGCTGATCGTGGTCAGCACGGAATGAGTAAAGGTCAGCACGGTCGTAAAGCTGACGATTTAATCGTTAAAGTTCCACCAGGAACAGTTGTAAAAGATGAAAAAACAGGTCAAATTCTTGCCGATTTAGTAACACATGAGCAATCAGCTGTTATTGCAAGAGGTGGCCGAGGTGGTCGTGGTAACTCACGTTTCGCAACAGCTACGAACCCAGCTCCAGAAATCGCTGAGAACGGGGAACCAGGTCAAGAGCGTGACGTTATTTTAGAACTGAAAGTATTAGCAGATGTTGGACTTGTTGGATTCCCAAGTGTAGGTAAATCAACATTATTATCTGTCGTATCATCAGCACGTCCGAAAATTGCAGAATATCACTTCACAACAATTGTTCCAAACCTTGGAGTTGTTGAAACGGGTGATGGTCGCAGTTTCGTTATGGCTGACCTTCCTGGACTAATTGAAGGAGCTCATGCCGGCGTTGGACTTGGTCACCAATTTTTACGTCATATCGAGCGTACACGTGTAATCGTGCATGTAATTGATATGTCTGGTTTAGAAGGCCGTGAACCATATGAAGATTACGTAACGATTAATAACGAATTGAAAGAATACAACCTTCGCTTAACTGAGCGTCCACAAGTTGTTGTTGCAAGCAAAATGGATATGCCAGATGCAGAAGAAAACTTACAAGCATTTAAAGAAAAAGTGGGAGACGAAGTAAAAATCTTCCCAATTTCAGCTGTAACGAAACAAGGTGTTCGTGACTTACTATTTGAAGTAGCGAACTTATTAGAAACAACACCAGAATTCCCAGTACATGACGTTGTAGATGAGTCAGAAACAAGTGTAATGTACAAACTTGAGACTGAAGGTGTTAAATTTGAAATTACACGTGAAAGTGATGGTTCGTTTGTTATCTCTGGTTACGATATTGAGAAGACATTCAAGATGACAGACTTCTCACGTGATGAATCTGTACGCCGATTTGCTCGTCAAATGCGTGGTATGGGTATTGATGAAGCCCTTCGTGCACGTGGTGCAAAAGACGGAGATATTGTAAAAATTCTTGAATATGAATTTGAATTTATCGATTAAGACTGCCGAAATATGGCAGTCTTTTTTTATATTGCAATAGTCAGATTGATATAGGAAAAAATCCCCATTAAATAAAGTTTTACTTTATTTGGACTCGTATTGCAGTTGTAAAGTCTTTTAAAAAAAGATCAATTGATTGGAGTGCGTGGTTATATTATAATTTTTTCTTTTTTCGTCATATTTAAGAAAAGTAGGTTTGCTCATTCTACTTTATATCGCTGCATGCATCATTTATTTCTTCTTCGCTCAAAGAGAGTATAGGAAACATTTAGACTAGCGAATGCTAGTCTTTTTTTAATATTCGAAATTTACATAGAAGAATATAAAAAAGTATGGTATAACAGTAAGAAAACGAAAAAGAGGGGAAAAGACGATGATTCGAGTAGGATATTTAGGACCAGAAGCAACATTTACAAATATGGCGGTGAGTCGTTTTTTTCCGGAAGCAGAGCATGTACCATATCGAACGATTCCAGATTGTATAGATGCAGCTGCAAATGAAAATGTAGACTTCGCAGTTGTACCGTTAGAAAATGCGATAGAAGGTTCAGTAAACATAACGGTTGATTACCTTGTACATGAGCAGCCGCTTTCGATTGTAGGGGAAATTACAGTACCAATTCAGCAGCATTTACTTGTACATCCCCAGTATGAAGAAGGGTGGGAAGAAGTATATGCAGTGCACTCTCATCCGCATGCCATTGCACAGTGCCATAAGTTTTTAAATGAAGAATTAAAAGGGATAACTGTTCGAGATATGACATCTACAAGTGCTGCAGCACAATATGTGAAAGAACATCCTGAAGAAAAAATTGCCGCCATTGCAAATGAAGCGGCTGCAGAAAAATACGGATTAACAATTGTGAGACGTAGTATTCATACGCATAAAAATAATCACACACGTTTCTTAGTACTCCATAAGAAAAAGAAAGCAGTACTCCCGAATAACGGAGAGAACCGCGGAGAGAAAACGACGCTTATGATAACGTTACCTGCCGATTATGCAGGAGCGCTATATCAAGTGTTATCAGCTTTTGCATGGAGAAAATTAAACTTATCTAAAATTGAATCTCGCCCGATGAAAACAGGGCTGGGAAATTACTTTTTCTTAATCGATGTAGATAAAGCATACGATGACGTATTATTGCCAGGCGTAACAATGGAACTTGAAGCACTTGGTTTTTCTGTTACTGTGCTAGGGAGTTATTCTTCTTATTGGTTGTGAGAGAGGTGAGAAGTGTCGATATAATTTCATTGACTAGTATACTTTGTGATAGATTAATAAAATCCCACCTGTAAAGGGGAGGTCACTGAAAAAGTCCACTTCACAAGAAAAAGGAATCCATCACCTACTATAAACAGGTGGTGGACTCCTTATTTTTTCAACATATTAATAAAGAATATGCTATTTTTTTAAAGTAATCACTTTTTTAGTACATTCGTAAAGGGTGGGATTTGTTATTTTAACTTCGCAAGACGATCCTCTAACTGACCACGCCAAACATTAGCTAATTCTGGGACAGCAAGAATCTTTTCAATGCCATTTTTATTTTTTCTATTATGAAAATAGATTTCATTAGAGAACAAAACAGATACATTGTTTGATGGACGCTCTAGTAATGTAATTTTAGAATCTTTACGCACGGTACCTTCTTGAAGAACGCGGCATAAGTAGCCAGTATATCCAGTTGCTACAATACGCGGCAAAATACTAGGGATGCCAAGGCGTTTTGAAATTGTGCTACAAGGTATGCGAGCTTGTGTTACTTGCATGATTGCTTCGCCTAGTTGATATGTATCTCCGATGCAAACATCACGCTCTAACATATTTGTTACGGTAATGTTTTCACCAAATGTGGAAGCAGGGAGCGTTGTTTGAAATTCCTCTTCCCATAGTGCGTAATGCTCGTGTGGGTACACACAAACAGCGCGGTCAGGTCCGCCGTGATGTTTTAAATCTGCTACCTCATCACTAAGGAATCCATCTTTTGAGAGAAAAGCTTCTTCTGTAGGATCTTTACATATACTTGTTATCATTTCTTTATCTTCGCCATATTTCATTTGTTTCGGTTTACCAGTGCTAAAGTGAACAAGTTCAATTCCCATATTTGATCTCCTTTACAATTGATTACAATATTATATCGTTAAAAAAGAATAAAGAATGATTAAATACTCTGTTCTTCATATTAATAAACAAGAAATCCAGCTCGATCTAGTGCCTCGCAAGCAGCATCTAATTTCTCTTTACAATCTGCTTCAATTGTATGTAAGTGAATACCATCTGTTAGTTGCGAAAGATAGGAAGCATTTGTATTTTTGATTTTTTGTAAATATTGCTCTACATCAAAGCGATTACTTACCATAATAGAGGCTGTTAAGTCGCCGTATACAGGATGTTCAACTTTTACGTCTTTAATTGTAACGCCGTGGTCAACAAGCATTGTAAGTTCTTGACGTACTTCCGCTGGTTTATGCTGGCATACGATAACGCGTTCAAAAGTTTGTTGTTTCGCTTGCGGTTTTAAATATAAATACCCTTGAGCAGTCGCAATAATCGGTTCATTCCTTGCTTTAAGCAAGGAAATATCTTGCACGATAACTTGTCTACTTACGTTTGTTTTTTTCGATAGTTCGCTGCCAGATAACGGTTCATTTGCAGCAAGAAGCCACTGAAGGATAAGCTGTCGTCTTTCCTCACCTAAAATCTTTTTTTGTTCATTTTGTTTCATTATGATTTAACACCTCTATAAAATTGATTTCTAATTGTGTGTAGTGCATGAATAGTAGTATCAATTTGATCTTTCGTTGTTTGTTGTCCGAAAGAGAAGGGGGCATATTGTTTAGCCTCTTCATACGTTTTTCCAATCGCAAGCATTGTTTTCGAAGGCTCTTGTTTCCCAACTTGGCATGCGTTACCAGTGGAAATGGAAATACCGTGGCGGTTACATTCCAACATCGTATATTGACCTTCTATTCCTTTTATTGTAACCCCAATAATATGTGGTAAACAAGAAGTAGAATGACCTTTTACTTCAATTTCTAGCGGAAGTGTTTGAAATTTCTCTAAAAAGTAGGTTCGTAACTCTTTAAAACGCAAGCTCTCTTCCTTTTGATTTTTTAATATATTCTCAGCCGCTGTTAAAAAAGCCGCGATGCCAGGACTACGTATGTTCGATAAGTATGCAGTTGGGTGCGGAGGTGGATTTAATCACCGCTTCGGTTTATATGACGGTGTCATGATTAAAGACAATCATATTGCTTTTGTTGGTTCTATTACAAAAGCTGTTACATCGGTGAAAGAAAAATTAGGACATATGGTGAAAGTAGAAGTGGAAACAGAAACTGAGGAGCAAGTGAGAGAGGCTATAGCGGCTGGTGCGGATATTATTATGTTTGATAATCGAACGCCAGAGGAGATTCGAGAGTTTTCAAAGATTGTACCAAGTACCATTGTTACGGAAGCTTCGGGGGGCATCACAATTGAAGAGTTATCGAAATACGGTAAAACAGAGGTAGATTATATTTCACTTGGAGCGTTAACGCATTCAGTGAAAGCACTTGATATTAGTTTCACAATATTGAGGCGTAAGGGAAGTGGCTTAGAGGGGGAGAAAGTATATGAGTATGTTAGAAGTGTACGAAAAAATCATCCGGATATGAATATTATTGTGCATCCGGAATGTTGCTATGAAGTTGCAGCAGCTTCGGATTATGCAGGCTCAACGAAATATATGATTGATAGGATTGAATCAGCTCCATCTGGAAGTAAATGGGCGATTGGTACAGAAATGAATTTAGTGAACCGAATTGACCTGCCGCACTTACTATGGGCGCTTGAAACGATAGAAAGAGGAGAAGAAATTAACGTTATTAGCATAGATAAACAAGTAATGGAAGAAGCAATTCTCGCATTAAATCGTATGTTAGAGCGTGTTTAAAGCAACGGTATTCCCGTTGCTTTTTTTCATACATATAATCATAATGAGAACGAAATAGGCATACATTGTTTTGAAGAAATCATTGTGATTTTTTTATGCTTATTCCATTGTGAATAATACTGAAAATAGAAGAAGTGATAAAAGCGAAAAGAGGTTAACGTTATTTAGAAGGTGTTACTTCATAAGATTTGTTATTTATAGATAAGTTATACAGGAGGGGGAAAATTTGAAAATTCATATCGTGCAAAAAGGGGATACCCTTTGGAAAATTGCGAAAAAGTACGGAGTGGATTCTGATACGTTGAAAAAAACAAATACACAACTTAGTAATCCAGACTTAATCATGCCAGGTATGAAAATTAAAGTGCCATCAAACAGCGTCCACGTGAAACAACATGCTGGAGCAGGTTCAGCACCTCCGAAACAATACGTAAAAGAAGTGCAGCAAAAAGAATTTGCAGCAACACCAACGCCACTTGGAATAGAAGATGAGGAAGAAGTTACGTATCAATCAGCACCAATTACACAAGAGCCTGCTATGCAACAAACACAAAAAGAAGTACAAGTAAAACCACAGAAGGAAATACAGGTGAAGATGCAAAAAGAAGTACAAGTAAAACCACAGAAGGAAATGCAGGTGAAGATGCAAAAAGAAGTACAGGTAAAACCGCAGAAGGAAATGCAAGTGAAACCGGAAAAAGAAGTACAGATAAAGCCACAAAAAGAAGTGCAAAAAGAAAAACCGTCTGTTATTCAAAAACCACCTGTTATAGAAAAACAAAAACCGATGGAAAAAGAAAACAAGAAGTTTTCGGTAAATGTATTACCACAGCCGCCACAACCACCAATAAAGCCGAAAAAAGAATATAAAATTTCAGATGTAATTAAAAAAGGAAGCGAGTTAATAGCTCCTCAAATTAATAAAATGAAACCTAACAATATCATTTCTCCGCAAACGAAAAAAGAAAACATAGTATCACCGCAAGTAAA
>NUMR01000110.1 GCA_002578045.1 Bacillus cereus
TAATACAAAAATTTCATTTTAGTTGAAACTTGCAAAAAATATAGAACTAATAAAAAGATAAGTAAGAGCAAGGTATATACACTCTTACTTATCTCAATTGTATTATCAAAAACTAGTTCTTTATTAACAGTGATGATCGTGCCCGATAGCCAAAGCACTAAAAGAAAGAGGTCCAACGATATCTGCACGTGCACTGCTAGTAAGGTTTTCTACAGTCAAAGTATAAACGTGAGAACCAGAACTTAAATTTCTATCTATAGCTTGAAATGTTTCAATGTAAAATTCTTCAGAATCAGTAGATTCGATTCCTGCTTGTGTGTTGAAAATTTCTGTGTCATCACGAAAGATCCTAAATAAGATTTGTGCCGTTTCACGTATACCTTGAATACCGACTGTACCAATTAATTCAACTCGGTTATCATGTGAATCTCTTCTAGAGATTCTTAATTGAAGGGATGCTAAAGTATCTTTGCTTGGAGAGTGTGGAATTTCAAAAGTTTGTTCATGGACTTTTGAAATTGGCTGAGTTGCCTGGTAATCTATAATATGAGTCATATTTGTCAGTCACCTCCTATTCTCATAATTACATTATGAAAATATTGATAGAATTGCTTGGACTTGTGTTGAAAAAATTTCAATAAAATAATCCTTTGATTAAAATTGTAAGAGTAAATAGTTTAATTCATATGCATAATAATATAAAACACTTTAAAAAAATACCCCTTTTGTTTAAAATGTATAATAGACGGCTTGTCAAATTATACATAGGGAGATGAAGAGAATGAAAAAGTATAAATTTTCGGATCATACAATTCAACATATTGTAGATGGAATTTTAAAGGGGTATAAATCGTATTTAGTTGAAAGGAAAGAAAAAAGCAAGACATTGACTGTAAGTAGTGCATATGCATGGGTCAAGGGGAATCATATTGATCATTATGTAAAAATGGAGTGTGATAAACTAGGAATTAACTTTAAAAAAGCCAAGGCGGGCTATACGTGGGGATACTTACAATTTAAAAATGAAAATGATAGGATCATGTTTATTATAAAAAATACTTCAACTGTTAGTGACACGATTCCAACTTCAAAAAATAAATTTGATGAAGAAATAAATTATATAAATAAATTATCAGAAATAAATAATGATGTTACCATTTACGGAAATCGTATACAAAAAGAGATCAAAATAGAATCTAAACCAAAACAATTAAATATTTGGGGAACAGATTTAGAGCTTGAAGAAGAAGTATTAAAGCAAAAGTTTAAGCGATTTTACATTATTGCATATTCTATTGATAGTGAAACAAAATGGCTTTCTGATATTCAATTAATATTGCCTAATCCTGCAACCAAGACAATGTATCGTATAGACAGTTGGAAAAAGTTTATTGGAACTTCTAAAATTGAATTTTTACCGGAAGAATTTGATGCTGTTAGAAATGAGAGAGATCCTGAGGAGAAGGTTGCGGATGGTAGTTATGATCTCATGGATATTTCAGTGGAAAAGAATGATGGTGATATTTAAGTATTTTAAGGAGGAATGATGTATGTTTGTTGGTGAAAAGTTAGCCAACATACGTTTACTATATGGATTATCAAGACAAGATCTAGCTAGTAAATTAGGGGTAACAGAACAATCCATATGGCAATATGAAAAAGGATATACATCCCCCAGTTTAGAAAAAATTAATGATTTAAAATCTATGTTTCATGTAAGGACAAAGTTTTTTTATACGAAGGATGAACTATTGGATGTTGTTAACGAAAATAACATTGCATATAGATCAGAAAAAAACGTTCCGTATAAGAAAAGAACAGACAAAATTTTTCTAAATGAAATAGAACAAGTTCTAACTTATATGGAAAAATTCATTAGCTATCCTAAGAGTATAGTTGTAGATGTGAGGAATTACAGTATAGAACAAAAAAACAAACATAATTTTAGTGAAAATAATAAAAAAGAAATTATTGAAAATATAGCTTTAAAAGCACGTAGGGAGTTTGGACTAAATCAAGATAATAACGAAGATTTAATGTTTTTGTTAGAAAAAAAAGGTGTATTTGTTCTCGAAAAGGCATTAGGTGTTGACATTGATGGATATAGCGCATGGACGAATTACGATAGGCCATATATCGTATTAGGTAATACCAAAAAATCATCAGTAAGAAGAAACTTTGATTTAGCACACGAACTGGGCCATCTACTATTACATTATCAAATGGATATTGGTGAATTAAGTACAAGTCAATATAATGAAATTGAGAAAGAGGCTCATATGTTTGCATCTAATTTTTTAATGCCCAAACAAGAATTTATGAGCGATTTACAATGCATCAGTAAGATTTCAAATCCAGATCACTATATTGAATTGAAACAGAAATGGAAGGTATCACTTGCTGCTATGGGGCATAGAGCGTATTCTCTTGGTGCCATGAGTTATCAGCAATATAGATATTTCAATGTTCTATTGCATAGATATGGTTATAAAATAAAAGAACCATTAGACAGCGAAATTCCAATTATTCGTCCAGGGAAAATAAGAAGTATATTTCGACATGTTTTGGATAAGAAAACAATTATGTTAGAACAACTATTAAAGAAATATCATTGTGACCTACAATTTTTAAGTGATTTACTTAATATTGAATTATCATTTTTCGAGGCATATATAGAAAAAAAGAAGGATCATTCATTAGCGTATTTACAAAGTTTGACCGAAGTAAACTGAATAGAGTCCGGCTAGAAAACTAGAGGACACCAATTCATTAAAGCAGCAATTAAAGCTGTTTTAGGAATAGGTGTCCTTTTTATTTTGAAAGGGGGATGGGGAAATGAAGGAGCTAAAAGGTCAATTACATGAATGGAAAAAGCAGTCCAAACAAGCAAAGAAGAAAAACAAGAGAAAACGAAAAGAGAAATTAAGCACTCGTGACATTGAAGGTTTAATGGGAATTCATGGACCGCGTTATGAACGTAGACGTGGAGCTTTAAGACAAAAGTAATTAAAAAATAAAAAGGAGTGGTC
>NUMR01000111.1 GCA_002578045.1 Bacillus cereus
TAAAATATAATTTCGTACACTCTTCTCCTTAAAATACTCTTTTAGCTGCTGTATTTGCTCTGGATCCCGTATTGGCTGAACAAAATTCATTATTCATTACCTCCAGTTTCTTCAGTCTCATAAACTTCTAATCTAAGAGCAAAAGCAAGTTTATAGAATACTCTAGCCTTAACACGTCGATAAGTACGCTCACTCATGCCGATTTCGTTATATACCATATAATCACATACATCTTCATCTTCTAAATAACGCTTAATGATGATATTTCTTTGATCCTTCCCCGCACGCCCATTACCCAAACGGCTAAGAAACTGATCAATACGAAATGATGTTTGCTTAATCCACTCTTCTCGTTTACTTTGTTGAATATTAGCCATCGCTACATCCTCTAATGGCTTTCCTACATCATTTGTAGGTCCGTGATATCTAATTTCATAAGAAGGAGTGACTTTCATTTCTTCACGCATCATTCCAAACTGTCTATATAAACGTACACTTTCCAGAACACCTTCTAATTTTTTCTGTGTTGCTGTTCTATCGATTTTTGGCAAGAAAGATAATTGTTTAGTCATGTAAGACCACTCCTTTTTATTTTT
>NUMR01000112.1 GCA_002578045.1 Bacillus cereus
GCGATGTGGCGGTACCCCTACTAGATGATAAAGGTTTTAATTAAGTACTACATCGTCTTTCAATAGTTCTTCCTGCAGTTGTTTAATATTAATGTCAGCTGGTTTTACTTTACTATCTAAAGCTAGTGAAGCTGCTACTCCAGCTGCTTGTCCAGTAGCCATAGCACTGGGAGTTAAACGTGTTGTAGCTAATGCCTCATGAGAAGCAGACATACATCTACCGGCTACTAAAAGATTGGTAATTTTTTTAGGTACTAAACTGCGATAAGGAATATCAAAAGCTCCGTCACCCTTTACCCATCCAATCTCCATTCCTTTTCCACTTGGAGCGTGAATATCAATTGGGTATCCACTTCTAGCAATAACATCTTCAAATTTTTTAGCAATTGTCACATCTTCTTTTTGTAAGATATATTGACCTTCAATACGACGTGACTCTCGAATTCCTATTTGAGTACCTACACTTGAAATAGTAGCTTGTTCAAACCCTGGTATCCATTCCTTAAAAAAGTCAGCAACCATTAAAACTTGCTTTCTACCTTCATACTCAGCTTTAGTTAGATCTTCCACTTTTGTAGCATCTAGACCTTGAACTCTTGTCATGTTGATAAGCACTTCATCTTCTGCAGGCCCTGTAAAAAATAATACTTGATCTCGATTGATAGGTAGATTTGCTTGCTCCCACTCTTTATAGAAACCTTGAACAGCTGTTAATGGTAGCTTGGGTAAGTCTTTTATTGGTGTTTTACTTAGGAAATTGTCAGGGTTCTGTATCATATAATCTTTTACTTTATTTAGATTTACACCCCTCATTCGAAATTTCATTGTCATAGGTTGAGTTTTCTGATCTTCATCTCGTCCTTTGAGAGTAGGAGCTCCTGATAAATAAGCAATATCAGCATCACCGGTTGTGTCGATAAAAATGTTGCCATGAATTCGATGACGACCAGATTTTGACGTGATTTCAACGTATTCAATCCTGTTGTCTTTTGTTTCAACATAATCTACGAAACTGTGTACTAGGAGATCAACACCAGCTTCTTCCAACATTTCTACAACAAGTATTTTATAAACTTCAGGATCATATGGAGTCACACTATAAACAAACCCACATGTATCTCTTAAATGTCCAGGAGACGCATTCATCTCTTTTAATCTTTGTACAATTTCTTCAGCAATTCCACGAATAACTTGTCGCCCATCTTCTGTATGATAAGTCATCCAGGGGTATACACTTGCAATTGTAGACATACCTCCAAGAAATCCATGTCTTTCCACTAGCAATACTTTCTTATTTTTACGGCCAGCTGCGATTGCGGCATTTATGCCAGCCGGTCCTCCACCAACAACCACGATATCATAATGTTTATTCAATGTTTTTGCCCCCTATTATATAGAAGTGTGTTTTTGGTTTATTTAGCTCTATAGTAGCCTAAAACTTAATAGAATATCTATGATTGTGAGGATATTGAAACATGTTTCAATATGATTATCACCGAAAAAACATGTTCCAAGAATAGAAAAAGTTAAAAATTAATGTGATATATTAGCTTTGTTGAAAACGAATTCAATAATTGAGTTTAATGGAAAGGAGTTATTGAAAGTGAAAAAGAAATTACAAAGCTATTTCTCTATGCTGGGAAGGTCGTTTCTTCTAGCAATAGCAGCGATGTCATTTTTTGTTTTGCTTCTTTCTTTAGGAGCGGTACTCAAAAATCCAAATTTTATTGCAGCTGCACCATTCTTGGAAAGCAGTTGGATTCAATTTATTGCTAATGTTTTAAGTGAATCTGGTCTTGTTGTCATTAGATTTATGCCAGTTGTATTTGCAGTATCCATTGCAATTGGCATGTCGGAAAAAGGCAATAAAGAACTCGCAGCTTTTTCAGCCCTTATTGGTTATTTATTTATGATTACATTCGCAAGTTTAACGATTAACAGTTTCGGCATGGTCATCCGCCCAGATGTAGCAATAGGCGATAACAACATGGTTAGCATTACGCAGACCTTAGATATGAGAAAAGCCATGCAGACGTTCGTACTCGGCGTTCAAACCATTGATACAGGAGTTTTAGGTGGGGTAATCGTTGGTACAGTTGCTGCATGGGCGACTAAAAAATATCGTAATAAGACTCTCCCGATGATTTTTAGCTTTTACCAAGGTAAACATTTTCCACCGATTGTTACTGGTTTTATTTTTATTTTTGTTGGAATCGCGATTCCCTTTGTTTGGCCTTTTATTGGCGGGGGGATCTATAGTGCTGCTCAACTAGTAACAGGCGCTGGTGTTTTGGGATCATTCTTATTTGGTTTTATTGAAAGAATATTAATTCCAACAGGACTTCACCATGTATGGTACTCATTGGCTCACTTTACTCCAGTGGGTGGTGTAAAAGAGATATGCGGCGAAGTGTTTACGGGAACGAAAGCCATTACAACTGGTGCTTTAGGGTGTGGACAATTTACTGGTGATCTTTCAGATATCACCCGTGTATGGCTTGGTCAAGGTGGTACACCGATTAAAGTATTCGGTGTACCAGGTGCATTGCTTGGAATTTATCTTGCTGCAAAAAACAAAAATAGAGCAAAGGTTATTGTGATTTCAGCTGCCTGTGCATCTTTCTTTGCTGGCGTAACAGAGCCATTTGAATTCTTATTCATGTTCTTGGCTCCTGGATTATTTATTATCCATGCAGCGTTAACAGGTTTATCGTTTGCCATTTTGGATTTAGTTAACGCTTCTTATTTAGGTGGTAATAATATTATTGAACTTATCTTTAACGGGGTATTCCAGGGACATAAATCTACTTGGATTCCTGTTACGTTAGTCGGTATTGCCATGTTCTTTATATATATGTTCGTGTTCAAATGGTATATTGAGAAGTTTAACATTATGACACCTGGACGTGAGCCGGATGAAGAGACAGAAGAGGTTTTACAAGCTGAGATAGAAGCTTCAAAACTTGTAAGGCAGAAAATGGATAAATCAGAAGTGGCCAAGCTAATTATTCAGTATCTAGGTGGTAAGGAAAATATTAAAGATTATACAAATTGTATTTCACGTCTTCGAATCTTTGTTCATGACCCATCAGTAGTGAATATAGAGCAACTTCGTAAAGTTCCTGATTCATTAGGAATGTCGCAGCCATCTGAAGAGGAATTTCATATAGTCTTTGGTATGAAAGTTTCTGAATATCGTCAAGCAATCGATGAACAAATAGATCAATAATGTACAACGAAAATAAAAGAAGAGGTGCTTAGAAATGCAAACATTTAAAATAGCTGTTGCAGGCGGAGGATCAACTTATACACCTGGAATTGCAAAAGCGTTAATGCTTAAAAAAGATGAGTTCCCAATTAGCGAAATTCGCCTTTACGATATTAATGAAGAACGTCAACGAAAAGTAGCCCTAATTACGGAAAAAGTAGTAGGAGAATATGATGAAAATGTTCAAGTAACTGCAACTACTAATCCAGAGGAAGCCTTTACCGGCGTTGATTTCATCTTCGCTCAGCTTCGTGTCGGTGGTAATTTGATGAGGGAGCAAGATGAGAAAATTCCTTTCAGTCATGGAATTGTCGGACAGGAAACATGTGGACCGGGCGGTATGGCGTATGGATTACGTACCATTGAACCGATGATAGAACTTTGTGATTTTGCAGAGAAGTTTGCCCCTAATGCATGGATCATTAATTACTCTAACCCAGCTGCAATCGTGGCAGAAGCGATTAGAAAAGAGCGCCCTAATGCCCGTATCTTAAATATTTGCGATATGCCTATCGGAATGATGCTTCGAATGGCAGAGATTCTAGGTTGTGCAAAGGATGAAATCGAAGTTGATTATTTCGGTTTGAACCATTTTGGTTGGTTTACGGATGTTTATGTACAAGGTGAAAGCCGCATGGATGAATTAAGAGAGTATATGAGTGAGCATGGTCTAGTTACTCCTGAGCAATCTAAAGACTTACAGCATTCAGATGTAGACTGGATTAAAGCACATAAGAATGTAGCTAAAATGCTTCAGCTTTTCCCAGATTATCTGCCAAGTTCATATCTACAATACTACTTGATTCCACAGACGGTAGTAGAGCAGACGAATCCTGAATATACAAGAGCTAATCGAGTAATAGATAATCGTGAGAAGAATTTATTTGCGTCGATTAATCACCTAGAAAAGACTGGCGAGTTTATGGAAGGATTTAATGTTGGTGTTCACGGGACATTTATTGTTGATGTTGCGATGTCGATTGCTTTTGATCGTCGTGAGAGATTCCTTCTAATTGTTGAAAATAATGGAGCGATTCCAAACCTTCCAGCAGATGCAATGGTTGAAATTCCAGCTTATGTTACAAGCAGAGGACCTGAACCAGTTCGTTTACAACCAATTGAATGGTTCTATAAAGGCTTGATTGAGCAACAATTAGCTTCTGAAAAGCTACTTGTTGAAGCAGCATTGGAAGGCTCATATTTAAAAGCATTGCAAGCATTTGCTCTTAATAAAACATTCCCGTCTGCAGAAGTTGCACAAAAGGTATTGGATGATTTGATTGTTGCAAATAAAGAGTATTGGCCTTCATTAACTTAATACTTGCATAATAACAAAGATCTGAACCATTGTTCAGATCTTTGTTCATTTTATTAATTTTTCATAAGGAAATTGGAAATATTATTATTTAAATTTGTCCTATTAATAAACAGAGCTCTTTTCTTCTTTTCCTTTTGTTCATCTTTCTTCTATTATAAAGAGAATAATGGGAAAATGAGGTGAAATAAAAATGAAAAATATGCTTATGAGAAAAATTTTGGCTACAGTCGGAGATGCGATAAATGATACCGAATATACAATATTACTTGATTTAATTGATAAAATTGATACATTACAAAATTACAGCATTCGAGAAGTTGCGAAAAATAACTTTGTTTCGACATCAAGTGTTTCACGATTGTGTACAAAAATGAAGTTAAGCGGGTACAGCGAGTTAAAATTTTATTTGAAAAATCAATACGATTATTTAAAAGCAAATCAAAATGAACCAAAATATTCTTCTATGAAAAATACAGCCCATTTGTTAATGGGATCATTTCAAGAGAATTACACTAAAACTGTTGAACTAATAAATGAAGATGATTTAGAGAAGTTTATCCAACTACTATCAGAATCAACACAAATTGGTGTTTGTGGTTCAGGAATTTCTGAAATAATCGCAAACTATTTTACTCAACGGTTTCAAATCATTGGAAAGGATACATGGCTTGTTAATGTAAGTTCTCCTGGTGGCATATATATGAATCAGTTAGCTAAAAGTCAATTGATGGTCGCTTTTTCGAGATCTGGTGAATCTCCTTATGTAATATCAAAGACTCAAATAGCCAAGAGACAGGGAATAAAAATAGTAGCCATCACAAGTGAGCAAGTAAGCACATTAGGAAGTATGGCTGATGTAGTACTGCCTATCTACGGAACCAGGGAACCACTTGATGTTTCTTTTAACATTACATCCTATAATTCTATCGCTGTACTGTTTGTCGATCTTCTTTTACAGTTGTATATGGAATTAGTCCCTAAACAAATTAATGGTAAAAGGTGAAAATATAGTGGGAAAATTAGATTTTTTAATAATTGAAAATGTAAATTTCAAATCCAATGTAATCCTTGAAAAACCGAAAAGTAAGATGCGTATAAAGGGAACTGAAAAAATCTAGGATTGAATAGTGGGTGGAAATTAAAAGCGGTGCATGTTATATCCTAGATTTCAGGTCATAATGGATCTAATATTTGTCTTCCACAAACGGGCGCTTTAATTGAACAAGAATCACTAAAATTATCAAATGCTTTTTTATAAAAAACTCGTATCTAGTTATAAAGGAAACCCCATTTTGATCAACCTTTTTTCAAAATGGTTTTTTTCTATTTGTTGTTAAATAAATGTTGAAGGGAACTTTTTACTCAATCTATATCCTAAAGCTACATTTATACGAAATTAAAATAAAGTCACCGCTTTGGATATTGTTATCTAAAGAGATGTTTTTATAGTGAAAAGAACGTCTGAAATTAAAAAATCGCTTGAGGACTTGAGGAACTGTGGAGTGACAATCAGTTGTTTCGTTCAAGGGCCAGTTTGTTGAAAAAGAGATTTAATAAATTATATAATTTATTGTAAACTGAGTTCACACAATTATTGAGACGATTTATTATAAAGCATATACTTAAAAGATTATAAGTAAACACAATAAGGAGGAATAATATGACAGAGAATAAAAATGTGTTGTCAGTAGAAAAACGTGAAGAATTATTCGAAGTATTGAAAACTCGTTTTGAGAAAAATATGAACCGCCATGAAGGTCTTGAATGGGCTAAAGTCGAAGCAAAGCTGGATGTTAATGCTGAAAAATTATGGTCGCTTAACGAAATGGAAGTGACTGGCGGTGAACCAGATGTTGTTAGTTATGACAAAGAGAAGGACGAGTATACTTTCTATGATTGTTCGGCGGAGAGTCCTAAAGGTCGCAGAAGTCTTTGTTATGATCGTGAAGCGCTAGAGTCAAGAAAAAAACATAAACCGGAAAATAATGCTATTGATATAGCAACGGCTATGGGTATTGAATTATTAACTGAAGAACAATATCGGAAATTGCAACAACTTGGAAAGTTTGATATGAAAACATCGAGTTGGGTACAAACACCTTCTGATATTAGAGAACTGGGCGGTGCCCTTTTTTGTGATTATCGCTTCGGACACGTTTTCGTGTATCATAATGGAGCAGAATCTTACTATGCTGCCAGGGGTTTTCGTGGTTCGTTAAAGGTTTAGGTTTTGCATAAATAAGAAAAGAGCCTGCATTCAGGCTCTTTTCTTATTTATATTTTAAAGATGAACTGTTACTATGCAGTTTTACTTAATTTGTATGTTTTGTCACTATTTTCAAGAAAAAGTTTTGGGAGAACATAACCGTCTAATCCAATCCGCCCAGCATTATATCCTGCAACTAAAATGAACATAGTTAAAATAAGCATGTTTGGGTTTACACTAACAGTTCCGCTTAATAAGAATGAAAGATTCATTATGATGCCGAAAAATGCAGCTGTTTTTGTTAATCCACCTAAAATTAAACCTAAACCTACTAAAATTTCTCCCCATTGCACTAAAAAGCTAAATAAGTCTGCGTGCGGAAGAACAAAATGTTGAAGGAAACTTGCCCACCAACCTTGTACTGCAGGGTGGCTACCTGATGCTTGAGCGATAGCACCTTTTAGAAATCCACTTGCATCAAAAGATTGTCCTAAAACTTTACCCATGCCAGCAGTAATCCATTCATATCCTATATACAGTCGTAAAAATAATAAGATGAAAGTAGCCCGTTTATCAGTTCTTAAAAAGTTGATAACCATTGAAATCCCTCCAGTATTCTATTTACATGTTTATTATATACCTATTGTGAAAAAAATCACAATGGATATAATGTGAACAAATTTATAATTTTTTATTTGTAAAATTGTACATAAAGTATTGTGAAATTTATTTTTGGGAAGGTGAACAATAAATGAAGGATGGGAGCTATACACTAAAATAGATAGCTCCCATAGTAAACAGATTAATGTACGTTCTTTTAATTATCTACTATTAGTTTATCTTGTCCCTCCCTTATTATTTCTCTGGTTTTATATAAGGAACCACTTGTGCAGTAGCTCCTACAGAAGCACCGCGAATAAAGCCTTGGTTTTCTAACTCCTTAAAGTTTTCTGTTCTCCCAGTCAGCATAACACCTAAAATTTTCACTTGATGAAAGGGTTTGTTTTTATTTACTTTTAAAAATTTCTGGATACTTTTTTCATGTCCATCATTATCGTATTGTTTAAGTGAATCAACGAACTCTTTGTATGCTTTCTCAGGGGACTTTTCTGGGTTGAATCCGTAAACCGGCATGCCAGCAGGTTCTTTGCTTTCATCGCTAATAGGTGAGGTCATATATAGCCATACGATGTTTAAGTTATCTGGGATTTTTGTTTGAATTTCTTTTAATGTATAAGGTTGATTGAAAGAGATAGCAATTTCTGCCACGTAGTTTTCCATTTTTGAAATGGCACCTAATTCATTTTTGATTCCATCATGATATTCCTTGATAGCTGGATTATAAAATTGGGCAACCTTACTTTTCGTTTGTTTATCGTAAGTATAAGACTCTGTACTAGACCAATAAGATCCTGGTATTAACTCGTTGTAGTCGATGTTATAGCGAAACCAATCGTAAGAGCTTGTCAGTGTATTCCATTGTACTAAGTAGCCGTTAATATTTTTAGAACGATTAGATACGATATTGCCACCGAACATAGAAGAATTACTTGTTACTTGAGAATTAATTTGCACATTCGGTTCTGCAATTGCGTTATGTAAAAAGAGATGTTCGTGAAGTTTCGTGGAACTCTTTGCTGCGAAGTAATTGCCAATCTTATAAATTATAGGGATAAGTATGATTACGACGATAATAGAAGTAATAATGATTTTGAGTAATTGTTTCCTTTTAGCTTTTTTTAAAGCATCTTTTAAAGAAGTATCCATTAAGTTTTTCCTCCTACTTTTGAGTGAATTGTTTTACGTGCGCGATGTAATTTTTGTTTGACGCTGTTTACTTGAATATTTAGTATTAGGGCAATTTCTTCATATGTAAAATCGTAATAATATTTTAAAAAGAAGACCTCTTTATATTCTGGTTTGATATCTTTTAATAAATAAAAAATCTCATCTTTATTGAGAACGGCATCCAAATCGCGATCTGTATATTGTAGTTTTGAATAAATCTTTTCAGTGAAGTAAATGTTTTGTTGTTCCTTTTTTCGCCTTAAATCAATGTATTCATTTAGTGCCACTCTAAAGAACCATGGACGTATGTTACTCTCGGTTAAATCATCTAGCAATGTGTATACTTTATAGAAAGTATTTTGGATAATGTCTTCTGCATCTTCTTTTATAGCCCCTTTCGCTAGTAATAGCTTGAACACTTCCTCTCCTAAATTGATAAGATAGGAGGTCAATATATTTTCTTTTCCCATCACTTTTCCTCCCTATACTTATACAACGAATAGGTCATGATAAATGTATACACATCATTAAAAGTTTTTATTTTTATAATTGAATTTATTGTCTAAGAATAATTTTGATATTAGGTTTTAAAAGATACTAGCAAATATAGGTACTGTTTTGGTTATAGAAGAAATAGTATTCTTTCAAATATTACATCATTTTGTTAAAATATAAATAGAGATATATAGAAAGAGGACAAAGACTTAATCTCGCTATTTGTGGGCAGNNACAAAACCCCCACTGATTACAGTTTCACTTTATTTAGAGGAGTATATGATGAATCAATTGAAGAACAAAGTAGCTGTTGTCACAGGTGTAAGTCGGTTAGAAGGATAGGAGCGGCTATTTGTAAAGAGTTAGCGGAAGCTGGATACGATACATTTTTTACGTATTGGACAAAAGACATGCCTTGGGGTGTGGAACAGAATGAACAATTAAGATTAAAAGAATAGTTAATGAAAACCGGTGTTAAAGTTGGGAGGTACCTAAAAGAAAGGGTACCTCTTTTTGGTACTAATATATTTTTGTAAACGTAGAGTAAAGGAAATTTAAAAAAGGAGAGTGCCATTTGAAAAAACGAAAGATAGCAGTTGTCATTGTAGCGTATACCGGTTTGTTAACAGCGTCTGTCTATACGTATAAAAAACAACTCGATCATCCTATTATGAGTGATGTAGGTAAATTACTTCCGACAAAGATTAAACGTGTTGAAAGTGTCATGGATGAGCGCTCGTTAATAACATTAGTGCAAGATGCAAAAATTTCAGGAGAGAAAATTTCCATTGCAGGTATGCAGCATAGCCAAGGCGGACAGACGTATTATCCGAATGGCACGATGCTTGATATGAAAGGGTATAATAAAATATTAGCATTTGATCCAGAGAAGAAGCGGATTACAGTTCAAAGTGGTGTCACGTGGAATGATATTCAGAAGAAAATAAATCCATACGGTCTTGCAGTTCAAGTGATGCAATCACAAAATATTTTTACAGTTGGTGGTTCATTAAGCGTAAACGTACATGGACGTGATATTCGTCATGAAGCATTGATTGATACGGTCGAATCATTTCGGCTATTAATGGCAGATGGTACTGTACGTAATGTAAGCAGGGAAGAGAATAAGGAGTTATTCCCATATGTCATTGGTGGTTACGGGTTATTTGGTGTCATTTTAGATGTGACGCTAAAGTTAACAGATGATGAATTATATGAAATGCACACGAGAATGCTAGATTATAAAGAATATACGACGTATTTCAAAGAGAAAGTAAGAAAAGATGAAAATGTTCGTATGCACTTAGCTCGTATTTCTGTTGCTCCACATTCATTTTTAAAAGAGATGTATGTAACAGATTATACATTGGCACAAAATCAAAATATGAGGGAAGAGTATAGTGAATTAAAAGAAGACAGTATTATAGCTACGCCGAAATTTTTGCTCGGATTATCGCGTTATAGCGATTGGGGAAAGGATATATTTTGGGATATGCAAAGAAGTTATTTTGAACGTACAGATGGAAAGTGTGAGACACGAAATAATGTTATGAGGTCAGATAGTGCTTTTATGGAATATGAAAATCCGAATCGGACAGAAGTGTTACAAGAATACTTTGTACCCATAGATTCTTTCACGGAATACATAGATGATTTACGTAACGTATTAAATGAAGGAGAACTGAACTTGCTCAATATTACGATTCGTTACGTGGAACGGAATAACAATGCAGTTTTATCCTATGCGAAAGATGATATGTTTGCGTTAGTTCTTTTAATTAACCAAGGACGCTCTGAAAATGAGATAAAGAAAACAGAAGGCATTATTTGCAAGATGCTTAATGTTACTTTAAAACATAACGGTAGTTATTATTTACCGTATTATTCTTATCCAACGAAAGAACAGTTACAAAAAGCATATCCTCATATAGAAGAATTTCTTCAGAAGAAGAAGGAAGTGGATCCAGAAGAGAGATTTGTGAATTTATTTTATAGGGAGTATACGAAATGACATATAGAAGATTTGTAGCCTCACAAAGCATAATTATGATGGCGGGAAGTATGGTATTTCCTTTTTATATATTATTGCTTCGGAATGTTGGAAATAGCTTCTCTCAGTTTGGTTGGGCGTATGGCTTATTTGCTTTAACTTCAGCACTTGTATATCCGCTAGTAGGAAAGGTGTCTGATAGAGTAGGCGATAGAAAATTATTAATAGTATACGCTTGGTCCATGGCGCTATTAATGCTTTGTTTTCCTATTGCCACGGAAGTTTGGCATGTATATATTCTTCAAATTGTAATGGGAGTTTTAGGTGCTGTGCAGCGTAATACTGAGAAGACGTCGTTAGCACGAAAGGTTGTACAGGAAAAGGCAGGATACGAAATTGGAAAATATCATGTGTGGACATCAATTGGCGGAGCAGTAGCAATTATTGTAACGGGGTATTTAGTAGATTTCTTTACAATTGGTACCATTTTTTATATTGCATCTATCTTATATGTAGTGAGTGGGGTTGTATTAAGTAGTAAAAAAGTATAACCATTCCCATTTTTACCTGAATACCCTTTATTTGTTATACTAAAAGGGAAGATAAAAGAAAAGGGGACATTGCCTTTGATAAAATTTTTAGTTTTAGCTATTCTTACTTTGTTTTTGATTCCATGGACAGGAAGCAGTAGTAATAAACTTCGAGCGGTGGATAAGAAAGGGGATGGGAAGATTGTAAAGAGGAAGAAATCATCTATTTTAGTTATTCCTATTTTATTTTGGATTGGTATTGCAATCTATGAATATTTTTGGCTAATTGATAATCGAGTAGATTCAATTCTTACTCATTATTCTGTTGCAGTAGCAATTTTAATTGGGCTTGTTTTATTTTCACAAGAGAAGATAGGAAAATTAGAAGGTACGTTAAAAGGGCTTCTAATGTTTGTTTTACTCGCAAGTTACGGCTATTTTGGTTATTTGCACGATATAGTAATTTCGCAAAAGAAATATGATTCTGTTGTGAAGGTAGAGAAAGATATTTCAGAGCCATTTACTGAAAATGATCAGCCGTTTACAGTTCCGCCAAAGACAGCGGAGAATAAGATGAAAAAAGTATTTGGGGATATTCCGAAAGTAGCTTATTTTGAGCTAGGTGAATTAACGCCACAAATGGTAAATGGTGAAGCTTTATATGTAGCACCGATTGAAGTTTCAGGCTTTTTTAAAGCGCGTAAAGCTGAGACAATTCCAGGGTATGTAACGATGTCAGGTACGAATCCTGATGCGGAAGCTAAACTGCACCTCGGTTATAAAATGAAATATGTGCCAAGCATGTTTTTCGGGAATAATTTAGAGCGTGTTGTACGAAAAGCAGAACCAAATTTAATTTTTAAAGGGAAGCCTAAATTCGAAGTTGATGATAAAGGAAAACCGTATTATACAATGACGTATGGTGAATTTATTTCAGGAAGATCTGGATTTGAGGTAAAGGGTGTTGTTGTAGTAGATGCACAAACAGGTGAAGTGAAAAGATATGATAAAGGAAAGGCACCTAAATTTGTTGATGGCGTATTAAATCATGAGACCGCGTCTACGTTAAATACGTACTTCGGTGAATATATTCACGGATTTTGGAATACGAAATTCTCGCAAACCGATATAAAGATTCCGACTGAGTGGGGGACGAAAGAAGGGGTTACACCGATCTTCGGTAAGGATGGAACTTTATATTACTTTACTGATTTCACCTCTCCGAAAGAAGGAGTAGATTCTGCGTTAGGCTACTCACTCATTGATGCGCGTACAGGTAAGTTGTATTACTATAACGGAAAAGAAGTAAAGGGAATTATGGACGGTTCAGCTTCTTCGGAAGTAGTGGACAATTCTTTTAAGAGAGAGAAATGGCATGGAACGATGCCGGTTATTTATAACGTGTACGGTAAACCTTCTTGGATTGTACCCGTTATTGATGACGGGGGATTAGTACGTGCTCATACTGTCATATATGCTTCCAATGCGAAAATATTTGCAACAGGTTCGACGCAAAAAGAAGCACTTGAGAATTATAAAAATGCGCTAAGCGGAAGTGGAGATTCATTTAGACCGACTTCAAATGGAAAAGAAGCGCAAAAAGAAGGTATTGTACAACGTGTATATAAAGAAAAATCAGGTGAAAATACGATCGTGTACGTACTGTTAGAGAATGAACAAAAAGTATTTATGATACCTGTGAAAAAATTCCCATATGCTATGTTTACAGAGGTAGGAGATCCAATTCAAATCACATATTTAGATACAGGAGAGGCGATGTCTTCAGTATCTAAGTTTACAAATAGCAACTTGAAAAAGTAAAGCGATAGAATTTCTATCGCTTTTTTTACAGTATGAAACAGGAAAATACGCTATACTTGACGTATGTTTATGTTGTAACTATAATTGTTACGATTCAGTATGTATACGAAAGGGTGAATGGAAAAGTGAATGGAGTTAATCAAGAAATATATAAGCCTGTAAAGACAAACAGGTTATGGATGATTCTTGTACTGGGGACACTTACAGCGATTGGGCCATTATCTATTGATATGTATTTGCCTTCTTTACCGAAATTAACGGATGATTTACAAACAGGTGCCTCCCTTGCACAACTTACATTGACAGCTTGTTTGCTTGGGCTATCAGTAGGACAATTATTTGTCGGTTCAATTAGTGATATTTACGGAAGACGCAAACCTCTTATTATTGCTCTTATTATTTATGTTGCTTCTTCATTACTTTGTGCTGTAGCACCGTCTATTTGGACTTTAGTACTTTTACGTTTCTTACAAGGTGCTTCAGGGTCTGCTGGTATTGTAATATCCCGTGCAATGGTAAGAGATATGTATTCAGGTTCTGAAATGACGAAGTTTTTCTCGCTGCTTATGTTAGTAAACGGAGCAGCGCCTATTTTGGCACCGATTATTGGAGGACAATTGTTACAGTTTACAACATGGCGCGGCGTTTTTATTGTTCTTGGAGCGATTAGTGTATGTATGTTAATATCAGCTACCTGTGTATTACGTGAAACATTACTTCCTGAAGAAAGAGAGACAGGTGGTTTGTCAGGAACGCTAGCAACATACGGAAAACTTCTGAAAGATCGTTTATTTATGGGATATGCATTGTCACAAGGTTTAGTAACGGCGGCAATGTTCGCTTACATTTCGGGATCACCATTTGTGTTGCAAAATATATACGGAGCATCACCACAGCAGTTTAGTTTGTTCTTTGCGATTAACGGTATTGGTATTATTATTGCTAGTCAAATGACTGGACGCTTAGCAGGGAAAGTTAGTGAGAAGACATTATTTATTTTCGGTATTATTATTGCGGCCGTTGGCGGTCTATCTTTACTACTTACAATCGTATTAGGAATAGGTTTAATTGGTGTTTTATGCTCGTTATTCCTTGTTGTATCAAGTGTGGGTGTTGTATCAACAACTGGGTTCTCGTTAGCAATGAGAAATCAGAAACAAGCTGCAGGAACAGCATCAGCTTTATTAGGTTTATTGCAGTTTATTTCAGGAGCACTTGTTGCACCGCTAGTCGGTATTGGTGGGAGTAATACAGCATTGCCGATGGGAGTTGTTATAGCTCTTTGTGAAATTGGTGCTGTGCTATGTTATTTATTCATGGCAAGAAGAAGCGAGAAGCAGTTTGAACTGCAACAAAAACAAAATTTAGAGGCATAATAAAAAAAGAGCTTGATTCAAAATGAAGTGACCCCTAAAAATT
>NUMR01000113.1 GCA_002578045.1 Bacillus cereus
AACCATTGGTCGTCCGTTGCCGAACGTTCAAACTTATGTATTGGATAAAAATTTGTTACCTGTTCCAGTTGGTGTAACAGGAGAGCTATATATTGGTGGTGCAGGTATAGCGAGAGGATACTTGAATCGCCCAGAATTAACAGATGAACGATTCATCCGTCATCCATTTAATGAGGAAGAGCGTTTATATCGGACGGGAGATTTGGTTCGTTATTTATCTGATGGCAATTTAGATTACTTGGGAAGGGTCGATAATCAAGTGAAAATTCGGGGCTTCCGGATTGAACTTGAAGAGATTAAAGCGAATCTAGAAAGTCATCCATTGATGAAAGAAGCAGTAGTCTTGGTAACAGAGGATAAATTAGGGGAGCAGAGATTGGTCGCTTATGTAGTTGGAGATGGAAGTATGCATGAATGGCGTGAATATCTCAAGACACAAGTACCGAATTATATGGTTCCCGCGCACTTTATTAAGTTAGATACAATTCCTCTTACAACGAATGGAAAAGTTGATCGAAAGGCATTGAACAGCTTAACTATTCACAGAGAAAATAACTTCTCTACACCAATCATTCCAAGGGATGAAATTGAATATCAGTTGATTAAAATCTGGCAGGATATACTACAGACAGAAGATGTCTATGTAAATGATGATTTTTTTAATAGAGGGGGACATTCTCTCCTTGTAATCAAATTGATTTCAAAAATTAGGGAGAAGTTTGGAAAAGAGATTAAGGTGTCCACATTGATTAAGAATCCAACAGTAGAAGGAATCGCATGCCTTATTCGTGATAAGCATGATATGACAAAATCTGTATCAGCGCTGGTTCCACTACAAGAATCGGAGAAAAAACCTTTCTTCTGCGTTCATCCGTTTATGGGGAATGTATTCTGTTACATTCAACTAGCAAGACTACTTAAGAACTACTGCTCATTTTATGGTTTACAGAATCCTCTCATAGAAAAGAGAGTAATAGACGAGTTGACCTTGTCGGAAGTAGTTCAACTTTACATCGAAGAAATAAAGCGTGTTCAGCCAGAAGGCCCATATCGTCTTGGAGGATGGTCTTTAGGCGGTGCAATTGCTTATAAAATCGCAAATGAACTAAGGAATCAAGGAGAAGAAGTTGAGTTGTTGGTACTCATAGATACTAAAGTACCTTCAGAGCAGGATCACAAAACAAGGGAGGATATGCTCTCATATATATATAAGCATTTCATTCCTTTAGATTTAACAGAACAGGAAGGAGAACTCGTCCATCAACAGGAAAGGCTTGTGGAGCAATTAATTATGGAAGGAGTGCTTCCGCCGGATGCAAATCTTATGAATTTGAAGCAAGTTATCAATGCTCATAGGAAATGTCTGAATATAATGGCAGAGCAAGATTTGATACCTTACTTTGGAGAAGTTATCTACTTTAGTGCTGAGGAAGGAAAAGAGTTGTTTACAGATTGGGAACCTTTATTAAAAGGGAGAGTGAATAAGTATTCAGTCCCTGGATTACACGAAGAAATAGTGGCCTCCCCCGCAGTTGAAAAGATAGCTAAGTATCTATTAAATGAATTAGAAGGAATAAAAGAGTCATCCCTTTCGTTAACGGAAAAGTAGAGAGCATAAAAGCAGCAACTCAATGAACGAAAGTTGTTACTTGTGAGTAGCAGTGTAAATGAAAAGAGCAGTCCAATAACTGGGCATCAAGTGTAGGAAAGTATGAATATATCAAGAGCATTACTTTTTAAGGAGCTAATGAAAAAATCGCTTGATAGAGACATAGAAACCTATATGAGTTGTTCATAGTGTGAGTAAGTTCTCTGAAGTTTTTATACCAGAAGCGAATACTTTGATAATATTGCTGAGGAAAGGTGTATATTTTCATCGATATGTAAATATGCACCTTTTCTATTATGTATACACTTGAATAAGGGCAAGATATAAAATGAATTTGAATTTCTATAACGTACACATAGGAATCCATCCTTTTAAAAAGGAAGTGATTTATCATACAAATTCAAGCTGTGAAAATACCAAAGAATATTGAAAATCATTTGTTTAATCAGCTTAGTAACTTGATTTCAAATGAGAAGAGAGAAAGGATGAAGCGCTTATTAAATTTATGCGACATTAATAGGACTTTGATGGGCGATTTACTAATTCGTTCCCTAATCTGCCAAAAATATAAAATTAATAATGAAGAAATTAGTTTTATATATAATGAGTACGGAAAACCTTTTGTTGAAAAATTTCCTGAATTTCATTTTAATATTTCGCATTCAGGAGAATGGGTGGTCTGTGCCACTGCTAATTTTAATGTAGGTATTGATATAGAAAAAGTTTCAACAATAGAGACTCTTAAATTAGCAAATGAATTTTTTTCAGAGGAAGAATTTTATGATTTATCTAATTTGAATTCTGATGAACAAATCAATTATTTTTATGATTTATGGACATTAAAAGAAAGTTATATAAAAACGATTGGAAAAGGGCTGTATATCCCGTTAAATTCATTCTCTATAAAAAAAGAGTCACGAACTTTAATTTCATACAAGAATATACCTCGAAACTTTTACTTTAGACAATATAATATTGATCCAAATTATAAGATATCTGTTTGTGCAACACGGGATGAATTACCGCAGGAGATAATAATTAAAGACATATATACAATTTTCCAAAATATAAACAAATTTTAAAGTAAGGAGAAAATCAATGAAGAAGACTAAATTTTTTTGCTTTCCACATGCTGGGGGATCTGCGTTTAGTTACTCAAAATGGAAAAATTACTTTAATCCATATATTGAAGTAGTCCCAATAGAGTTAGCGGGTAGAGGATATAGAATTGAAGAAAGCTTGTACCAAAGTATGGAGGAGGCCGTAAATGATGTCTATAATATTATAGTTGAGCAGATAGATTATTTTCCCTATATTCTATACGGGCATAGCATGGGAAGTTTGATCGCCTATGAAGTAGCTAGAAAAATACAGAATTCTAATAACGTATTGCCTGAATTTCTTGTTGTGTCTGGTAGAAACCATCCAAATAGTAAAATAAAAAATATCCGACATAATCTTTCTAACGAACAATTTAAGAGAGAAGTTATTGCAATGGGAGGTACATCATCCGAGGTACTTCAATCAGAAGAGTTAATGGAGATTTTTCTTCCTATTCTAAGAGCAGACTTTAAAATTGTGGAGACATATATACATGACAATAGTATACAAGCATGTGATATTGAATTTCTTATATTTAATGGGAAAAATGACGAATTTACTACATATGATCAGATAAAAAAATGGGAGCAATACACAAGTAAAACGTGTACCTTTCATTCTTTTGAAGGTAACCATTTCTTTCTAAATGAAAATATTGAAGAAATAGCAAATAGTATTATGAGAAAGTTAGATTCTAAAAGATTTTCAACTAGTTTTTAGAGTTTTTCTAAGTATACTCATGACGGAGAAACAAAAATATTAAAGGTGAAAAATACAGGCTCTGTGGAAACATCATTGAATAGGGTATAGAAGTCTAAATGAACGATTCAAAGGTAGGTGATGATGCAATTTTAATCAATATATAAATTAATTTTAGTTTAGGTACGATTCACCTGTAGGTAAAGTTTTCTTTTTTCGTCATATTTAGATTTTTCTAACACCTAATAACCTTCATAGTTACTATTAAAAGAAACACATGCGTTTAAGGAAACAAGACCAAATAGTAGAAAAAAGAATGATATTTTTTCATTTGTTCACCTTTTTTTGTTATTTTAAATCAAAATATCATAATTTAACTATTTTGCTTACAATAATATTACCATTTTCATAGGGATGAAAACGATTAAGTTAAAAATTAAGAAAAATATGATAATATATTTATATAAAAGGTTAAATTTTAATATATGGAGTTAGTGAGGGAACCAATATGAAAATGAATGAAATTGTAGCGAGTACACAATTTCCAAATACAATTAAAACAATTACAAAAGATTTAAAGGCATTAGGAGTCGAAAAAGGAATGACAATTATCGTTCATTCCTCATTAAGTTCTATCGGGTGGATCTCTGGTGGGGAAGTTGCTGTAGTAGAAGCATTAATGAGAGTTGTTACAGAAGAAGGAACAATCATTATGCCAACACAATCTTCGGATTTATCCGATCCGAAACATTGGTCAAGACCACCTGTACCTGAAGACTGGTGGCAGATTATCCGTGATAACGTCCCGGCATTTGATCCACACATAACACCAACAAGAGGAATGGGGAAAATAGTTGAATATTTTCGTACATACCCGAATGTAGTGCGTAGTAATCATCCATTAGGGAGTTTTGCTGCATGGGGGAAACATGCAGAGGAAATAACAATGAATCATTCGCTATCAATGAGCTTTGGAGAGGAATCACCATTAAAAAAAATATACGATTTAGATGGATACATAGTATTAATTGGCGTTGGATATGATTCCAATACGTCTGTTCATTTATCTGAAGTACGTTCTGGTGCATGTGAGTTAATAAAAGTAGGAGCACCTATTATGGAAAACAATGAAAGAGTGTGGAAAGAGTTTGTTGAAATGGATTACGAGTCTGATACGTTTGTAGAAATCGGTGTAGAGTTTGAGCGAAAAGGAGTTGTAACAATAGGGAAAATAGGGAATGCAACGTGCCGTCTTATGAAGCAACGGGATATAGTTGACTTTGGAACAGAGTGGTTTCGCAAGAAAAAGCAGTAAGGGATGGTTACAATGGTGGAAAAATTTCAAGTGATATTGCACCGATTATACATTTTCAAAAAGCACCGAAAGTATTAAAACAAATAAAAGAATGGGATTCAGAAACGCTTCTCGTTGGCTTTAAATTAGAAAATGATGTAAGTGAAGAAGAGTTATTTGAACGAGCGCATAAAAGAATGAAAGAAGCTAAGGCGAATGTTATGATAGAGAACTCACCACATTCTTTATACTCTCGACAGTTCATCATGTTATTGGACAAGAGGATAATGTGAAACGATGCAATGGAAAAGATGAAACAGCAAAAGTAATTGTCAGTAAGTTAGAACAATTATGTGGTCGAATGACAGTTTTGTAAATTAAAGATTGTAGAAAAAGATTCAGCCGCATAATATATAATAAATTATGCCATTGGATATTCATATTGAACAATTGGTGAGGAGTGGATCCTATGGAACATTTATTAACGCAAGCTATTAAATTGAGAAATGAAAAAAAATATATGCAGGCGAAAGAAATATTGATTGGATTAACAAACTTTACAAAGGATGCAGAAGTGCTGTATCAATGCGCTTGGATACACGATATTATGGGGCTGGAAACAGAAGCAGTTCCGTATTATGAGCAGGCGATCGCAAATGGACTTGATGGAGAATCGCTTTGCGGTGCTTATATCGGTTTAGGGAGTACATATCGTTGTATAGGAGAGTATGAAAAGGCGATTGCAGTATTAGAAGCTGGCGTGAAGAAATTCCCAGAGAACGATCCAATGAAAGTATTTTTATCACTAGCCAAATATAACGTAAACGACCACGAAGAAGCAATGAAATTATTACTTGAAATGGTCGTAAAAGTAGACGAAGTAAAAGAGTTTGAACGTGCGATTTCATTTTATAAAGACCATTTAAATCAGGTTTTTAAATAGAGGAGTGAACGAAAACGGCATACTTTTTTATCATTATATAAGCGGAAATAGTTAAGTATAGAAATTATAGAAAGAAAAATCCGGTATGACTCGACAATAGTAGATTACAATTGTTTATTACTTGAAAAGCAATCGCAAAGTATCGTGTTATTTCACGAGGTTCAGTATTCATTTACAATGACTGCGCATGATACAAAGTTAACAATCTCGAATTGATACATTTGTTTTATCGAGATATCCGCTATCACTTCTCCGAGTAGGAGGGGGGATAATACGTGAGAGGTAGCGCTGCTACTGCAGGGTGGACTGTTTCTCGTTGCATTATTAACGTTCGTCGTCGTTTTAATAGACAAACTCAAAAAATAACAACCCACCTATGCCAATAGAATGTGGGTTGTTTTATTGGTAAGAAGCAAATAGGATAAATGAACAATCCAATCTGCTAATTTACGTGAAACTAGTGTGTAGCTGCTAGTCTTTCTTATTTATATACAATTTATAATTAGTTTATGTGATTGTATTGTTCTTTTCATACTTATTACAACACAGTTTCTTTTTATCAAGAAAGGAGACCGTATGTTCTGATTCTGATTAAATAGTAGGTGTTGTTGCTTTAAATAGCCCATCCATATACTGTTTTAAAGTATGGACATAAAATTTCTGCTTATTTGCATTATTTACTCCGACAATTGGCGATGGAAGTTCATATTTCTTTTCTGATAAATGTACGACAACGTCAAAGATATCAAGCAGACGAATAAAACAGAACAGGCCATCTTTATCGCTTAATAAAATAAAGTAATGGTTTTCACTATTTGTATTTAATGTATTCCATAAAGAACTTTTGCTTAAGTCACGAACAATACTCTTTTCTTTTAATTCCATAAAATCGGCATTTGATAGAATGTTAGAAATATCAATTGCATCTTGATCTTCAAAGTAGCCATCAATTGTTTGTACAGCAAAAGTATATGCCATTTTTAATACGCTCATTTTGTACTTACGGTTATCTAAAAGTAATTCACGTTGAATAGAGCTAGCTACTTTCGTTACGTGTTCTTCTTTCCAAATTTCATTATGTAGTGAAATATCGTGCTTTTTACATAGTTTCATAATTAATGCATTGGAATAAAGTATTTCATCACTTACTTCAACAACATCTGTCTCAGCCGCCGCAAGTTTCTCACCATGTTCATTTGTATAAAGAGGGGAGTCGATTTGTTTTTTCATTTGCTCAATCTTATATTGACTTAATTTATGCCTAATTAAAGGACGATCAACATTTGTTGTCATTTGTTCATGGCAAGTATCACAAATTGAGTTTGTGAAATAGTATCCACATAATATCTCTGGGATGACATATTGTTCACTCAGTTCTTTCGTATCTTTTCTGCAAATGATGCATTGTATCATTTTTATCACCTTTACCTGCAAATTTGTATGTAATCCCATTGTAGTGTATTTATTGGCATTTTGGAATATTGTAAAGAAAAATATTATGTGAAATTTATGTTTATTTTGGTACAATGAAGAGAAGTGTTAGTTTAAAGGAGGCCGTTTTTTGAAATCGAAAGTGCACTTTTGGACATTAGAAGTGCTAATGGTTGTAGGAATTATATTTATTTTCACAAAAATATCGTTTCTATTTCAACCGATTGGTATCTTCATATCAACATTGTTTTTCCCAATCTTAATCGCGTTATTTTTATACTTCATATTTAATCCTGTATTAGTCTTTTTGGAGGATAAAAAAGTACCTAGAAATTTAGCGATTTTATTATTATATCTTTTTATCATTACCTTAACTGTAGTTGGTATTGGTGTAGTTGTTCCAACGATTTCACAACAGCTAATGGATTTAGTAAAAAATATGCCAGGATACATAAAAGAGGGGAAAGTATACATACAAGATTTATCACATCACAGGTTTTTTGAATGGTTATTTACACAAAACTACGTTTCCATTGAAACAATTGAAAAAAATGCGATTGAATACTTAAAGGATATACCAAACACAATTACATCGAGTGCAACGGCATTATTTGGTATTATCACGAATGTTGCGTTAGTCATATTCACAGTACCGTTCATATTATTTTACATGTTTAAAGATGGACATGCATTCCCAGGAAAAGCAGTTAGCCTATTACCAGAGTCTTACCGTGAAGAGGGACTTCGTATCATTAAGGAAACGAACGAAACATTATCTGCATATATTCAAGGGCAAGCACTCGTTTGTATATTTGTAGGTGCTTTTACTTTCATCGGTTATTTAATCATCGATTTACCGTACGCTTTCGTTTTAGGAATTATTGCAGCATTTACAAATATCATTCCTAACTTAGGTCCATTTATTGGGGCTGCGCCAGCTGTTATCGTAGGTTTGTTCGTATCTCCAATGCCAGCTGTTTACGTAATTATTATCGTAACAATAGTACAACAGTTTGAAAGTAACATCATTTCACCACGAATTATGAGTTCGAAATTAAATATCCACCCGTTAACAATTATTATCCTAATTTTAGGGGTAGGTAACTTCGCGGGAATTATCGGAATGATTTTAGCAGTGCCAGCGTATGCAGTAACAAAAACAGTTGTTTCAAACTTAGTAAGATTGTTTAAGACGAAACGAAGTAATCGGAAATAGTATATGTTGAGAAAGATACACCTTTTAAAGTGGTGTATCTTTGTTTGTTATACAATATTAAAAAGTGTACTGACACGATGTTATTATATATTATTTATATATCAAATTTGATAGTAAACTTGTGTGACATATGCTATGTGGAATCCCTCTGAATAATCCAAATCATTTCTTTACAGCGTGCTATCAACATCATAATCGACTCCTTTCAATTTTATATATTTAAACGATTATAGGTGAGTGTAGTATTTACTTCTACGATCTCGTATTTCGTCTATAATCTTTTTGTATTGTTGCTTTTGTTTTATTTCATTTTGAGATATCGTTTCTTTTTGAATCGTAATAGTTAAAAAGAAAAGGGGAAACTGCATATATAAATTCCTCCTTTCAAATAGGAATTACAGATGACTACAGTAATGACTTTGTCTTTCTTTTACATTATCCATAGCCTGATTAATTTGTCGTTCATGAAGCATTTCAGCTTTAGACAATTTGTTTTTTTGAATGGTAATCGTTAAAAAGAATACTTTAAATTTCATTAGGATATAGCTCCTTAAATTATATTTTTAATACATTTGAGTATAGTATAAACTTTTAATGTCCGTAATTTTATCTGTAGTTTGTTTTAATTGTTGCTTACGACTGATTTCATCTTCAGATAATGTTTTTTTCTGAAGTGCTGTCGTAAAAAAGAAAATATGAAAAGTCATAAATAAATTCCTCCTTTCGAAAAGGAATTACAGGTAATTACAATAAAGAACTTGGCGCTCTTTAACATCATTTATAGCTTTTTCAATTTGTTCATTATGAATGATTTCAGTATCGGAAAGTGTATTTCTTTGAATCGTAATACTTAAAAACAATACGCTAAATGTCATTGAATGTTGCTCCTTTCTTTGAAAAATGATGTAAGAGACTAAAAAATCGCACAAAAAAGCCATAGGAAGATATAATTTTCCTATGGCTGGGCGTGAAAAAGCCACAGGAAAGCATACGACCTCCTGTGGCGAATTTATAAAATAAAAGAATTAATGCACGATTTTCAATTCTCCATTAGGGTGGTCGAACTCATATTTAATTGTGAAAATGATACAGGTACAGCTAACGCGAAAGTTAATGCATGTAATTGTAATTTCATCATTTCATTCGACCTCCTTTTAGAATATTTTTCTTACGTTAGTAAGTATATACAATTAATGGATCATTGTAAACATAAAAAATGAAAATTTTTAATTTTGATTAAAATGAGTATATTTAAAATGGATTTGAAAATAAGTATTGTAATTTTTGATGATTTTCCAAAGGGAGATCATGCATGGAACAAGGGAAACGTAATGACCTTCTTTTACGGTAATTTAGAAAAAATAAAAACGCTTGTTAATAATAAAGATTTTCGAAAACAGTTTTTGAGAAACATCCCGTGCGAGAATCTAAGTGTAATGGTATAAATGAAGAGAATTTGAGAATAATAGTTAAAACTACGAATTGTTTTGAAAGGGGGATCATTCTTTAACGAATGATTCTTTTTTTATCCCGCTATTTGCGGGCAGTAAGACTCCCACCTCANNGCCCGATTGGTGCGGGCTAATAATCAGTGGGGGATGGACAAAACTCCCACTGATTACAGTTTCACTTTATTAAATAAATTCATGGAAGAAAACAATCCGATGTGATATAGTTAATTACATAAGTAATGAACCTATGAACATAAGGTGGTGAAACTGTGAAACATACTCTGGAACAAAACAAGTTAATCTATATACAAATTGCAGAAACTATTGAATCTGATATTTTAAAAGGTATATTGTTTGAAGAAGAGCAAGTTCCATCGACAAATCAATTTGCAAAGATGTTACAAATAAATCCAGCCACCGCAGCTAAAGGGGTAAATGTATTAGTGGATGAGGGGATTTTATATAAAAAGAGAGGGATCGGGATGTTTGTTGCAAAGGGAGCGAAAGAGGTCGTACTAAAAAAAAGACAAAATACTTTTATGACCGAATATTTACCTAAAGTGTGGGAAGAAGCAAAGGTACTAGAAATATCAAAAGATGAATTGATGGATATGATCCAAAAAATTACGAAGGAAGGGAAAGAGGAATGATTGCACTTGAAACGAAAGATTTAACGAAAAAATATAAAAAGAAAGTAGCTGTAAATGAAGTAACCATTTCATTGGAAGAGCATAAAATATATGGTTTGCTTGGTAGAAACGGTGCGGGGAAAACGACTTTATTAAACTTACTTGCAGGTCAGATTATTTCGAGTAGTGGAAGCGTATCTGTATGTGGTGAAAATGTTTTTGAAAATAGTAAAGCGATGCAAAATATTTGTTTTATTAGAGTGAAAGAAGAAGCTCATTTAAGTTATAAAGCAAAAGAGATTTTTAAAATGTGTAGCATGTTTTATAAAAATTGGGATGGAAAATATGCTGAAGAACTTGCGAGTAAATTTCAGCTTAATATGACAGAGAAATACCATAAACTATCACATGGAATGCAAGCAGTTGTAGGAATTATTCAAGGACTAGCAAGTAGGGCACCAATTACTATTTTTGATGAACCAACTACAGGTTTAGACGCAGCACATCGCGAGTTATTTTATAGTTTACTATTAGAAGATTACGGTGAGTATCCCCGAACAATTATATTATCGACACATTTAGTAGAAGAAGTAACCCATGTTATTGAAGATGTAGTCATTATAAAAGAAGGAAGAATAGTTGTTCAATCATCAGTGGAAAATTTATTACAACAAGGTCATATTATTTCAGGGCAAAAAGATAAAGTGGATCAGTTTTCGATTAATAAAAAAGTTATAAATCGAGAAGTTTATGGAAATAAAAGCATTACTGTTATATGGGAAGAACTTTCTAATGAAGAGTATTACTCTCTTGAAAAAGAAGGATTAGTAGTTGATAGAATTACATTACAAAAATTATTTATTCACATAACTGGTGGTGAAGTGAAATGATGATGTTAATGAAGCAGTTAAAGTTACATATAAACTTTCATTATAAGGCATTTATTATATTTTGGATTGCAGCATTACTTATAAAAGGAATAACAAGTGCAATGGATTTAAAAGGAATAAAAGAAGGATTCTTACAACATATTTTAAATAATCCTTCGATTGTAATTATATTTTTTATAGTAGTAAGTACCTTCATTATACAGGATGATGTGTTTCGTTTAGCAGTTTCATTTGGAGTAACGAGATTACAGTTTTTCATTGGAGCAGTTTGCTATATTATATTACAAGCTGCGGTTTTCTCATTCCTCCAAGTAATTCTTTTACAAAATACATTGTATAGTATAGTATATAGTATAGTAAATACTAGTTTAGGAGAACACTCAGTAAAACAGTTTATTGTACAACTATTATTGTATGTTACAATAGCAACTTTCTTTCAAGTAGCAGTAGTAATTAAGAAACGGTTTAATTGGATTGGTCTTATGATAGGCGGAACACTTTTTATATCATTAAATAGTGTGCTTTATACAGAAGTAGGAATACAGGGTTTAAATTCTACATCTAATCTATCTTTAATAGATTTCCCATATTTTACTGTCATTTCAATTGGATTAACTATCTTCTATATCGTGACTAGCGGTATATTCATTCGAAAAGTATCATTTGAGCAAACGATTTAAAGAGTAATTACGTATATATTTTGGGAGAGAAGGAAAATCAAATGGGAGACACATCTTCACTAATAACTGTCTTTTTATGTGTTGCACTGCTAATATTTTGGCGTCGTTACCGCTCTATGTATAAGCCGATAAAGGGAACGGGAAAACGTATTTTGTGGCCATTACTGTTTTTAACACCAGGGATAATATGGTTTTTTGGACCCGTACATCCAGCTATATTACAAGTAATCGTAGCAATACTAATTGGGATAATTTTCGCGGTACCACTTATAATTCTAACAAATTATGAGCGAAGAGATGATGGAAATATTTATACGAAAAAAAGTGCAGCTTTTTTAATTACTTTTATTGCACTTGTTGTTTTAAGATACGGTTCAAGGCAATATATTGTTAACTTAGATCAACAACCGATTGGTTTATTATTTTACGTCGTTGCAGTATCGTATATTATCCCGTGGAGAATTGCTTGTTATATAAAATTTAGAAAAGTTTGGCGGGAAAATAATAATCATGCTATATGAAAACTTCTCATTTGAGAAGTTTTTTATTATGGACTTTAGTCAGTTGAGCCTGAGGGAGGCGAAACATAAAACCCCCGCTATGCGGGTGGGTAATAAAATGTTATACAAAAAAACTCACTTTCAGTTTTATAATAGAGATTGTTCAAGCCTCTACAATAAGAAAGGAAAGTGAGTATTTTGGCTAATAAAGCAAATAGTTTGGCACACACAAAATGGATGTGTAAGTACCATATTGTCTTCACTCCAAAGTATAGACGAAAAATAATTTACAATCAATATAGAAAGAGTGTTGGAGACATTTTAAGAACGCTATGTAAATACAAAGGCGTAGAAATTATAGAGGGTCATTTGATGCCAGATCATGTGCATATGCTGGTGAGTATTCCACCAAAGCTATCTGTTTCAAGTTTTATGGGATATCTAAAAGGAAAGAGTGCACGTATGATGTTTGATAAACATGCAAATGTAAAATATAAATTTGGAAATAGACATTTTGGGGCAGAAGGATATTATGTGAGTACAGTGGGATTGAATGAAGCGACAATAAAAAAATATATTCAAGACCAAGAGAAACACGATATAGCATTAGATAAATTAAGTGTAAAAGAATATAAAAACCCTTTCGAAGGGTAGCACGTCATACGAATATCCCTTCAAGGGTGGCAAAAGTGGCAAAGGCAATAGAGGCTTGAATGTATATGAAAGCCAGCGCCTTTAGACGCTGGCCGGTAGTATAGGCTTATAGCCTTTGTGCAAACCACCCTTTGGAAGGGTGGTTATGATTTCGTAACATGAAGTAAAGCACCAATCGCACCACTATTACCACCATCTCGTAAAAAAATAGGTGTTTTATTTTGATATTTTGTGTAGCTACTAATAATATTTTGAAGGTGTACGTTATTACATAGAGTCGAACCAATATAAATAATATGGTCAATGTTTTTTGTTTCGGCGAATTGAAGACTTAATGCAGTAACGACTTCACCGACAAGTCCTTGTACAGTAGCAAGTATATCTGAGTTATTATAATTTGAGTCTGTAATAGCGGCCTTACCAAAATTGCTTGCAGTTAAACTATTATCAATAGGGGAGAGAATATCGCCATAAATATCTCCAACCGTAATATCTAGTTCTTTTCTAGAACCTACTTTTGTTAAAGGAACCACATCTTCAAAATGATCTATATTTGTTAACAATTTTGAAAGTCCCATAATAGTACCACCGCCAACACCAGTTCCACCAGCGCGAATATATTTGTCATTATAAACGTAATGAATAGAAGTACCTGTACCGATATTTGTTAAAATAAAGTTGTTTATATCATATTTCTCTTCTTTTAAAATGTATCGGACACCTATAAGAGTAGCTTCAAATTCATTTAGTTCCACTATTTTATATGAGTTTGAAAGTAGTTGCTGTAATTCTTTTGCTTTCCCACCTGTAATACATATTTGCTTTTTACTAGTACTTTTCTTAAGCCAATCTATTATTTTATCTTGTTCATTTGAATAATATTTTTTAAAAGCTAATTGCTTTTTTTCGTTCAAATAAGCAATTTTCGTTAATGTTCCTCCAGCATCAATACCGATAGTACTTTCCATTTCCCTGCCCCTAACCAAGTAGTTTATTTACTCTGTTCATATTGGTGAAACGAATTTTTAGGAGATAGAGCCCCAGTCCAATTACATCTTCTTTATTCAGCTTGATATATTAATAGTTTTTCTATCGTTACAACCGGCTGATTATTAACAGTTGCGGCGCCTTTACCTAGAATAAAACCTCGGCGATTGCGAGATAGCTCATAATGCAAATCAACTTTATCACCGGGATATGCTTTTCCGTGGAATGCAACTCCATCTAAGGAGGAGAGAAAGCCTAATCCTTCAGAGTCACTCGTATGTACAAATGCGCTAAGCTGAGCAAGTACTTCTACAATTAACATATGAGGCATATGTTTTTGACTATCATTTATAAACCATTCGTTATTTGTAATGAGTTTATATCCTGTAACGGATTCACCTTGTTTTACATTTGTTACTTTATCAATCATTAAAAATGGATAACGATGGGGAAGGGTGTCTTTAATATGCATATGAAAGTACCTCCAGCAAATAATACCCCTGCTACGGTTAAGCAGGGGAGTTATCATTAATTTTTAACTAATTCATTTACTTTTTCAAGAGAAAAAATACCACTATTTCTAATGTTTTCTACAACTTGTAGTAACACTTCTTTATCTTGAACGAGTGCAATACGTACAAAGCCTTCTCCGTGAGGCCCAAATGCATGACCTGGCGTAACAACGACATTTGCACGATCCATTAATGCATAAGCGAATTCTATAGAAGTCCAGCCTTTTGGAATTTCAGCCCAGACGAACATGCTGCCAGCTGGTTTATCGACATTCCAGCCAAATGTTCGGAACCCATCGACTAAAGTATCTCTACGTTCTTGATAAATACCGCGGTTTTTCTCACAAAAAGCAGCACCATTTCTTAGTGCAGCAGATGCTGCTTTTTGAATTGGTAAAAATACTCCGTAATCTGTATTAGATTTAAATTGTGTAAGTGCTCCGACTATCTCTTCATTACCAATCATATAACCAATACGGCTACCTGCTAAACTATAACTTTTAGATAAAGAGTTAATTTCAACGCCAACTTCTTTTGCACCAGGTACAGAGAGGAAGCTAATTGGTTTATTACCATCGAAATAAAACTCAGCATAAGCAAAATCATGTACAACGATAATATTATGATTTTTCGCGAATGTGATTACCTCTTTAAAGAAATCTTCATGAGCCATTGTTGGAACTGGATTCCCTGGAAAGTTTAAAATTATCATTTTTGCTTTCTTAGCAATTTCTTCAGGGATATCTTGTAAGTTAGGTAAGAAATCATTTTCCTTCTTTAAAGGCATGTAGTAAGGTGTAGCACCGGCCATTTGAATACCAGTTTCATAAGCTGTATATCCTGGGTCAGGAACTAGTATTATGTCTCTTGGGTTTGCATAAACCATAGGTAAATGAACGAGTCCATCTTGTGAACCCATTAATAATAAAACTTCTTTTTCAGGATTTAATATAACGTTATGAGTATTATTGTAATATTCAGTTACAGCTTCGTGAAATTCTTGAATCCCTGTTAATGTATATCCGTAACTTTCTTTTTCACTCGCTGTATGTACCATTGCTTCTCTTACGAAATTAGCAGGGGGCATATCGGGATTTCCGATACTTAAGTCAATCATTTTGTGACCTGCTGCAATTTTCTCTTTTTTATAAGCTGCTAATTCACTAAAGATAGAAGATTGAAATGCATTCATTCTAGTTGCTAACGTGTATGTCATCAAAACCCCTCCTAAAAACTGTGTTTTCTTTCTGCGTTTTAAATAACTCTGAAAACACATGTTTATATTTTATCATTTTTTTATGAGATTTAAAACGATTGACAAATTCGGAGGGAGGTTTGGTCTATTTTGGATTAAATTCATACTTCACAAGGCAGTTATTCTTTCGATTTATTAAGAAAGTGGTGTGAAAATGATAAATAAGTTAATTTAGAAGTCTATTATATATTTTTCATAACTGTTAGGATGTTTTATAATTCTTGTTTAGAATATCTCGGATGTTTTGAATTAAAAAAAATACGAATATCACACCAAGTATGCCGCTAATCCAATAGTATGAATTCCCTGTAGTGAATTTTTCATAGAATGAAATAGCATTCCATAGAATAAGGATTACAGAACAAACTGTTGAGATAATTAAAAAACTTAAGCTTCTCAAAAGAAGCACCTCGCAATAAAAAAGATTTCTTATTTAATCTTATATAATAATTAAAGGATTTAAAAGAGTACATACTTTTAGGAAGACATCTAAAGTGGAAAACCGCAAAAAATACGTTTTGCGGTTTTGTAGAATTTCTATAGTTAATTACTTGTTCTTTTATATGTACACATCTTCTCAGCGTTTATAAAGTATACATTTAATTTATTATCGATAACTTTTAAGGATTGATCCGATGTGAAGGAGTTACCATAATCAATGTGATATACGCTAGAGTTATTTACAAACGATCCTTTATATAAATCTTCTTTAGCGTGCAATATTCTCGAAATGATATGGTGATTCAATTTAGCAACACCTGTTTTTGCTTTTATAAAAAATGACTATTTGTTTGTATAAAGAATTGTGATTGCTCGTAGTTATAAGTAACTTTTGAAAAATTAAATGGCTGACCATTTGTTAAATGAAAAATGCTTTCAACACAAAGCTTAGGTGATCCATTCTCCAAATTCAAATATCCGGCCTCTTCTTCATTTAATTTTCCTACATGAAGATAGGAATCTGAAAAGCCAATTCTTAAGCCTAATCCTTCCGTAATATAATTAAATATAGATTCAGTTACAATCTCTTTATTTAAATACATTATTATAGATTTATTGTAATATGATTCCTCTAAACACAACGGTTTTTGGTTAATGTACCGAATCCTTTTTACATAATAAATATTATCATCTAGATTCATATTTAAATTCTTTGCCACTTCTGGTGTTGGTTTTTTTACTTCTAATTCAACTGCTTTTGCAGTGATATTACAATCCTCAAGATCTTTTTTAAATCCTTGATTAGAAAGTAAACTAATATAGCCTTTTCTTTTATGCCTTCTAACAAATATCCCGCTTCCTCGAACTTGAAACACTACACCCTTTCTCTCTAAAAGGTCTAAAGATTTAGTAATAGTACTTTTGCTTACTCCAAATTGATTCATTAACGTTTCTAAATTTGGTAATTTACTTCCTTGTTGAAGCTGGTTATCCTCAATGTATTTTTCAATTGCATTTGCAATCGTTTGGTATTTTAACATATACATACCTCATTAAATTATTTATTTTGTTTAATATCAAATATAGCATAAAACTATCAATAGAACATCTAATGTATTTGTTAGGTTATTGATTAATTGTATCGGTACAATTATAATAGGTGTGTATAAAAGTAAAAGGAGGGAATTAGATTGTCAAAAAAAATTAAAAATTATCCTAAACTTGCAAAGGATATTTTAGAAGCTGTCGGTGGAGAAACAAATGTTATTAATGTTACACGATGTGCTACAAGACTTAGGTTGGTACTTAAGCGATCTAATCCAAAAGCCAAAGAAAAAGTTGCAAGTTTACCTGGCATTATTACGGCTGTAGAAAATGGTGGGCAATTTCAAGTTGTTATTGGGCAACACGTAGGAGAAGTCTATGAAGAATTCACAAGTTTAATAAACACCGATATTACTAGTGAAACAAAAGAAGAAAAAGGAACAGTGTTAAACCGTATAATTGCAACTATGTCAGCGGTTTTTGCCCCATTTGTTTATATTTTAGCCGCAGCTGGTATTTTACAAGGTTTACTCATAGTAATAAAATTACTCTTTGATAGCTTTGTAGAAACTGGAACTTATCAAGTTCTAAACTTTATTTCTTGGGCCCCATTTACTTTTTTACCGATTTTTATCGCAATAACAGCATCAAAGCACTTTAAAACAAACATGTACATAGCAGTGGCGTGTTGTGCTGCATTAGTAAGTCCCACATGGACAGAAATGGCGGCGCAAATTGCAAAAGGGCATGGTATTACTTTTTTAGGTATTTCTTTAACTGAAACAGTGTATACATCTTCAGTGTTACCACCACTATTTTTAGTGTGGGCTTTGTCCTATCTTGAAAGATTTTTAAATAAGCGAATCAATGAGGTAATTAAGCCGTTATTTGTACCGTTTTTATGCATGGTAATAATGATTCCGTTTACATTGTTGCTTCTTGGGCCTCTTACATCAATGGGAGCAACAGGGATTGCAAATGGTTATAATTTCTTAGCGGAAAATGCACCTGCATTAGCTGGAGCTATTATAGGAGGATTCTGGCAAGTAATAGTAATTTTCGGTATTCATTGGGGGACTACTCCTATGGTGTTAGCAAATTTTGATTTGTATGGTAGAGATTCATTCCAAGCCTATCAAACAATTGCAGTAATTGCGCAAGTTGGTGCAGTACTGGGTGTTGTTTTAAAAACGAAAAGTCAAGAAATACGCAAAGTCGGAGTTTCAGCTGGTATTACTGGCCTTTTTGGTATTACAGAACCATCTATTTATGGCGTGAATTTAAGGTTTAAAAAGCCATTTATATTCGGATGTATTTCAGGCGCTATAGGTGCCATTACAGCTAGCTTTTTTAATCCATACTACTTTGCATACGCGGGGTTACCAGGTCCATTAACGATTGTGAATGGTATAAATGCTGACTACCCAATGTCTATCTGGGGAATTTTATTGGGTTCTGGGATTGCGATTATTTTACCTATTATTTTAGTTCAAATATTTGGATTCGGTGAAGATACAGGAGAAAAAGTAGAAAGTGAAAACTTAACAGAAAAGCAAGCAGACGAGATAAACCTCCAACAAAATAATGAAGAAACAATCGGTGCTCCATTTAGTGGTAATGTTATCCCACTTTCAAAAGTACCTGATGAAGTATTTAGCTCAGGTGCTATGGGGACAGGTTTAGCTATAGAGCCGTCAAATCATAAATTATATGCTCCATTTGATGGAGTAGTTGTCATGACTGCACCTACTAAACATGCGATTGGGTTACGCTCAAAAACTGGTATTGAATTGCTTGTACATATTGGTTTAGATACAGTTAAATTAGCGGGAAAACCTTTCACTATACATGTAGAAGATGGTAGTAAAATCAAAAAAGGTGATTTATTAATTGAGTTTGATAAAGAATTAATTCAAACACAGGGGTTAAAAACAATTACACCTATTATCATAACAAATTCAAATACTTATAAAGAAATTATTATTGAAGATATTTCTGAAACTACACTACACCAGAAATTATTTACAGTAGTGAAATAAGGAGAAATAAACAATGAAAACAATGCCGAAAAAATTCTTATGGGGCGGAGCTTTAGCTGCCCACCAATTCGAAGGTGGATGGAATCAAGGGAATAAAGGACCTAGTGTCGTTGATGTACTAACTGCCGGTGAACATGGCGTACCAAGACAAATAACAGATACAGTTGAACCTAATACGTTTTATCCTAACCATGAAGCAATTGATTTTTATCATAGATATAAAGAAGATATCGCTTTATTTGGTGAAATGGGATTAAAGTGCTTAAGGACTTCTATCGGATGGAGCAGAATTTTTCCAAATGGTGATGAAACAGAGCCTAACGAGGAAGGGCTACAATTTTATGATAATGTATTTGATGAATTACTAAAATATGGTATTGAGCCTGTTATCACATTATCTCATTTTGAAATGCCGTTGCATCTAGCCAAAGAATATGGTGGATTTAGAAACCGAAAAGTAATAGACTTCTTTGTAAAATTTGCTGAGGTTTGTTTTAAGCGATATAAAAATAAAGTGAAATACTGGATGACTTTTAATGAAATCAATAATCAAATGGATGTAAATAATCCTCTATTTTTATGGACAAACTCAGGAGTGGTTGTGAAAGAAGGAGAAAATGCTAAAGAGGTAATGTATCAAGTGGGACATCATGAATTAATTGCAAGTGCATTAGCTGTAGCAAAAGGAAAAGAAATTAATGCTGATTTCCAAATTGGAGCAATGATTTCGTATATACCTATTTATCCTTATTCATCAAATCCGGAAGATGTTATGTTAGCCGAAGAATCACTAAGACTAAAATACTTTTTCCCAGATGTACAAATTCGTGGTTACTATCCTAAATATGCGTTGAAAGAATTTGAAAGGGAAGGGTATGTTATCAATTTCGAAGAAGGTGATGAAGAGATATTAAAAAATGGTACAGTAGATTACCTAGGATTTAGTTATTATATGTCTACGACAGTAAAAAATGATGCAGAAATTAGTAGTGCAAAAGATATTGTAAACGGTGGTTTAGCTAAAAGTGTGGAAAATCCATATATTAAATCTACTGATTGGGGATGGGCAATTGATCCAACTGGATTAAGATATGCATTAAATCGATTGTATGATAGATATCAAATTCCATTATTTATCGTAGAGAATGGATTGGGTGATGCGGATATTCTAGAAAAAGATGGGACAGTCCATGACCAAAAAAGAATAGAATATTTAAAATCACATATTAAAGCATTAAAAAAAGCAGTAACCTATGATGGTGTAGATTTAATTGGTTATACACCTTGGGGAATTATAGATATTGTATCATTTACTACAGGCGAAATGAAAAAACGCTATGGAATGATTTATGTTGATCGTGATAATGAAGGTAATGGATCAATGAAACGATACAAAAAAGATTCGTTTCATTGGTATAAACATGTAATTCAAACGAATGGCGAAATTAGTGGTCGATAAAAAACATTTTAGACTATTAACGTTCTGTTGTAAGCTTTGCTTTTTCAACGTACAATGAATTATAGAAATTACTTACAATTGTATATGATTTAACTGTATTTACCATAACTTTCTACCTGTAAAAAAACTTTGCAACAGAAGCTATTTTTTCATACCATTCTTCTTATGATTTTATGGTAAAAAGGAGCAAACTCTCCATATGTGAACTTGCTCCTTTTTATACTATTATACATACATGTTTAGGTTTTATTTACCGAACAGTAACAACCCATTCTTTTTTGTAAGAGTTATCTTTATGATAGTTAGTTCCATCTTAATTCCATTTTAACAGCCTATATAAGGAATTTTATCCCGCTATTTGTGGGCAGTAAGTCTTCCACCTCAAAATTCGGCGAATGCGAGGAAGTTAGGTGGGAGATAACTGCCCGTAAAAGCCGTGTGGGCTCATAATCAGTGGGGGATGGACAAAATCCCCACTGATTAAAGTTTCACTTTATTCGGCTTGATTCTCACTTTCTTCGCAAGTATCATTTTCCATCAACTCTTTAATCATCTTCTTAGCTTTATTCGCCCTTTTCCCTTGAAGATGGCAACTAAATACTGTGACAATCTGAATGAAATCTTCAACTAATTCTTGTTCCTCAGTTTTCTCTGTGTTATCTATGACTTTAATCGTTGTACCATACTTATCACATAGATTTTCGATTAGTTCATATCCAAATCTAATCAATCTATCCTTGTATAGAATGACTATCTTTTCTGCAAAATCACCAATCGAATATAGTTTCATGTTTTTCACCTTACGAAACTACTTTACCATATCAATAATTTTTCATATATAAATATTTTATTGTTAATTACAGATCTTTATAAATATAGACTAACTGTTGTTGCCCTCCCCATATACTAAAATATGAAGGCAGCGATGAATTAGATTGGATAAATACTAGAATATTTTAAGGGAATTGAAAACGATTGTTGAAAAAGGGAGATCATATAAAAGCATCAAGAATATATCATAGTTATACGAAATACTTCTTGATGCTTTTAATACTTTAGGCAGAAAATTCTTCTTTACGTACTTCGAAGAATTCATTTCGGCGTAAGTAATTATACGTTTTTTCCGAAACTTCTTCCTCTTGAGATACTAAAAAACGACGATCAAAAGCATAGAATGATTGACCTTTAATTAACTTTACATAGTATATTTTAAACGCCTCCTCTAACAAGATTATTGCTTCCCTCATATTATGATGGCCTATATGCCTGTTAAAAATACTTGGAGTTTCAAAGAGGATAAGTAAAAAACGTGAAAGAACTTACAAATTTGTAAGGTTTATGTCACCTTTTCCGATAGTTTACATTAACCGATTTCTTCTATACTACAAATAGGTTCTATAAAATAAGGAGGTAGAAAGATGGATGAAGTAATTGGAGAAGTTGTAGAAGGGATTTGTGAATTTGTAGTTGAAGTAACGGCGGATGCTATTGGTAACTTAGTTTCTGGAAATGAAAAAGAGGAAAAAGAAACATTATAAAAAGATTTAAATGAAAAAGCAGATTGTGAACTACTCGCCACTTAGCAAAGCTTGAAGTGGGAGCTTCTCAGTTCCACGACGAAAGCAACCTTTCGTCTCCCTAAGCGTTACTTTGGGGTGTTCCGCCCCTAGATGTTCAACGCTTGGACGCTCTTTTGGTACGGTTGATATTTTACGCAGGAACCGAATGGCTTGGTTTTCGCACTCTATTTTCTTCCTGCAACCTCGTATATCAAGTTATCAAAGAGCTTCATATAGCTAGTTTATCAAAAGTTTTTGGCTATGCCAAACCGAAATGCATCTCCCACCTACCGTTGGGCTACGCCCTTCGCACGCTTGAGGAAGGAGAATTCTTTCGGGGAATCCGTTAAAATACTTAAAAAGACTGTGGGATTCGTTCGAGGGCACTGAAAAAGTGATTGTTTTAAAAAATAACACACATTTTATCAATATGTTGAAAAAACAAGGAACCCATCATCTGTATACGGTAAGTGATGGGTTCCTTTTTCTTATGAAGTGGATTTTTTAAGTGGCCTCATTCGTTCTTGCAGTTTTTTTATTTCTCTGTTACACGAAGAATAATATATAATACATCTAAAAGAGGGATTGAAAATATGTAAAGAGAACTAATTAATTAAATGACTCGTATATGTAAATAATAATAGAAAGAAGATGATAACATGAGTAAAGAAGAGCTTGTAAAGCATCAATTTGGTAGTAATGCAGAAAAATATGTGAAAAGTAAAATTCACGCAAAAGGACTGGATTTACAATATGTAGTTCAACAAGTTGAGTCTCGTCATAATAATCGTCTTCTTGATATTGCTACCGGTGGCGGACATGTTGCGAATTTATTAGCTCCATTATTTAAAGAAGTAGTTGCTTTAGATTTAACAGATAAAATGTTAGAGAATGCTAAGAAGTTTATTATAAGTAACGGGCATGAAAATGTATCTTTTGTCGTTGGAAACGCTGAAAAGTTACCATTTGCTGATAAAGCATTTGATACGATTACATGCCGGATTGCAGCACATCATTTTACGAATCCTACACAATTTATTTATGAAGTAAATCGCACGTTAGAAGATAGTGGATTATTTATTTTAATAGATAATGTTTCGCCAGAAAATAATGAATATGATACATTTTATAATTTTATAGAAAAAAAGCGAGATCCGAGTCATGAAAGAGCTTTGAAAAAAACAGAATGGATTACTTTATTAGAAAAGAATGGTTTGCAAATACAGTCATGTTTTACTTTTGGGAAAAAGTTCGATTTCGACTGGTGGTGCGATATGATGGAAGTTCCTATACAAAAGCGTGAAAAATTAACAGAATGTATGATGAAAGCACCAAACGAAATGAAGGAATATTTTAATATTCAGTTTGAAAATAATAAAGTAGAGTCATTCTATACTGAAATGGCTATGTTTATATGTAAAAAAAGTACAACGTTAAAAAGATAAATATGTTGCAGTCTTTCCGAAGTACGATATACTTAGTACAGAGAAAATGAGAATTGAGGAATAGTTATAATGATTCGTGTACGTATTGAAGGAACGGAGGAAGAAATGCTTGAATTTATGGAGAAAATGCCGGACATTCCTGGTTTTGAAAAAACACATATGAGAGAACCGAGAAAAGGAAACAATCCGAAATATGATTCAAGTAAAAATGTATTAGCATATTTATCTTATAAAAAGATTGAAGTCGCCAATATGAACTGTACCCCGAATCGTGGACACTAAAAAAAGTCCATGATTCGGGGTTTTTGTGTATTTTCACACCTATTCCTCGTTATAATGGAAACAATGATACAAGTGAGGTACGGGAAATGA
>NUMR01000114.1 GCA_002578045.1 Bacillus cereus
ACGAGTGTTAACTTTGAATCTTTCGTAAATTTTGTCATAAAAAAACTGCACCTCCAATTGTTAGACTGTGTCTAACAATTGGGGTGCAGTTCAAACGCTCCTAGCTTTTTTCTATGCTTTCCTTTTACATAATTGGGCTTGTCTTTGGAAGACTAGAACATGAAGTAAAGGAGAGTTGTGTATGAAGTGGAAACATATAATTGGTGACGTTGAAGTGAATCGGGATTTAGTGTTATTGCTCCTTATAGGAGGTTTGTACACGCTCGCAATTTCTTTATCGAATACGTTTGTTAACATTTACTTATGGAAACAAACACAAAATTATGTGAATCTTGGCTTGTATAATTTGGCCAGTGCTGTATTACAGCCTCTCACATTTCTTGTAGGGGGGAAATTAGCGAAACGCATTGATCGCTCGATTTTGTTACGAATAGGCGTAGGAACACTCGCAATTTTTTTTATCGTTGTTTTAGTAACGGGGAAAAGTGCTTCTCACTATATTTTATTAATGGGGGCTCTTTTAGGGGTCGGATATGGTTTTTACTGGCTTGCGTTTAACTTATTGACATTTGAGATTACAGAACCAGAAACAAGAGATTTCTTTAACGGGTTTCTTGGACTTCTTACATCTTTCTCTGGAATGATTGGACCAATAGCAGCAGGATACACAATTTCACGCATGGAAAAATGGAGTGGTTATACTGTCATATTTTTTCTTTCATTAGTGCTATTTGCAATTGCTGTCGTTTTAAGCTTCTTTTTATCTAAGAGAGAATGTGAAGGGCGTTATGAAATCGTGCAAGTATGGAAAGGGCGACGGGTTGATAAAAATTGGGGGAGAATTACACGAGCCCATTTTTTCCAAGGATTGAGAGAAGGAACGTTTGTTTTTGTTGTTTCAGTATATGTTTATTTAGCAACTAATAGTGAGTTTGCACTAGGAAAATATAGTTTGGTGAACTCTGCTGTATCCTTTGTATGTTACTACTTAGTCGCTCGTATGTTAAAGAAAGAGTGGCGAAAAAAAGCGATTTTGCTTGGAGGCATTATTTTATATGCGGTCGTATTTTTAGTTATTTTCAATGTTACATACGCAAAATTACTTATTTATGCAGCATGTATCGCGATTGCATACCCTATTTTACTTGTGCCATACGGGTCAATGACATATGACGTAATTGGTAGAGCGAAAAATGCGAGGGAATGGCGTGTGGAGTATGTAGTAGTCCGGGAGTTATGGTTAAATGCCGGGAGAATCTGTTCCATTTTAAGTTTTTTAGGTGCTGTACTCTTTTTTCATCCTGAAAAAAGTTTACCTTACTTACTATGTATTTTAGGTGCAGGACATTTTCTTATTTATTTTGCGGTTAAAAATGTCAAATATGATGAGGGAAATGCAGGGAAAACAAGTGTTGTAGCGCAAGGAACTACACAGAATCAAACTGAACCAGAAGGTTAACTTCTCGTTTATTTTATGCTAGAATAGAAAAAGATGTAAGACAGCAGTGAGGACACCTGTATGAAGGTGTCCCTTTCACATTCCATAGCTGTTGGTAGAGGGGGGTTTGTATGAGTAAGAAGCAGAAGCAAAAAAAGAAAAAAACCCACGTTCCTTTTCGGTTAAACGTGCTGTTTTTTTGCGTGTTTTTAATGTTCTCCGCGGTTATTGTAAGGCTCGGATATGTACAAATTGTTCGCGGTGAGGAATATAAGAATGAAGTGGAAAAGAAAGAAAATTCAACGATAAGTAATCCCGTACCGCGTGGGAAAATATTTGACCGTTATGGGCGACCTGTAGTAGATAATACAGCTGTTCGTACCATTACATTTACAAAAATGAAAGGATCAACTGCAGAGGATCGCTTAGAAACAGCGAAAAAACTAGCAGATTTGATTGACGTACCGACAGATAAATTAACAGATCGTGATAAAAAAGATTATTGGCTTGCTATGCATAAAGAGGAAGCGAAAGAAAAAATTACGAATAAAGATCGTCAAGAATTGAAAGATAAAAAAATTGATGATAAACAATTAGACGAGCGTCAACGAAGTCGTGTGACGGAGGAAGAGATAAATCAATTATCCGCAAAAGATTTAGAAATACTAGCGATTAAAAGCAAGATGGACGGCGGATATGCAATGACACCTCAAGTTATTAAAAAAGATGCTACAGAAGAAGAATATGCGATTATTAGTGAGAATCTAGCAACATTACCAGGTGTAGATACGAATGTTGATTGGGATCGAAAATATACGTATGATGATTTATTCCGAAGTGTTCTTGGCGGGGTGTCGACGTCTGATGAAGGTTTACCGAGAGAAAGACTAGATTACTATCTTGTTCGCGATTATAATCGAAATGATAGAGTAGGAAAAAGTTATCTTGAACAGCAATATGAAGATAGCCTGCACGGTACGAAAGCAGAAGTGAAGAATATTACAGATAAAAATGGTAATATTTTAGAAACGATTAATGTATCGCAAGGACAACGAGGTAATGACCTAAACTTAACAATTGATATGGAATTACAAAAGCGTGTAGAAGAAATTATTACAAAATATTTGAAGCAATTTAAGGGATCACAGCCTTTGTTAGATCGAGCTTTTGTCGTTATGATGAACCCCAAAAATGGTGAAGTGTTATCGATGGCTGGAAAACAATTAGTGAATGAAAATGGTGAAACGAAAGTACAAGATTTCGCATTAGGAACGATGACAAGTTCTTATCCGATGGGATCGGCTGTAAAAGGTGCGACAGTACTTACAGGATATCAAACAGGCGCGATTCAACCGGGATCGGTGCAGCTAGATGAACCGATTAAATTAAAAGGTACACCACTGAAGTCATCCTGGAAAACAATGGGCTATATTAATGATCTGACAGCATTAAAAATGTCTTCTAACGTATATATGTTTAAAACAGCGATGAATATCGCAGGTGTTCAATATGTGAGAGGTGGTACGTTAGATATACCGCAAAAAGCATTTGATACGATGCGTTATTATTTCGGACAGTTTGGACTTGGTGTAAAAACAGGAATTGATTTACCGAATGAATCTGCTGGTCAAATAGGTAGAGGAAATCAGCCAGGTTTCTTATTAGATTTAGCAATTGGACAGTATGATACGTATACACCGCTTCAATTAGCACAGTATGTTTCGACAATTGCCAATGGTGGATATCGTATGCAGCCGCAAATTGTAAAGGAAATTCGTCAACCAGCGGCGAAACCAGAAGAAGTTGGAAAAGTTGTGCAATCTATGGAATCGAAAGTATTAAATCGCATTGATATGCCTGAATCACAAATTAAACGCGTACAAGAAGGGTTTAAGCAAGTGTTTAACAGTCCGGGGGGTACGGCTTTAAGTTATTTTTCGACTGCAAAATATACAGCTGCTGGTAAAACAGGTACAGCGCAAACTGTGTATGGCGGAGATAAAGAGATTGGTAAAAAGGCAAACGGTGAGCGTGTTGAAACATATAACTTAACATTAGTAGGTTATGCGCCAGCTGATGATCCAGAAGTAGCATTCTCTGTAGTTGTACCTTGGGTAAGTGATAAATCAGGTATTAATGGATATATTAGTCGTGATATTATGGACGCTTATTTTGATTTGAAAAACCAAGAAATAAATGGTGAAGTTCCAAAAGATGAAAATAAAAATGAAAATCAAGATAATGAATAAATAAGTTGTAAAAAAAGCACACTATCTGAAAAAGATAGTGTGCTTTTTTTTATGGTTTATGCATACGTTTTAATAAATGTGGACAGGCATACAATATTGAAAAAAGCATGAGGTCTCACAAATGATACTTTTATATTGTGTGATAGGAGGATAACGGTTTTATGGGTTAATCGTCAGTGGGAATGAACAGCCCGCCACTCACTAAAGTTTATCTTATGTTGATTCTTGTGGAACTTTACAAAACTTTTACAAACAATTAAAACCGAATTAATAGTTTAGCAGTATTCTTATATCTGTAATCCTGTTATTTCCGGTTACTTCTAGGAGGAAGAACACGTGAAATGGATGCGTACACCGACTAAAGTTTTCATATTATCGACATGGTTCCTTTTTGTTGGCATGTCTACTGCATTTGCTGTGAATGAGATGGGAGAAGTGAGAGTTGATGGATCCTCAACGGTTTTTCCTATTATAGAAGCAGTAGCGGAGGAATATACAAAGGTGCATCCAAACGTGAAAATTTCCATTAGTGTTTCTGGAACAGGAGGAGGATTTAATCGTTTCAGTAAAGGAGAAGTAGATATAAATAATGCTTCGAGAGTAATGAAACAAGTGGAAGAAAATGAAATGAAGAAAAACTCCATTCTGTTTACACCGTTTGAGATTGCTTACGATGGTCTTACGATTGTTGTAAATCGTCACAATACTTGGGTAGACGATATGTCAGTAGACGAGCTACGTCTATTATGGAGTGAAGATGGAAGAGAGAAGCGATGGTCACAAATTCATTCATCATGGCCACGTGAACAAGTGAAGTTTTATGCGCCAGGCGTAGACTCTGGTACTTATGATTATTTTCAAAATATCATCTTACAAAATAGTCGCCTTGTAAAAAAAGTTTCTTTGTCTGAAGATGATCAAGTTATTATGCAAGGGGTAATGAATGATAAACATGCTATTGCTTTTGTAGGATATGCTTATTATATGGCTAATCGGGATAAGGTAAAAGCAATAAAAGTGAACGGTGTATTTCCGACGAAAGAGACTATTCAATCAGGTAAGTATAAGCCGTTATCTAGATCGCTATTTGCTTATGTGAATGATGCATCTATCCGAAATAAAATGAATGTAGCAAATTATGTTGCGTTTATGATTAAGCATGTTGGTAACCTCGCTGAAGAGGTAGGATATGTAAAATTACGAAAAGAAAAATATAATGAACAGCTGCGAATGTTAACAGAAATAAAAAGGTAATGTCAGGGTGGAAAGGGGTTTTCATCTTTGGCTCATAATGACAAAAGTCAAATTACATTTTCTGTACAATATTTGATTGAAAGAAATACAAAAAAAAGAAAAAAAACGCAGCGAATCAATCGAATAGTTCCGTTATTACTAAAAATAATTGCTAGCGTTTCTATTGTGACGACACTTGGAATTATTATTACGTTAGCAAATGAAACAATTATGTTTTTTCAAAACATATCATTACATTCCTTTTTGACAGAGAAAGAGTGGTTACCTTTTTTTGAAGATCCGAAATTCGGTATATTACCACTTATATGTGGAACAGTCCTTGTAACGGCAACTGCTATGAGTGTAGCAACTCCTATCGGTTTAGCTTGTGCCGTATTTTTGAGCGAATATGCTTCAAACGGTGCACGGAGAATAGTAAAGCCGATGTTAGAATTATTAGCAGGTATCCCGACAATTGTATATGGTTTTTTTGCATTAACAGTTGTCACACCACTTTTACAACGGATTATACCAGATTTACAGTTTTTTAATGCGATTAGTCCAGGGATTGTTATTGGATTAATGATGATACCTACAATTGCATCACTTTCTGAAGATGCGATGAGAGCTGTAGCAAAAGGAACGAAAGAAGCATCATTAGCACTGGGAGCAACTCGTTTTGAAATGGTAAAACAAATAGTGTTTCCATCGGCTTTTACGGGCATTATGGCAGCGATTATATTGGCCGCTTCTCGAGCAATTGGTGAAACGATGATCGTTGTTATGGCAGCGGGATCCACACCGAATGTATCGCTAAATCCGACACACTCGATTCAAACGTTAACAGCTTATATTGTGCAAGTGAGTTTAGGGGATGCTCCGCATGGAACGATTACTTATTATAGTATGTATGCGGTAGGTGCAACGCTATTTCTGTTTACTTTTATAATGAACATCATTTCGCAGTATATTATGCGCCGTTTTAGGAGGGTGACATAATATGCGAATGTTAGATTATAAAAAAATAGAAGAAAATATGGCATCACGTTTCTTGAAGGATCGAATTTATAAGTTTCTTTTTTATATAGCAATTTTGTTTTCAATAGTCATATTATTTATTTTGCTTTTTCAAATTTTTGAAAAAGGTATAAGTTATCTTTCGATAGATTTTTTTATAAATTTCGCTTCACGTAATCCGAAAGAAGCTGGGATTGCCGCAGCTTTGTCAGGGACAATATTATTTATGAGTATTGTTATACCCGTCTCTTTTATATTTGGAGTTGGAACTGCCCTTTATTTAGAGCAATATGCGAAGGAATCTATATTTAAAAAGGTAATAGAAATTAATAATCAAACGTTAGCAGGAGTACCTTCCGTAGTATTTGGATTACTCGGCTTAACTATTTTTGTATATGCTCTTCATTTAGGAGAAAGTATAGTTGCAGCGGCATTGACGATGAGTTTACTCGTCCTACCAACAGTTGTTGTAGCGAGTCAAGAAGCAATTCGATCTGTGCCGAGTTCATTATTAGAGGCTTCTTACGGATTAGGTGCTACGAAGTGGCAAACGATGTATCAAGTTGTATTGCCAACTGCGTTCCCTGGCATTATAACAGGTTGTACGTTAGCGATATCAAGAGCGATTGGAGAAGCGGCACCGTTGTTAGTTATCGGAGCACTAGCATTTGCAAATTATGTTCCATTTAGTATGTTTGATAGATTTACAGTTTTACCAATTCAAATTTTTAATTGGATGAGTAGACCACAAGAAGAATTTCAGTATGTAGCAGCAGCTGGAATGATTGTTTTGCTAGGGTTGTTGCTCTTTATCAATATATTTGTCTTATGGTTACGAAATCGAAAATCAGTTGGAAGTGGATGAAAGGGGAATTCAAATGGTAGCAACAGTAGTAAATGTACAGGTAAAAAATGAAGAGAAGATTGAGATTGCGCCAAAGAAAGTAGTATTTGATACGAAAAACTTAAACTTATGGTATGGAGAAGACCATGCTTTAAAGGATGTTAACTTAAGTATTCATGAGAATGAAGTTACAGCAATTATCGGTCCAAGTGGTTGCGGTAAATCAACGTACTTAAAAACACTCAATCGTATGGTAGAGTTAGTACCGATCGTTCGAACTACAGGTGTGATTGAATATAGAGAACGTAATATATTTGATAAATCGTATCCAGTTGAAGAATTACGCACACATGTAGGAATGGTATTCCAAAAGCCAAATCCATTTCCAAAATCTATTTATGAAAATGTAGCATATGGACCGAAAATTCATGGTATTCGTGATAAAAAAACATTGGACAAAATTGTTGAAAAAAGTTTACGTGGGGCAGCGATTTGGGATGAGTTAAAAGATCGTTTGCACGATAATGCATACGGTTTATCTGGTGGGCAGCAACAACGCTTATGTATTGCACGTTGCTTAGCAATTGAGCCAGACGTTATTTTAATGGATGAACCAACATCGGCGTTAGATCCAATTTCGACATTAAAAGTAGAAGAATTAATTCAAGAGTTAAAGAAAGACTTTAGTATTGTAATTGTAACGCATAACATGCAACAGGCAGCACGTATTTCAGACAAAACTGCTTTCTTCTTAAGTGGGGAAGTTGTGGAATATACAGATACAAATAAATTATTTACAACACCTTCAGATAAGCGTACAGAAGATTATATTACAGGGCGATTCGGTTGATATCGTTGCAAGTATAAGAGTAAATGCCCTCTTAACAGAGGGTATTTCTTATTTTTACCTCATTTTAATAAGGACGGAATACTTCTCTCCTATCTTAATACTTTATTACAAGTATAAGAGGCTAGGTAGGAGGTTTATATAATGGCACATAATATTGAGGGGGAAGAAACGATGGTAAGAGAACAATTTCAATGTGATTTAAAAACGTTACAGCAAAAGGTGATTGAGCTCGGCGAATTAGCAAAGGAAGCTTTATTGATTGCGATGGAAGGTCTGCATACAAGAGATGTAGAGAAAGTGTTAGAGATCATTGATGGTGATTACCGCATGGATAATTTAGAAGAGGAAATAAACGATCTTGCTCTTATGCTTATTACGAAGCAACAGCCTGTAGCAAGTGATTTACGAAGAATTTTTATTTCAATTAAAACAGCGACAGATTTAGAGCGTATAGCAGATCATGCTGTTAATATTGCGAAATCTACAATTCGTCTTGGGGAAAAAGAAGTGGCTGTTAGTTTGCAAAATCTTGATGAAATGTTTGCGATTGCTCATAAGATGTTACATTTAGCATTAGAAGCGTACGAACAGGAAAATTTAACTTTTGCTAAACAAATTGCCGAAATGGATGATTCAGTTGATGAAATATATGGGAAGGCGATTCGTGAATTTATATCTTCCATTCCGGAACAGCCAGAAGCCATTACACAAATTACACAATTATCATTTGTGGCGAGATATATTGAGCGTGTAGCAGATCATATTACAAATATTGCTGAGAATGTATTTTATTTAGTAAAAGGAAAGCATTATTTATTGAATGAATAGGGAGCAAAGCAGGTGATGAGAAATCACCTGCTTTTTTTAGTCAAAACATGACAAAAAAAGCTCGTTGTTTCCTTTAGTTTATGATGATAAGATGTATCATAATGTAATGGAAAATTTAGTATATATGTTGGTTGCTATTCAGTATTATTTTACCAAGTTTATAGTAAGCGCTTTCTTTATTGTAAGGTTTGAAAGGTATATGTATATAGAAGGTAATTTTAAGCAGAGTTTTTTTCCTCAGTAATGATTTGTTGCAACAATCACGTTTATGCTGCTAGTTCATGTGGGATAAGAATATACATATGGTATAAGGAATTGCTGAACATTATATAAGTGGAGGCTGAAGTATATGAAGGGGGTTATTTTAGCTGGAGGAAAAGGAAGACGCCTTAGACCATTAACATGTAATACTCCAAAGCCGATGTTGCCATTATTAGAAAAACCAGTTTTGGAATACAATATTGAATTATTACGTCAGCATGGTATTCGTGAAATTGCAATTACCGTTCAATATATGAGTACGGCCATTAAGCAGTATTTTGGTGATGGTAGTAAATGGGGAGTTAACTTGTATTATTATGAAGACTCTCCTCCGCTTGGAACAGCAGGGAGTATTAAACAAGCGGAAAACTTTTTAGATGAAACATTTGTTGTGATAAGTGGGGATGCATTAACTGATTTTCAATTATCAGAAGGAATTGCGTTTCATGAACAAAAGAAAAGAATGGTAACAATGTTTGTGAAGGAAGTAGAAAACCCACTCTCATTTGGTTTAGTTGTAATGAACAATGAACAAGAGATTGTACGGTATATAGAAAAACCAAGCTGGAATGAGGTAGTCTCTAATGTTGTGAACACAGGTATTTATATGATGGACCCAGAAATCTTTTCTTACATACCGCCCCAAAAATTTGTTGATTTCAGTCAAGATGTATTTCCGTTATTGACAAATAAGAACGCCTTATTTGCATATTTGTCAGAAGGTTATTGGTTAGATATTGGTACATTTGATCAATACCGACAAGCACAATTTGATTTGTTAACGAAAAAACTGCAAGTACCTATTCCTTATACTGAAGTATTGCCGATGGTATGGATGGGAGAAGAGGTAACGATTGGGAAAGGAACAAAAATTCATGGCCCATCTTTTATTGGAGAAGGAGCAAAAATTGGTGCGGGGGCTGTAATTGAGCCGTACTCTATTATCGGGAAAAATAGTACGATTTCAAACTATTCTCATCTTCAAAAAAGCATTATTTTTGCAAATGCTCATATTGGGGAGTATTGTGAGCTATTAGAAACGATAATAGGAGAGCATACAATGGTTGAAGATGACGTTACGCTGTTTCAAAAAAGCATTGTAGCGGATCATTGTCATATAGGGAAGAGTACGGTAATTAAGCAAAAAGGAAAACTATGGCCTTATAAGGAAATTGATAGTCATTCGGTAGTAGGATCGGCTGGTGTTCAAGAAAGTGAAAAGAGCGTGGGATGGTTACAAAAAAGCTGTATTGTAGGGAGGGGAAATGTTGAGATTACTCCTCAATTTATTGTGAAAGTTGCGATGGCGTATGGATCTCTTTTCGGAAAAGGGGAAAGCATATTAATCGGGAGTCAAGAAAATATAGAAACAACTTCTTATAAAAATGTATTCTTACATGCTATTCATGGTATCGGGATTCATACGATGGAATGTAAAGAAATGAACGAGTCACTTTTTCAGTATAGCATTCATAATTTGCAATGTGCAGGTGGGGTTTTTGTTCAAGTGGAAAATGAAAAAGAGGTTGTTATAAAGTTGTATGGTAAGGGTGGGATGCTGTTAACGTATAAGCAGCAGAAAGCGATGGAACAAGTATATATGTCCGAGTCGTTTTATTACGTATGTGAGAAAGAAATGGGACGAAATACGCCAGTCCACGTTTCTTTAAATGATTATATAGAAGCTGTATTAGAGCGCATTGATATTGAGCAAATACAAAAACAGAAGTTTCATCTTCTTATTAATAAGAGAAATGATATGTTACAACATTTACTTATGCTCTTCCTTCAAAGGCTTGGGTGCACAGTAACATGGATTTATGCGGGCGAACAAAAAGATCATGTGAAAGCTTTGATGAAATTAAGTAAAGCAAATATGGCGCTTATGTTTTCTGAGCAAGGAAATTATTTCGAGTTGTATGATAATCATAGCAACATTTATCAAGGTACAGATTTTGAAGAAATAAATCTTCCTGATTTATTACTGGAATCGAAAGGAAATATGTATCCGATGTCTTTGAAATTAGGAGAATGTTACCTTCTATTTTATATACATGATGAAAAAAAGTCGTTTCAAGTAAAATGGAAACAAGATATTTTATATCGAATTGGAAAATTATTTGAGTTAATAGCACTGCAAGGAAAAGCGTTTCTCAGCATAGTAGAGCAGTCACCTCCGCTTTATTTACTTTATGATGAAGTTGTATGTTCATGGAACGAAAAAGGGAAAGTGATGAGGAAATTATTGGCTGATATAGAAAGGAAAGAAGAAGATATAGTTGAAGGAGTACAGTTCAAATATACCGATAAAGAGTGGTCTTATATCGTTGCTGACACAAAACAACCAAAGTTTTTGGTGTATTCACATGCTAGAAACCCAGTGATAGCAAGGGAAAACATGAAAAGTCTTATAGAAAAAATTAGGCAATATCAAAAGGTGTAGAATTTTCATTTTAAAAGTGGTATTATAGTATAGTCTGATTTATGTTATTAGTGACTGGAGGGAAATAAGAATGCGTGTGAATATTACTCTAGCATGTACAGAATGCGGAGATCGTAACTATATCTCAAAGAAAAATAAACGTAACAACGCTGAGCGTATTGAGCTTAAAAAGTATTGCAAGCGTGACAAGAAGTCTACGTTACACCGTGAAACAAAGTAAACAGTAGGAATATTTTCCTACTGTTTCTTTTTTTATTCGATTCCTGTGCTAAAAGTGATACACTATCTTCGTAGAAGAAAGTGTCACTGTAAGGGAGGAAAATGTGTGAAAGAAGAGAAAGTACGTTTACGTAAACAAATAATAGAACACATGAATTCTTTATCGGAAGAACAGTATACAAATTTATCAGAGCAAATTGCAGTTTTGTTGTATGTACAAAAAGAGTGGATTGAAGCTAAAACAATTGGAATCACTCTCTCGATGGAACGTGAAGTGAATACATATCCTATTATTGAAAAAGCTTGGGAAGAAGGAAAGAAAGTTGTTGTTCCGAAGTGTAATAAAGGGACACGGACAATGTCTTTCCGACGAATTAGTAATTTTGATCAATTAGAAACAGTATATATGAATTTACGTGAACCGATTCCAACGCTTACGGAAGAAGTGAGTGTAGCTGAAATTGACCTTCTTATCGTGCCTGGCGTAGCTTATACAAGGCGGGGAGAACGGATTGGGTATGGTGGTGGTTACTATGATCGTTATCTCGTGCATTATAAAGGGAAAACGCTATCATTAGTTTATGATTTTCAAATGGTAAAACATATTCCAGTAGAGCCATTTGATAAAAACGTAGAAAAAATTATTACAGAAAAAGGAACAATGGTTATAAATGGGATTGTATAGACAATTAAAAATTGACGAGACTTTTTCTTCTTGATTATAATAAAATATGCGAACGTTTTCTTATTATAATTTTTATAGTAAGTGAGCATAGAGGGTGATGAAATGATATCCATTTATGATATTCAGCAATTGCTAAAGAAATTTGGTACGATTATTTATACGGGTGATCGAATTGCAGATTTACAATTAATGCAAGATGAATTGCGTGAATTAAATCAATCACAGCTAATTGATCCACAAGACTATCAAGCAGCTTTATTTTTATTGAAGCAAGAAATTCAAAAAGAGATAAATAAGAATTAGATAAAGGTAGGTAAGCGACATGGAAGAGAAATGGTTAGTTGGTGTTGACCTTGGTGGTACAACGATTAAATTAGCATGTATTAACGTGTACGGTGAAATCATACATAAGTGGGAAATTCCTACAAATATAAACGAGCAAGGAAAACATATTACACTTGATGTAGCGAAAGCAATTGATAAAAAGTTAGAAGAGTTAGGCGAATTAAAAAGCAAGTTAATTGGTATTGGTATGGGAGCTCCTGGTCCTGTGCATGTGGCATCTGGAATGATTTATGAAGCGGTTAATTTAGGATGGAGAAACTATCCGTTAAAAGGTTTACTAGAAGTAGAAACAGGATTACCTGTTGTGATTGATAATGATGCAAACTTAGCAGCACTTGGTGAAATGTGGAAAGGTGCTGGTGAAGGAGCAAAAGATTTAATTTGTATGACACTTGGCACTGGTGTTGGTGGTGGTGTAATCGCCAGTGGTGAGATTGTACACGGTGTAAGTGGTGCTGCTGGTGAGATTGGACATATTACAGTCGTTACAGAGAATGCTTTCCCATGTAATTGCGGGAAGTCTGGTTGCTTAGAAACCGTAGCATCTGCAACAGGTATTGTACGTGTTGCTATGCAAAAAATACAAGAGACTGATAAAGAGAGTCTTTTACGTTCTATGTTAGCAGAAGAAGGACGTATTACATCAAAAGATGTATTTGAAGCACATGGGCAAGGTGATGAACTAGCAGGCGAAGTAGTAGAAAAAGTAGCTTCTTATTTAGGCTTAGCTGTAGCAAATCTTTCGAGTACATTGAACCCGGAGAAAATTGTTATTGGCGGTGGCATGTCTAAAGCTGGAGATGCATTATTAGAACCAGTTCAACGTTATTTCGAGCAATATGCTTTCTCGCGTGCTGTAAAGAGTACAAAGTTAGCAATTGCAACACTGGGTAATGATGCAGGTGTTATCGGTGGAGCGTGGCTTGTAAAAAAGCACAAATACGAAGCAAAGATGTTATAAGTAGTGAAATATGAAAAGAGGAAGGATAAACCCTTCCTCTTTTTGTGTAAAATCTTGATGAAGAGTATAACTGTAAATGAATTAAGCTGCTGGTGGGTACCCGTTATATAGAACAGTCATGATTGTAAACCATCCGAAAACGAGTACAGTTGCAATTGCAAAACCGCTTGCAAAAAAGTTCTTTTCGCGAAGAGTTCTAAGCGTAGCAAATACAGCTAACAGAGTGACAAGCGTAAAAATAATAACAAGGCCCATACAATATCCTCCTCTGTTTACCCATTCCTTAATATGAGTTTTTAGAATATTTCCTCTTTTATATTGTACATGTTTTAAAAATGATTGTCGAGATAGCATCCTTTCTTTTCCTAAGAGAAAAAAATGGTGTATCATGAAAAGTAAGTTTAATAACTGGAGGGGATTTTTATATGAAATGGACAAAAATGCCGTTAGGCCCATTACAAACAAATGCTTATATTTTATCGAACAATCAAAATGAGTGTATTATTTTTGATCCTGGTCACGAAGGAGAAAAGCTCGTTACATATTTACAAGAAGAACAATTAAAACCACTCGCGGTTTTATTAACGCATGCTCACTTCGATCATATTGGTGCTGTTGATGCGGTGAGAGACGTTTTCCATATTCCTGTATACGTACATAAAGAAGAAGCTGATTGGTTAGGAGATGCAACTGTAAATGGATCCCAAATCTTTATGATGAATCGCAGTATTACAGCAAAACCAGCAGATCATATTATTAATACGGAGGGGGCATTAACAATTGGTTCATTTAACTTTGAGATTTTTGAAACACCAGGACATTCTCCAGGAAGTATTTCTTATTATTGTAAAGAAGCGAATGCCGTGTTTTCTGGCGATGTATTATTCCAAATGAGCATCGGGAGAACAGACTTACCTGGTGGGAGCTTCGCTGAATTAATTGGAAGTATTGAAGAGAAATTATTTGTATTACCAGATGAAACAGCAGTGCTATGTGGACATGGTTCAGAAACAAGTATTGGTTTTGAAAAAGAAAATAATCCATTTTTACAATAAGGAGTCATTATGGGGATGGAGCTCATTTTAAGAGAATGGATGGGAAAAGAGAAGGATTATTCAATTTCATATAGTACGTATATGAACCTTGTATTGTATACAGAAGAACATGGTTATTATATGAAGGAACGCAAAAAAATTGGAAGACAAGGGGATTTTTTTACAAGTAGCAATGTATCCTCTGTTTCGGCAAAAACTTTTGCTAAATTTTTTATTCGTCTTGTTGAAAATGGTGAAGTTGCTGCGAATATTTGTGAGATTGGTGGGGGAACAGGAAAGTTTGCCTATGATGTTTTACAAGAATGGAAGCAATTATCTCCAGAAACCTTTATTAATTTAAACTATTCCATGATTGAAGTGAGCCCTTTTCATAGAAAATTACAGCAGGAGAATCTTTTCCCATTTTCTAATGTGTCGTATTATACATCCTATAGTGAAATGGGAGAATCATTCGAAGGGATTCTTTTTTCGAATGAGTTATTTGATGCATTTCCTGTTGAAGTAATTGAGAAAAAAAATGGAATAGTGTATGAAGTACGTATTACGTATACAGAGGAAGGGAACCTTTCAGAAGTATGTAGACCGTTAGAGAAAAGGATCGGTCGATATTTATTGAAATATAATATTCATATTGCTGAAGGGCAGCGTTTTGAAGTACCCCTTGCGATGGAAGAGTATATAAAAGGAATTACGAAATGGTTTCAAAAAGGTATATGTATTACAGTTGATTATGGATACACAAAAGAAGAATGGATGCATCCTGCACATCATGAAGGAAGTTTACGTGGATATTATAAGCATAAGTTAATACGTAATCCTCTAGCATATCCAGGAGAAATGGATCTTACTACTCATATTCATTGGGATGAGCTAAAGGAGATTTTTAGTCTGCAAGGAATGCGTGCAGTATGGCATAAGAAGCAATCTGAGTTTTTGTTAGCGGCAGGAATATTAGAACAGCTTGCGAGTCATCAAGATACGAATCCTTTTTCTGAAACTCAAAAACAAAATCGAGCAGTTCGTTCTATGATTTTGAGTGGAGGATTGGGGAGTATATTTGATGTTGTTATACATACAAAAAATATGCAGCATTTACACTTGGGTCGCTATGTAACAATATAAAAAACAAGACACAGTATATAATCTGTGTCTTGTTTTTTAATACGACTTATGTAGTATTGTATATTTCCTCTCATGATATATGTTTATATTAAAGATATGAGATGAAAAATATAGAATACGTTCTTTTTTTCTGTTTATTAATCCCTAACCTAATAATACGCGAACGAGTTGAATGATTGTTTCGTTTTCTACTTTGTAGTAAATTTCTAATCCTTTTCTTTCACTAGAAACAATCTTGGCACTTTTTAGCTTTGCTAAATGTTGTGAAATTGTAGATTGTGGCATGTTTAAGCCAGTGTACATTGTAGAAACGTTGCTTGGACCACGCTCGATTAACCCTTTTACGATACATAAACGAACAGGATGAGCGAGTACTTTCAACAATTCTGCATTACTTTCATATAGTTCTAATTCTTTTTGAAAGGTTTCTAACATGTTCTTTTCCACCTCCGTGTGAGCTGTTATACCATACTATACATACCAGAAAATTAAAGAAAAGAAAACAGTTGTTGCAGAAAAAAAGTCCTAAAGTAAAGGGATTGTAAGAAAAGAGACCATGATGTAAATAAAATAGATACATTAGCATATTTTTGTAAAATAGCGTTTTGGGGTGAAATTTCGATGTGTTCTAAAAATTGAAAAATATAGATATATTTGTAACACAATTTTATCATGATTTTCTTATTCTTTCAAATTAATGCACGAAATTTTTTAAATAATATGACAAAGGACTTGTAATAATATATATAGAATATAAAGCAGGTTAAAAGAAGCAAAATATAATCAGCTTCTTTATAGTGATTATGAAATATTCGAGTGTAGCTGATAAATCTTAGAATGACCAAGTTGTGAGTCATTTATTCTGAAATTCATCTTTTATTAACTTTAAAAATCTGTGGTTCCATATATCCTCATAAAAATTAATTGTCTCTTTTGCGGACATAAATGAACTATAACAACAAGAAAAGACATTAAAACGAATATGTTAGACAGCATAAAAAGAAGATATGATAATTTAATTTCATATCTTCTTTTTTCTCTATGCATTTACAGGCTCTTCTACATAAGACAGGGCATTTTCAAAATCGGATATTAAATCATTAACATTTTCAAGGCCGACTGATAAACGAAGTAATGAATTAGAGATCCCTCTTTCATCACGAGCTTCTTGTGATAAAGCTGCATGTGACATTTTAGCTGGATAGGAAAGAATTGACTCAACAGCTCCTAAACTAACTGCAAAAACAGGTAATTTAACTTTTGATAAAAATTGACGGAGTGCATCTTCTGACTGCAAAGTAAAAGATAGGACAGCACCGGCTGATGTTGCCTGTGATTGTTGAATATCAAAGCCAAGATGTGTTTGCAATCCCGGATAATAGACATTGTTAACTTTAGCGTGCTCTTGTAAATAATGTGCAATTTTATTGGTACTTGCAGCTGAATGCTCGAGACGTACATGCAATGTTTTTAAACCGCGGAGCACGAGAGAACAATCTTGAGGTCCTAAAATAGCACCAAATGCATTTTGTAAAAATCCAAGTTTTTGAGCGAGTTCGGCATCTTTTACGACAGCTAATCCGGCAGTAACATCACTATGACCCGCAATAAATTTCGTGGCACTATGAAGAACGACATCGGCGCCAAGATCAAGCGGCTTTTGAAATAGTGGTGTTAAAAATGTATTATCAACAAAAGTAAGGGCGCCAATAGATTTTGCAAGGCTAGAAACAGCACGAATATCTGTCACTTTTAAAAGTGGGTTTGAAGGTGTTTCTACATAAAAGAGCTTTGTGTTTGGTTTAATGTTTTGTTTTATTTCTTCTAAATTGGTCATATCAACAAATGTATGTGAAACACCGTAACGAGAGAGTACTTCAGTTATAATTCGGTAAGTGCCTCCGTATACGTCTTCTGAAATGAGTACGTGATCGCCTTGTGAAAGAAGGAGAAATGCAGTAGAAATCGCTGCAATACCTGATGCAAAGGCGAATCCTTTTGTTCCACCCTCTAATAAAGCGATAATATCTTCAAGAGCTTCACGAGTTGGATTTCCCGATCGGCTATAGTCATATTTTCCGAACGTATCTACATCAAACTGGTGAAAAGTTGATGTGTTATAGATGGGAACGTTAACAGCACCTGTTTGTGTATCATGTTTATATTGGTTGTGTAGTAAGAGTGTATCTATAGAATAACTCATATTTTTACACCTTCTTTTACAAGTTTAATGGCTTGCTTTAAGTCTTGAATTAAATCGTTACTATTTTCAATGCCGACGGAGAATCGAAGAAGACGATTGCATACCCCGTTTGCCGTTCGAATTTCTTCAGGAATATCAGCATGTGTTTGCGTTGCCGGATAAGTCATTAAACTTTCTACACCGCCAAGACTTTCAGCAAATGTAATTAAGGATAAAGATTGTAAGAATGGATTAATCCATGTTTCATCTTTAAGACGAAATGAAATCATACCGCCTCTTCCTGGATAAAATACATCTGTCACACCATCTTCATCATTTAAATAAGCAACAATTGCTTTAGCATTTTCTTCATGTTGTCTCATGCGAAGCGCTAAAGTTTTCATACCCCGAATTAATAGCCACGAATCAAATGGACTTAAGACAGCACCGGAGGCATTATGATAATGAGCGATCTCCTCACAAAGTGCTTTTCCTTTTGCAATGACAAGTCCGCTTAGTACATCGTTATGCCCACCTAAATATTTTGTTGCGCTATGAAGTACGATATCGGCACCTTCTGTTAAAGGTTGCTGTATATAAGGTGTGTAGAATGTGTTGTCTACAATAAGAAGTAGTCCATGCCTTTTCGCTACACTTGCAACATTGGCAATATCAGTAACTTGCATTAACGGATTAGTCGGAGTTTCTATGAAAATAGCCTTCGTTTCATTTGTGATAGCTTGCTCAATTTGTTTAATAGATTGTGTATTTACGTATCTACATCGAATATTCCACTTTTTTTCATGCTCAGAAAATAATCGATACGTTCCCCCGTATAAATCTTCAGATACAATAAGTTCGTCTCCAGAACGGAATAAAGAAAGGACGAGGAGAACAGCTGCCATTCCTGAACTACAGGCATAACCTTGTTCGCCACATTCTAATTCTGCGATTGCCTGTTCTAAAAGACTGCGAGTTGGATTTCCAGTTCGTGAATAGTCAAAGCCAGTAGATTTACCAATTCCTTCGTGACGATAAGCGGTTGAGAAATAAACAGGTGGATTAACAGTACCTGTTGTAGTTTCGCTACGATTTCCGATTTGTGCTAGTTTTGTTTCGATAGTTGACATGTGAAAATTCCTCCTTTTTAAATTGAACAATGAAGTGAATATAAAATAAAAAAAGCCTTCTAAGAAGAAGGCTTTCGGTTTGAATAGAGTCTTCTTCTCATCTGTCAAATCTTTCACAATTTGCTGGAATTAGCACCTTATTAACAAATGTTAATGGTTGCTGAGGCGTCATAGGGCCAGTCCCTCTACCTCTCTAGATAAGAATGTTTGTATGAAGTTTTTATCCCGCTATTTGTGGGTAGTAAGACTCTCACCTCGAAATTCAGCGAATGCGAGGAAGTNNAAGCCCGATTGGTGTAGGCTAATAATCAATGGTGGATGGACAAAATCTCCCGCTGATTAAAGTTTCACTTTATTATGGTTTTAACTTTACAACAAAAGATGATTGAATTGCAACTTTATTTTAAATAATTTTTATTTTTATGCAATTGTTATTGACTTTTGTATTTGTGCATGCTAAATTTATTAAAAAATTAACAAACATTGTTAAAAGGGGAACGCATTTCCTTTTAACTACATAAATAAAATATATAGACAAACTCTTATTGAGAGCGGTGGAGGGAAAGGCCCTGTGAAACCCGGCAACCTTCAAACGAAATGTTTGAAACGGTGCTAATACCTGCAAAACGAATGTTTTGCATAATAAGAGGTGGAACAATTATGTCCCCCTCTTCAAGGTGAAGAGGGGGTTTTTATATTGATAGAAATGAGGGAGATTCGTGAAATTATTAAATTTATTATCAAAAGGAATTGTAATAGGTGATGGTGCGGTTGGAACGTTACTGCATTCACATGGCTTGCAAAGTAGTTTTGAAGAATTGAATGTATCTGATCCAGACTTAATTATATCAATTCATAAACAATATGTAGCTGCTGGAGCAGATGTGATTCAAACAAATACGTACGGAGCCAATGAAGCGAAATTACGTATGTATGGCTTAGAGAATCAAGTTGTCCAAATAAATAAAGCAGCAGTGAAACTTGCGAAAGCATCTATTACAGAAAGAAATGCAATTCTAGGAACAATTGGGGGTATGAAACATATCGGAGCCGTTACAACGACTGATATGGAGAGAGAATTTATGCTACTGGAACAGGCCGGTGCTTTACTAGAAGAACAGGTTGATGGATTACTATTAGAGACTTTTTATGATGAATTTGAATTACTTCATGCTGTTAAGGTGTTACAAAAACAAACGAATATTCCAATTATAGCCCAATTAGCGTTACATGAGGCAGGTACGACTCAAAATGGAAATGATGTAAATGAAATATTAAAACAGCTTTTAGATTACGGTGCAACTGTTGTTGGATTGAACTGTCAACTAGGGCCACTTCATATGACGGAAGCTTTTAAAATGATATCGATTCCTCAAAATGGCTACTTGTCAGCATACCCAAATGCAGGTCTCCCGAATTATGTAGAGGGGCGTTACGTATATGAGGGGAGTCCGGCTTATTTCGAAGCGATGACACCGAAATTTATTGAGCAAGGTATTCGGTTATTGGGTGGGTGTTGTGGCACTACCCCGGAACATATTGAAAGTATGAAGCGTGCTATTGCAAACGTTGCACCTGTAATAAAAAAGGACACGATTCAAAGACCGAAACTAGTTCATACACACGAGAAACGTTCGAAAGCCCATGTCACTCTCGCAGAGAAGGCAAAGAAACAAACGACAGTTGTAGTGGAATTAGATCCACCCAAAACGTTAGATACGCAGCGATTTTTTGAAGGAGCAAGAGCACTGAAAAGAGCTGGAGCGGACGCTATTACTCTAGCAGATAATTCGTTAGCATCGCCTCGTATTTCGAATATGGCTATAGGTACATTATTAACGAAGCACGATATTCCAGTATTGACGCATTTAACGTGTAGAGACCATAACGTCATTGGACTACAATCTCATTTACTAGGTTTATCAGCGCTAGGTATGGAGGAAGTGCTAGCTTTAACGGGTGATCCAGCGCGCGTTGGCGATTTTCCAGGTGCCACTTCTGTATATGACTTGTCTTCTATAGAGCTCATTAAAATGATTAAAGAAATGAACGATGGACGTTCCATTTTAGGGAAATCAATTGGACCGGCAACAAGGTTTTCTGTAGGCGGCGCATTTAACCCTCACGTAAGGCATTTAAAAGCAGCTGTAAAACGAATGGAACGAAAAATAGATGCTGGAGCGGAATATTTCTTAACACAGCCGATATATGATGTTGCTTTAATTGAAGAAGTATATGAAGCGACAAAACATTTGGAACAACCTATCTTTATTGGAATTATGCCATTAATAAGCAAGCGGAATGCAGATTTTCTTCATTTTGAGGTGCCAGGTATTACTCTTCCTGAAGAAATAAGAGAGAGAATGGATGGACATGAAACGAAAGAGGCAGCTATTGGGGAAGGAATTCGTATTTCACAAGAATTAATTGATACGGCATTAAAATATTTTAACGGTATATACTTAATCACACCATTTTTAAAATATGAAATTACAGAGCATCTCGTTAAATATGTGAGAGAAAAGCAAGAAGTGAAAGAAGGTATTAATTTATGAAATGTATAGAAGAAAGATTACAAAATAGCATTTTAATACTAGATGGTGCAATGGGGACAATGATCCAGCAAGAAGATTTAACTGCGGAAGATTTCGGGGGAGAAGAGTACGAGGGCTGTAATGAATATTTAGTAGAAACAAGACCAGATGTAATTTTAAAGATTCATAAAGCTTATATTGAAGCTGGAGCTGACATCATTGAAACGAATACATTTGGTGCGACGAATATCGTATTAAGTGATTATGAGTTGTCTCATTTAGATGAAGAACTAAATGAAAAGGCAGCACTTTTGGCGAAGCAAGCTGTTAAAGAAAGCGGGAAAGAAGTATATGTTGCAGGTGCGATGGGGCCGACAACGAAAGCAATTAGTGTTACAGGTGGTGTGACGTTTGAAGAACTAATTGAAGCCTATACAAGGCAGGCAAGAGGATTATTGAAGGGCGAGGTTGATGTATTACTCGTTGAGACGAGTCAAGATATGCGTAATGTGAAAGCTGCTTATATTGGAATTCAAGCAGCTTTTGAAGAAATGAATAAAATTGTGCCTATCATGATTTCAGGAACGATTGAGCCAATGGGAACGACTCTGGCAGGACAAACAATTGAGGCTTTTTATTTATCAGTAGAGCATATGAAGCCGTTATCTGTTGGATTAAATTGTGCGACTGGTCCTGAGTTTATGAGGGAACATATTCGTTCTCTATCTGATTTATCAGAGTGTTACATTTCTTGTTATCCAAATGCAGGTCTTCCGGATGAAGATGGACATTATCATGAATCTCCATCTTCTCTCGCCGAAAAAGTGAAGCGCTTTGCTGAAGAAGGATGGGTTAATATTATCGGTGGTTGTTGTGGTACAACGCCAGAACATATAAGAGCAATGAAAGAAGCGCTCGCATCTCTTAAGCCACGTGAACACCATGAACGAGAAGGGCATGGGATTAGTGGATTAGAGGCATTGCAATACGATGATTCTATGAGACCATTATTTGTTGGAGAAAGAACAAATGTTATTGGATCGCGTAAATTTAAACGATTAGTAGCAGAAGGGAAATTTGAAGAGGCTGCTGAAGTGGCAAGAGCGCAAGTGAAGAAAAATGCTCATATCATTGATATTTGTATGGCAGACCCTGATCGTGATGAAATAGAAGATATGGAAAAATTCTTGGCAGAAGTTACGAAAGTGTTAAAAGTACCAATTATGATTGATTCAACAGATGAAAATGTTATGGCAAAAGCTCTTACTTATATTCAAGGAAAAGCTGTTATCAACTCAATTAATTTAGAAGATGGAGAAGAACGTTTTGAAAAAGTGACACCTCTTCTTCAGAAATACGGTGCCGCTATCGTTGTAGGAACAATTGATGAATATGGTATGGCCGTTAGCGCAGAAAGAAAGATAGAAATTGCGAAAAGAAGTTATGAACTACTAACGAAGAAGTATGGTATACGCCCGTCTGATATTATTTTTGATGCACTCGTGTTTCCAGTAGGGACAGGTGATGAGGAATACATCGGTTCAGCAGAAGCGACGATAGAAGGAATTCGTCTTATAAAAGAAGCGTTACCAGAATGTTTAACAATTCTAGGTGTAAGTAATATATCGTTTGGTTTACCGCCAGCTGGCCGAGAAGTTTTAAATTCGGTCTTTTTATACCATGCAACGAAAGCAGGATTAGATTACGCGATTGTTAATACAGAAAAGTTAGAGCGCTATGCGTCAATTCCAGAAGAAGAAAAACGTCTTGCAGATGCATTATTATTTGAAACGACGAAAGAGACGTTAGAAGAATTTACAAACTTTTATCGTGTTGCTAAAAAGAAAGATGTTGTTGTGCAAGAAACACTAACGCTTGATGAGCGATTAGCCAACTATATTGTAGAAGGTACGAAGCAAGGATTATACGAAGATTTAGATCTCACGTTGGCAGAAGGAAGAAAACCTTTGGATATTATTAATGGCCCACTTATGACAGGAATGGATGAGGTGGGACGATTATTTAATAATAATGAGCTTATCGTTGCTGAAGTATTACAAAGTGCCGAAAGTATGAAAGCTGCCGTAAGCTATTTAGAGCCACATATGGAATCTACCGATAGTGCGAAAAAAGGGAAAGTATTATTAGCAACTGTAAAAGGTGACGTACATGATATCGGGAAAAACCTCGTTGAAATTATTTTATCAAATAACGGATATGAGATTATTAATTTAGGTATTAATGTTCGTTCGGATCGAATCGTTCAAGAAGTACAAGAAAAGCGACCTGATATTATTGGACTTTCTGGTTTACTAGTAAAATCAGCGCAACAAATGGTAACGACTGCCGAGGATTTGAAAGCGGCAAATATTGATATTCCAATTGTTGTAGGTGGTGCAGCGTTAACGAGAAAGTTTACAGATAATCGTATTTCTCCATCTTATAAAGGGCTCGTATGCTATGCGAGTGACGCGATGACTGGGCTTGATATTATTAATAGATTACAAAAAGAAGAAGAACGTGAGAAGATGAAACAAGATAAAGAAGAACGTCATCTTCATGTTGTAAAACAAGAGGAGAAAAAAATAGAAATTCCAGCAGTTATTGAGCCATTACCGAAAGCAGCGATTATAGTGCCCGATTCAACAAAACGAATTGTATTACGTGATATTCCAGTTGCACACCTTACTCCATTTTTAAATAGGCAAATGCTACTCGGACATCACCTTGGATTAAAAGGAAATGTGAAAAAATTGCTCCAGGAAGGAGATAAAAGAGCGAACGAATTAAATGATTTAATAGATGAATTATTACAAGAAGGACAATCGTGGTTAAAGCCGAAAGCTGTGTATCAGTTTTTCCCAGCGCAAAGCGACGGACAAAACATTGTAATATATGACCCGGAAGATCATACGCGTATTATAGAGCGCTTTACATTCCCAAGACAAGGAAAAATACCATACCGTACTTTAGGTGATTATTTGCGCCCTATTGGAGATGAGATGGACTATGTGGCTTTCTTATCCGTTACCGTTGGGGAAGGAGTTCGGGATATTGCTGAAGAGTGGAAGGAGAAGGGTGATTATTTGCGCAGTCATGCAATTCAATCGTTAGCGCTTGAATTAGCAGAAGGACTTGCTGAAAAAACACATATGCTCATCCGTGACCGCTGGGGCATTCCAGATTCACCGGAATTGACAATGGAGGAACGTTTCCGTACGAAATATAGAGGGATACGTGTGTCATTTGGTTATCCGGCCTGTCCAGAACTTGCAGATCAAGAAAAATTGTTCCGCCTAATTCATCCAGAGGAAATAGGTATTTCATTAACAGAAGGATTTATGATGGAGCCAGAAGCATCTGTAACAGCTATGGTATTTTCTCACCCTGAGGCAAGATATTTTAGTGTATTATAGTCTAGAAGGGGGAGACGTATGAAGAAAATAGTCTTTACAGGTGGCGGTTCGGCAGGGAATGTAACACCTAATTTAGCCATTATTCCATATTTACAGGAAGACAATTGGGATATCTCTTATATTGGTTCTCATCAAAGAATTGAGAAAACGATTATAGAAAAGGAAGGCATTCCCTACTATAGTATTGAGAGCGGAAAGCTACGCCGTTACTTTGATTTGAAAAATATAAAGGATCCTTTTCTTGTAATGAAGGGTGTTATGGATGCGTATGTAAGGATTCGAAAACTAAAACCAGATGTAATTTTTTCAAAAGGTGGTTTCGTATCTGTACCAGTTATAATTGGAGGGTAGCTAAATAGAGTACCAGTTTTATTACATGAATCCGATATGACGCCAGGACTAGCAAACAAAATTGCGCTTCGTTTTGCTTCGAAAATATTTGTTACATTCGAAAAACAAGGATATGCCTCCGTATTGTATGAAGAAGATGTAACTGTGAAATCTCTTATAAAGCATGTCGAAGAGTTGCATCAAAATAATGAGGCGTATAAAATGGCATTAAAAAATACAATGGAAAAGAAGCGATTAAAACAATCATTTACCATATTTCAGAGGCATGATGAAAAAATCATGTCTCTTTTAGTAGGTTGAAAGATTCCAAGAATTGATATTTTTATGTTACAATAAGGTGAAACTTTAATCAGTGGGGGTTAATCCCCCACTGATTATGAGCCCACACCAATCGGGCTTTTACGTGCAGTTAATCCCCCATCTAACTTCTTTGCTTTCACTGAATTTTGGGGAGGGGATCTTACTGCTCGTTAATGCGGGATAACAAATAGTTAATAGGGAAATTCCAATTAATGAAGCGTGAAAATACGAATGGATTAGGAGTGACTGTGTTGGAGCTAAGTCTCTATGAAAATACTGCACTTATTATATGCTTTGTGTTGTACGTTGGTAGTGTTATTGTTTATATTTCAAGGAAATTTTCGCAAGAGCGAGAGCTTGAAAAATCAGAAATAACAGCTGAACTAGAAATGTTAGCTGATGAAAGTTATAAAAAACAAAAAATAAAAGAAGACCATGAGGCATCCCATCATTTAAACGCAAATAAGTTTTAAAGATGGGGATTTTTTTTGAAGTTGTTCTTTATCATAGCTATAACAAATAACGCTAAAAAGGAGTTTCCCCATACATAATGAAGGAGTGTACATAAATGAATTTTTATATCGCTTCAGCATTCCAAAATAAACATCTTGTACGTTTCATAGCAAATGAACTGAAACATGCAGGATGGCACCATACATATGATTGGACCCAAAACGAAAGAGCAGTGAATCAAGAACAATTAAGAGAAATTGGTCAGGCAGAAAAGAATGCTCTAAAAGAAGCCGATGTCTTTTTACTTATATTAGATGGAGGGAATGGGAGCCATACAGAGTTTGGAATGGCGATTGCGTTAGAGAAAAAGATATACCTTTATCATGAAGGAAACCCGCTGCAAACAACATTTTACCATTTGCCAGAAGTAAATGTTTTTGAAGGAGATGTAGAGGCTTTTGCATCTTATGTTATAAATAAGGTGAAATAATAGTAACTACTTAAAAGGTTACAAAGATAATCTTTTGGGTACAGTGATGATAAGAAAAGTGAATAAAGGAGTTATGTTATATGAAATTAGAGAATGGATGGGAAACAAGTTTTTTAGAAGTGGTACAAAAAAGTGAATTTAAGAAAGGGGCGCTTCTTAGCCAATTGCTTTTTGCAGATAGTGAAGAGGTAGAAGAGCTTGTTGACGATTACGGCTATGAAGAGATTATTGAACGTGAACAGGATGATGAATTAGCAGAAGTTTTAGGGGAAGAACTTTTTGGTGAGATGGAACGATACGTATTCTTATCTTCACAACCAGAAGAGAAACTGATTTCATTCGTAAATGGATTAGGTTTTCATGTGTTAGATTGGATCGTGCTTCTTGAAACGGAATTTGGTATTGATAGTGCAAACTTTACATCGGATGCAGTGAAAATGTTCGAAAAACGCTTTAGACAATTTCCATACATAGAAGAGAAGACAGTTTTTGATATGACGTTTGGAGAAGCAATGGATGTATTAGAATCTGCTACAGGATTACAACTAAAGGAAAAGATGAACGTATAATGAAAAAGAACGTGAGGATATCACGTTCTTTTTTTACATAATAATAATTTTATCACCTAGTTTTGTCTGCTCAGTAAGAAGTGAGTTTAAATATTCCACTTTTCTTATACAAGCTTGTATATGTCTTTCAATCTCTTGTAACTCTGCTTGGTGATGTGTTTCAATTGGATGAATTTGTACGTTGAATTTTTCAAATTGACTACTATATGTTATTTTTGCATAGCCACTCATAATATCGGTTTCGTTATGAAATAAAAATTGCTTCGTTTTGCCACAGAATGATACATCCTGAAATCCGTATACTTTTAATGCTTCAATTACTTTTTTAATCATTTTTGTATTCATTTTTTAACCCTCTTTACGAAGTTCTACTTATATAGTATAACATGAAAAATTACATAGAAAGCGCTTCCAATTGTATTTTATTATAAACTTTACGTTTCAATCATAAAAATGAAATAAAGAAAAAATAATTGTAAAGAAGAGAGGCCTCTTTTATTGTTTCGTCATATATATATAGAAATAATGCAATGAAAGGAATTTTTCCGAGGTGGAGATTGTATTTCTAATTTGAGCTCAGTAAAAGAGGTGAGAATCTTGAACTTTGATATTGTAGGACAAAAGGCATATATAAAAAATGGACCGTATCGAAACCGAATTGGAATTGTAAAGAAAAATGAAAAACAATTAGAATCCCACTTTGCTATTGTAATTGGAGAACAAAGTATTGATGTAGAGCTAAAGGATATCGTGTTAGTTGGAGTAGACGTAGGGCAATTTCATAAATGGTGCGAGCAAAATGGTTATTTGTAAAAGGGGCGGGCTGTGAGATAATGAACTATATTTGAGAAAAGAGAATACGATATTGTATTCTCTTTTTTATGTGTAAGGAGGTGGAAATGAATTATAAAGAATAGTAGTTTACATTGGAATTGGAAGAGAAAATTCAATGTATGGAAAAGGAAATAGAGCAAATATCACATGAACTTTTAAAAGAGTATTCACATTTATACATAGAGAAAAACATGGAATTATGTATGGGATTTGTAAGGGATAAGGAGAATCTCTTTGAAACGGAGTATTATTCATCGGTTTCTATAGCGGTATTAGATGAAGAAGAGGAGATGATTGAATTTTACATTATTGCAATTTGGAGTGATAACTTTCAAGGTAAGATGTATAGGGGTGGAATATAATGAAAAAGGACGCTAACAGTTTTATGTTAGCATCCTTTTTCATTATGAAGCAATTTTACCAGTTTTTGTATCATCTTGATTGTACGTATCTTGATCTAATTCACCAAGCCACTTACTAGAAATAAGGCCTGCTGTCATAGAACCACTTACGTTAAGAGCTGTACGGCCCATATCGATTAATGGCTCAACCGAGATAACAAGGGCGACAATGCCAATTGGTAAGTTCATTGTAGATAGTACGATTAACGCTGCGAATGTTGCACCGCCACCAACACCGGCAACACCAAATGAACTAATAGCAACGACAGCGATTAAAGTTAAAATGAATTGAGGTTGTAATGGATCGATTCCTACAGTTGGGGCGACCATCATTGCAAGCATGGCTGGATAAATACCTGCACAACCGTTTTGACCGATAGATACCCCGAATGAAGCTGCGAAGTTTGCAATCCCTTCGGAAATACCCAGTTTTTCTTTTTGAGCTTCAATATTTAATGGCAGTGCACCAGCACTAGAGCGAGATGTGAATGCAAATGTTAATACAGGGAACACCTTTTTCAAATATTGAATTGGATTTAAACCAGATAGAGCAATTATTAATAAGTGAATAACGAACATTACAATAAGTGCTACGTAAGACGCTAACACGAAGTTACCAAGTTTTAAAATAGCATTTATATCGCTACCAGCAACTGTTTTTGCCATAAGAGCTAATACGCCGTATGGAGTAAGACGTAAAATTAACGTTACCATACGCATTACGATTGCATATACAGCATCAAGCATCTTCTTAAATAGCTCTGCTTGTTCTGGATATTTCCGTTTTACACCTATAAAGGCAATACCGATAAATGCTGCAAATATTACAACAGAAATTGTTGATGTTGGACGAGCGCCTGTTAAATCAAGAAACGGATTTGTAGGCACTAGCTCTAATAATTTGTCTGGAATTGTTGTCTTTTCAATAGAAGTAAATCTTTCTTCAACTAGCTTCAGACGAGCAGATTCTGCATCACCTTGTTGTAAGCCTGTTGCTGATACATCAAATCCTGCGCTTGCAGCGATACCGACAGCTGCAGCAATTCCTGTAGTAAGAATTAAAATTCCGATAATAAGACCACTAATCTTACCAAGATTTTTCGTTAATTGCAATTTTGTAAATGCTGAAATAATAGATACTAAAATAAGTGGCATAACAATCATTTGTAGTAATTTCACATAACCGTTACCAATTAATCCAAACCAGTTATTTGATTCAATAATTACCTTAGAAGTAGGCTCATAAGTAAATTGTAATATAAGACCAAAGATAATTCCGACTCCTAAAGCAGTAAATACACGTTTATTAAATGTTACATGCTTACGTTGCATATAATACAATACACCAGCTAAAATGAGCATGACTGCGACGTTAATACCGACAAGCAGTGTATTCATGTTAATCCCCCCTAATTCCAATCTGTTATATAGAATATAAGGTAATAAAACCTATAAGTCAACTAGGAAATTGCGGGGTTAGAGAAAGATGGCAAATTGCCATCTTTTAATGTCCAGCTCCAGGGACAAGTAAAAACGTCGTGTAGTATGTAAATCCTATGAAGAAAACAGTTAAGTATGCCCCAAATACGTATATATACATACGCTCTGTCAATTTTAAATAGCTTAAAAGTACGAAGAAACCTGTTTGTCCTAAAAATAGTAGTGCAGCCTGTTGCATATCCCCTACGTAAAACATAACCGAGAAAATTCCAGTCCAAAAGCCGAGAACGCGAAACATGCGCTCCATGTTATCTCCCTCCTTTTTTAGAAAAAATAAAACCTCTCTTCATTATAGTTTATTTTTCTTACTATTGTAAATATTCGTTCATATAAAAAGAAGCCAATTATAATTGGCTTCTTTTTATATGGAAAATTAAATTGTTAGTTTATAATTACAAGATTTACATCCATCTAGTAGACTATCATTTCGTTTTAATTCCATGTTAGGGAATAGGATTTCAAAAATCCCTTTCATCATATCTCCATGCATATTACAAATTTCAGTTGGATGATGAATAGCAACTTCTTTAAATGGACAATTGTGTACATCATAGAAAATTTTTGTTCCATCTGCACTTAATTCAAATGTTGGTGATAAGCCAGCTGTTGAGAAAGCTTCTTTTGCAATTTGAACTTTTTGTTCTACTGTTAAAGCATCTTCACTCACATTTAAACGTTGCATATGTTGTTGCATTAATTCTGTCCCGAATTGTTTTCCTGTTTCGTATAGCGCTTTTTCACCAGCAGCCCCAAGGCTAAGTAGAGAATGAAACGCTATTTTTGCTAATAATTGATAATCGCGAAATGGAAATTGTAGTTGGATGACATCTTCTGATAATACATAGAATCTGCTTGGCCTTCCGCCCTTTCCAGTTTTCTTTGTTTCTGATTTTAGCATATGAACATCTTCCAATTTAGATAAATGTAAACGTGCTACGTTTGGATGAATGTCAAATTCATCTGCAATTTCTTGTACAGTTACGTAACTATGTTTTTGAGAAATATATTTATAAATGTAATAACGGGTTGGGTCAGATAATACACCTGTAATTTTTAAAGCTTGTTCCATGAGGATCTCCACCTTTATCACTTTATCCAAGATATTAACATTATAATACAGATAAACATACATATAGGTAATTTCAGAAAAAATTCAGAAACTGTTCATAATTTCACAAACATATTTTTCCTTTTTTCTCTATTGAAAATACAAAAGTTCTAATTTTTCTTGCGCACTTTTTCATGCTATATACATAGTGAGGAGGGGAAAGTGATGAATGGAATCGAAAATTTTGCCAATAAGATCTTGAGAGAAGCGTGTAGGGTACAAGCATCGGACCTACATATTGTGCCTCGGAAGAAGGATCTAGCGATTCAACTACGCATAGGAAGAGATTTAATGACGAAACAATGTATTGAAAAGGAACTTGGAGAAAAACTTGTTTCACATTTTAAATTTTTAGCATCGATGGATATTGGAGAGAGACGGAAGCCACAAAATGGTTCATTGTATTTACAAATTGATGGACAAGAGGTGTATTTACGCCTTTCAACACTTCCAACAGTATATCAAGAAAGTCTCGTGATTCGTCTTCATTTACAAGCATCTGTGCAGCCGCTATCTCATCTTTCGTTATTTCCAAGTACGGCGGAAAAGCTACTCTCTTTTTTACGTTATTCACATGGGTTACTCGTATTTACTGGGCCAACGGGCTCTGGGAAGACAACGACAATGTATGCATTATTAGAGGTAATTAGAAAAAGGAAAACACGTCGCATTGTGACACTTGAAGATCCAGTTGAAAAAAGAAAGGACGGCTTATTACAAATTCAAATAAATGAAAAAGCAGGTATCACATTTGAGACTGGATTAAGGGCTATTTTACGCCATGATCCAGATATTATATTAGTTGGTGAAATCCGAGATGAAGAAACAGCAAAAATAGCAGTAAGAGCGAGTTTGACTGGACATTTAGTAATGACGACGTTGCACACTAATAATGCGAAAGGAGCGATACTACGATTTATGGATTACGGCATAACGAGGCAAGAAATTGAACAATCTTTATTGGCTGTAGCTGCACAGCGACTTGTTGAATTGAAGTGTCCGTTTTGTAGAGGAAAGTGCTCCACTTTATGTAAATCAATGAGGCAAGTAAGACAAGCGAGCGTTTATGAGTTGTTAGATGGATATGAGTTACAACAAGCGATTAAAGAGGCGAACGGAGAATGTGTTACGTACAAACATGAAACGTTAGAATCTTCGATACGAAAAGGATACGCTTTAGGATTTCTAGAAGAAGATGCTTATGTTTAAGAAAACATGGCGTTTAAGTGAGCAAGTAGTATTGTTAAAACGGTTAGGAGAACTATTAGAAAAAGGGTACCCCCTTTTACAAGCATTAGAATTTTTACGCTTTCAACTACCTTTAGGAAAGAGAGTACAATTACAGCATATGATTGAGGGATTAAAAGATGGAAAAAGTATACACGATTCTTTTCATCAATTAATGTTTCATCAAGATATGTTAAGTTATTTGTTTTATGCTGAACAACACGGTGATATTTCTTTTGCATTGCAACAAGGGAGCGTACTTCTTTATAAGAAGGATAAGTATAGGAAAGATATGACGAAAATAATGCAGTATCCTATGTTTTTGGCATTCTTTTTAATGATTATGCTTACTGTTTTTAACCTCATCTTATTGCCACAGGTTGAAATGGTGTATAGTTCGTTCGGTTCTACAGCGCCGCTACTTACAGAACAAATTTTAAGTGCAATTAAATTAATACCTTACCTTATTTTTAGCATTATTCTTATCGTTATTATTGGGTGTGGTTTATATATGTTTTATTTTCGGAAACTCCCACAAATTCAACAAATAAAAATCATGCTTCGCATTCCCCTCATAAAAACATTTCTTATTTTAAAGTATTCGCATTATTTCTCCACTCAATTGAGTGGCTTATTATACGGCGGACTATCCGTACTCGAAGCGCTAACAATAATGATGGAGCAAAAATATCATCCGTTCTTTCAGTATGAAGCGGGCCGGATTGAACGACAATTAATTGCAGGAGAATCGTTACAATCTATCATTGCTAAAAGTAGTTATTACGAGAAAGAACTTTCTTATATTATTACGCATGGACAAGCAAACGGTAATTTAGCAATTGAATTAGGTGACTATAGCAATCTTATTATGGAAAAGATGGAACAAAAAATGAAACATATGTTAGTTATCATTCAACCGATTTTATTTACATGTATTGGAGGAATAGTCGTTCTTATGTATTTAGCGATGATTATGCCGATATTTCAAATGATGAATTCTATTTAGGAGGCATTTACATGCAGAATGAGGAAGGGTTTACTCTTTTAGAAATGCTATTAGTTATGGTTGTCATAACTGTATTATTATTATTAATTATTCCAAATGTAGTTACACAGCGTTCATCTGTCCAAGGAAAAGGGTGTGCAGCATATGTGAAATCTGTAGAAGCGCAAATACAAGCATACCAATTACAACATAATAAAATTCCGTCGTTAAAAGAACTAACAGAAGGGAAATATATTGTAGCTGATAAGTGTCCGAATGGTGAAGCAATTTATATTTCAGATAATGGTACAGTATCAGTCGGAACATTGTGAAACAAAAAGGATTTACTCTTTTAGAAATGTTGCTCGTTCTATTTGCAATTTCTGTATTGAGTATGGTTACGTATTTTAACGTTCAATCATTATATGAAAAACAAAAAGTTGAACAATTTTTGAAACAGTTTTCAAATGATATTTTATATATGCAGCAATTAGCGATAAACCGTCAAGAATATTATACGTTACGATGGTATGAAGAGAAGAATGTATACTACATTGGGGAATCAGGTACGGATCATTTTATTGTGAAGAGAGACTATGATAACGATATCCAAATTGATTTGCATACTTTTCCAAATCCGATGACATATAATCCGAGCGGAAATATTAATAGAGGTGGTACGATTTTACTTTCGTATCGAAGTTATAAATATGAGATTGTATTTCAGCTTGGAAGAGGGAGATTTACGTATCGTGAAATGTCAAAAAGGGTCAGTAATGGCTGAAATGCTTGTATCGTTAAGTTTACTTATGATGGCGGCATCGTTACTATTGCCGCAAACAGTATTGGTTATGCAAGAAAGAAAAAATATACAAATCCGCTATAAGGCATTCGTATTATTAAAAAAAGAAGCAGCTATATATATGTATGAAAATGGGGAAAGGCGATTAAAAGAAAAAAATATAAATGAAATTGTATATTACACATATTGGGGAGGAAATGAAGTTTGTGCTATGTGGAAAGATGTGAAAGAAAGAATGATGGAACAATGCCTTTATGCGGGAGAAAAAATGAATTAGAAGTTGGATTTACATTAATAGAAATGATCGTATGTTTGTTTCTGTTATCACTGTTTTTCTTACTCTTACCACGTCTGCATTTTATCGGAATAGAAGATAAACAGTCAAAAGGATTAAATGAGTGGGAGTGGGATGTTTTTTTAGGGCAAGTACAATTGGAGTTTCGTGAAGTATCATTTGGAGAAAATATAATGGCCCTTGAAAATAAAGATAGTATTTTGCGTTTCCGTCTGCGCAATGGGGATGAAGTGATGTATGAAAAAGTGAATAATTACCTTATAAGAAAAGTGAATATGCGTGGAAGGGAAGTTATATTACAAAAGGTTGGAATGGTTTCGTACAAATTAACACCTCATTTACTCTTTATAAATGTGAAAGATACTAGTGGGAAAATATATGAAGGTGTAGTTGTACGATATAGCGAAATGGAAATGAAGGTATGAGAAAACAAGATGGATTTACAATGCCAGCAACAATCATTTTTCTTGTTTTATTAACCTCTTTTTTTGTGTACGAAACGAATATGTTACTTTCAGATAAAAATTTTTATATGGAAATAGAACAAAAATTTTTAATGGAGGAGTTGATTAATCGATCCATTACGGATATAAAGGTAGACTTACAGAAAAGGGAAAGAGATGGTACATTTTTCTTTCAGTATGAAAAGGGAAAAGTGAGTGGAAAGTACGGCTTTGAAAATGATATGGTTCTCGTTTCTTTGCAGTGCGAGACAAAACAAAGAATTTTCTATACGGTGAGCTTTCGGTATAGAAAAAAGGATGAGAAAATATTTGATTGGATAGAAGGATGATAAGTAAAATATATGGAGTAAAACCATGAATTTCCGTTGTGAAGAGCGTCAATTTTTTTGGGGAAATGGATAAAAGTTTAAATTTTCTTAAAAAAGAGAAGGGTAGAAAGAATATGATATATTCATGCTATCCAATCATTTTTTAGGGAGAATAGGGAAATGACAAATAACAATGAAATAGGTGAAAATAAGGAACAAACTATTTTTGATCATAAAGGGAATACGATTATGACAGAAGATAGAGAAATACAAATTGTTTCAAGATTTGAAGAACCTCTTATCGTCGTATTAGCAAATGTATTAAGTGATGAAGAATGTGATGAATTAATCGAATTGTCTAAAAATAAAATGGAGCGTTCTAAAATTGGCTCATCACGTAATGTAAATGATATTCGAACAAGTAGCGGTGCATTTTTGAAAGAGAATGAACTTACTTCGAAGATTGAAAAACGAATTTCGTCTATTATGAATGTTCCTGTAGCGCATGGAGAAGGATTACACATTTTAAATTATGCAGTGGATCAAGAATATAAAGCGCACTATGATTATTTTGCGGAATATAGTAGGTCGGCTGCTAATAATCGTATAAGTACTCTTGTGATGTACTTAAATGATGTAGAAGAAGGCGGGGAAACATTCTTTCCGAAATTAAATCTTTCTGTACACCCTAGAAAGGGAATGGCAGTATACTTTGAGTATTTTTATCAAAAACAATCAATAAATGAGCTTACGTTACATGGAGGGGCACCTGTCACGAAAGGTGAGAAATGGATTGCAACGCAATGGATGAGAAGAGGTACTTTTAAGTAAAAGCCAGTATGTTACGTTTTGTTCTTCATATTATAAGAGGAACAAAACGTTTTTTTATTAAATAAAGCAACATCTTTCGTTATAATAACAAATAATAAAGGACGATTGAGAGGAACGAACATGAAATCTATATACATAACCGGCTATATGGGAGCGGGGAAAACAACAATTGGAAAAGCATTAAGTGAAGAACTTCATATGGATGTTGTAGATACAGATCAAAAAATTGAAGAGACGCAAGAGAAGGCGATTCGGCATATTTTTGCAGAAGAAGGCGAAATGGTTTTTCGGGACTATGAAAGTGAAATGCTACGTTCACTACCGATTTATAATGTCATTATTACAACTGGCGGTGGGATCATTGAACGAGCGGAAAACCGAAAGTGGATGAAGGAAAATGGTACTGTCGTGTACTTATATTGCGATCCGTATGTAATTGCAGAAAGGCTTCATGAAGATACGACACGTCCGCTATTCCAGAAGGAAGATATAGATACATTTGTAACGAAATTTGAATCGCGCCGAGCGTATTATGAAGAGGCAGATATTCATATTGATACGACAAATAAGTCGGTAGAACAAATTATGAATGAGTTAAAGGAAAAGATTAATGAATAAAAAAGTGGACATACTAATCAAGTAGAGGTGATGATAATATGTCTACTAATGATTATGTTCGCTTTGTGACGCAGCAGTTTGTGTCGTATATGGATGCTCCAAAAGAAGACCGTAAACAAAAGAAAGAACAACGCCGTGCTGAAAAAGAGCCATTTTTGAATAAGTGGTTTGGTGTTATGCCGCTTAGTGCTGCTTTATTTTATCGAAACGTAAAAAGTAAAAGTAAAAGGAAAAAATCAAGTTAACTTTTGGTCATATGTTTAGCAAAATAGAAACCCCCTATAGCATCCTACACTAGGGGGTTTTCATTTACTGCAAGGATTCTTTTTCCTCAGTAACTGCATGTATTTTATTGTTCACCCATACGAATCCTATTCCGATACAAATAGAAATGCCCCAGCCAACAGCAGTCATAATTGCTCTCATTTCACCGTAGCCATCAACACCGAAAACGGAGATGAAATAAATTTTTAAGAAGCTTTTTAATATAAATTGAAGCCCAAAAAATAACGTTAAATATTGCAAAGCTGGATATATGCGGCTATCGCGATAAAGCTCACGACTTTTATCGCGATCATGGCCTTGCAGCACTGCAATGTCCGCAGCAAAATATAACATGAGTGGCTTTTTTATAAAAATTGTACATATGACGATAATGCCGAGTACAATATGATAATAGGCATCATTCCATAACATTCGTTCAGCCGATCCAGATAATAAATCTACCGTCGTATTAGCAATAAGTGTAATTAAAATAAAGAACCCTGTTACATTAAACTGCTTTTCCTTTTTAAACATATACAGTGTATAAATAATCCCAGGGACAGATGAGATTAACATTGCGTAATAAGGATCGATATAAGGTTTTGCAAATTTCCAAATAAGGAATGGGAATACGAGATAAAAGACGATATCGAATATAGCTTTTTTATTTTGATTCATACACAACCTCCTTAAGTCATACATATATTTTATAATATAATTTCTGAAAGTTGTATAAGGTTTAATCGAAAAAGCGGAGGTATATCAATATTTTTGAATTAATAAATTGGAAAAATTGCCCTATAGCGTAGTAAGTTTTTTTAGTATATAATAAAGAAAACGCTTTCGTTTATTTGTATTGTTCACAAAACGGACGAAAAATCACATATTTACTATCGATATGTTGCTTTATAATGAAACTAATTATATATACATGCATACAATATTGTGAAATAAATAACATAAATAATTTATATAAATGTAAACGTTATCAAAGAGAGAGGTGGAGACAATGAGTAAATTTTTCTTCAATCATAATCCAGCAACATTAGAGGATGGAAGGCTTGTTAAGTATGCTGAAATTATTTATGGGGAAGGTGGCCGTTCTGTATTAGAAAATTTAATGGTGAAGGCATCTATCAGATTACGTGATCGTTATCCGAATAAATCTGACGAGCAGATCTCGAACCTCGTAAATCAAGGCATCCATGATATGTTTCAAAAATACGTGAATGAGTAAGAGCGGCTAATGACCGCTCTTTTTTTTGTATAAGAATTGTATTTCTAGCTGAAAATAAGGGTGTATGTTGAAGGATGTAAAAAGGAGTGGAAAAGATGAGCAATGGAATTGGACGTTCAAAAGAAAATCTTCCAACTGATGCAAATCATGTGAGCGCAAAGGATCGTGCGCATCAGAAACGTATGGCAGAGAAAAGACAACAAGAGCGTAGTGACGATAGAGAGTAGGATAGGAAATAACTAAAAAGGAAGCTCCTTCTACATACAGAAGGAGCTTTTTTAAGATAGAAAATGATTAGCGGTAACATAAAAAAGGCCACCGTTAATTATTTGCACTGTAATGCGTGGTTCATACTGTTCTTGTAAAGCTTGTTTTTCAATTTCATAGCTTTCAGGAAGTTCATCACTATCTTCATAAAAACGATTTAAAAGATTTAAATCGTGATTCCAGCGTATCCTCGCTTCTTTCGCCCACGTATGGTCATCTTCTGCAATTATAGTTTTTAAAGTGTCCTCTATACGTTGTAAGCCGCTTTGAGGCTTAATGATAGGAGAGAGCGTAAAACAAAAGTCAGGTATTTTTGGTGTAAGTTTAATGGTAGTTAATGTTTCATGAAAGTTTGCAATCATTGTTCCAGAGATGAGATGAATACCAATGGAGTGAAGGATGTCTTTTTTTCGATCACATTGGTAAGACACTTTTATATTTACACCGAGCCAAGGATGGAGTGGGGTATGCATTGCCCCGTTATGTTTTACTTCCTCGTATAAGCGTATGTAAGAGCCTAATTCTTTCGTTGTCTGGAAAATTTGATGTAGACGTGGTGAACCGTAGTGAATAAGCTCACCATCATTTTCTTCATTTTCCGGGTTTGTAATAAGAGTAAGGCGTAGCGGATTTGGTACGCCGCCTGTTTTTTCAAGATAGTGCCAATAAAAAGGGCGATTCATTAATAATTTATCCATTTCAATTGTTAATTGCACGTCTAGTAGATGAGGGGAATGTTGTAAAATTTCACAGTTATTCGCCTCAAAGAAATTGTATAAGTAATTATGGATTTCATGTTGCTGCATAGCCTTGCACCTCAGCTTCATTTCGTTTTGCAAAGTCGATAATAGATGTTAAGTTTTCCATTTTAATTCGAATTTCACCTTCGCTTTTTGATTGCGCGAAAATTTCTTGAATATGCGCATCGATGTTTTTCATATTTATTCTTGTCAAAATTTCATCGAGTTCACCGATAACGCGCTCAAATAAGTTGATTTTTTCATATAACAGTTTCAAAATGTGTTCTTCAACAGTATGCTTTGTAGCTAAGTTATAAATATGAACATCATTTTTTTGACCAAGGCGGTGAATACGTCCAATTCTTTGTTCAAGACGCATTGGGTTCCATGGTAAATCATAATTGATCATATGGCTACAAAACTGTAAGTTAATTCCTTCTCCACCAGCTTCAGTTGCAATTAACACTTGTGCATGGTTTTGGAAAAGTTCTTTCATCCAATCTTTTTTTCCGCGCTTAAATCCGCCGCGAAACGGAACGGAAGAAATGCCGTGCTGTTGTAAAAACCATTGTAAGTACATTTGTGATGCTCGATATTCTGTGAAAATGACGACTTTATCGTCAATTTCTTTTATAAGTTCAAGAGCTCTATTTGCTTTTGAGTTGAAAGGAATATGATTAATTTTGTCCATTAGCATATCAATATGTGGATCTTTTATATAGTGCTCATTTTCTTTCTGTCGTTTTTCTACATGCTTTTTCAATGAATAGTACACAGCTTCACGGCTACTACATGCCTCGCGTTTTAAAGTTAATGATGAGAAAGCAGATGTGAAGGCATTTTGTCCTCTCCAATTTTCAATTGTGTTATATAAAGCTTGTTCTTCCTCATTAAACTCAACAAAAATTGTACGGACATGTCTCTTCGGCCAATCAATTCCGGTATTATGGCGTCTATTTCGAACCATTACTTTGTTAATGAGGGATTTTAAATCTTCATCTGATTCGGCTGAGCGATTTTTTGAAGCATAGTATTCTTCAAAGTTGGATTGATTGCCTAAATGTCCTGGTTTTAATAAAGAAACAAGGTTGAAAATTTCATCAATCTTATTTTGAACAGGAGTTGCGGTTAGTAATAAACAAAACTTCTTTTTTAATCGCTGTGCAAATTCATAGTTTTTTGTTTTATTATTTTTTAGTTTATGTGCTTCATCGATAATAATAAGGTCATATTCTAAGTTCAAAACGATATCGCGATGTGGTGAACGTTTCGCAGTATCAATTGATGATACGATCACATCAGCTTGTTCCCACGAGTAGCTTTTCTTTTGGGCTACAGCTGGAATGAAAAATTTTGTATTTAGTTCGTATGCCCATTGTGAGACGAGGGAGGCTGGGACGAGTATGAGTACTTTTTTCACAAGCCCTCGGACCATGTATTCTTTTAAAATAAGTCCAGCTTCAATCGTTTTTCCAAGTCCTACTTCATCTGCTAGTATCGCTTTACCATTCATTTGTTCAATAACATTTTGAGCGACTTCTAATTGATGAGGAAGCGGTGTGAAATGGGATAAATGTTTCGGTGCCTGTAGTCCATCGAAAGTAGGAACAAGTAACGATTTTTCTGTTTCATAAGCTAAATGATATAAATCCCAGTTTGTCCAAGGACCATCTTCCTCAATTCTATTTAAAAAATTATTTTGCCACGTCCGATCTACGGAAATATCGACATTCATTACGGCTCTCCCACCTTTTATATAGTAAAGTGATTGTTTTAAAATATATGATGATTCGCTTTGAAATAAGGAATGATTATCGTTACTAAAGGCTATATGATAGACAATAATAAAGTATTAAATCTCAAAAGCTGTATTTTATAAGTTTAAGCATAAAAAATTCTAAATTATTTTTTATGCTAGAATATTGATGAAATATAGCGAATAATGTTAGGATAATGGTGTGAAATGTGTGGAATCTTTCGTATTTTATCCAATAAAGTGGTTTTTTATTTACGCTTTCATAAAAAAATATAGTGAGATTCCGTATATCCTATCTTTTCAGAATGAAAATGTTTAGATAAGGGAAACAACTTTTATTGATTTGTCAGAGCATAAGGGGGAGAGAGCATGATTACATTACAACGTACACCGTTATTTGATGTATACGCAAAGTATGGTGGGAAAACAATCGACTTCGGTGGTTGGGAATTACCAGTTCAATTTTCAAGCATTAAAGAAGAACATGAAGCTGTGCGTACAGCGGCAGGTTTGTTCGATGTGTCTCATATGGGAGAAGTTGAGGTAAAAGGTGTAGATAGTTTAGCATTTTTACAACGTGTTGTTACAAATGACGTATCTACCTTAAAGGTAGGAGGCGCACAATATACAGCTATGTGCTACGAAAATGGTGGTACAGTAGATGATTTATTAATCTACAAACGTGGTGAAGAAGACTATTTATTAGTAATCAATGCATCAAATATCGAGAAAGATTACAAATGGTTAGCAAGTCATGTTATTGGCGATGCAACAGTAGTCAATGTTTCTAGTGAAATTGCACAGCTTGCAATTCAAGGACCAAAAGCAGAAGGCATTTTACAAAAAGTTGTGTTAGAAGATTTAAAAGAAATTAAGTTCTTTAAGTTTAAAAACGATATTGTTGTAGATGGAATTTCTGCACTTGTATCTCGTACAGGTTACACAGGTGAAGATGGATTCGAAATTTACTGTAAGAGTGAAGATGCTGCAAAACTTTGGGAGAAACTTCTTGAAGTTGGGGAAGAAGAGGGCTTAAAGCCATGTGGCTTAGGTGCTCGTGATACACTTCGCTTCGAAGCAACGTTACCACTTTATGGTCAAGAATTATCGAAAGATATTACACCGATTGAAGCTGGAATTGGTTTCGCGGTAAAAACAAATAAAGAAGCAGACTTCTTTGGAAAAGAAACGTTAAAAGAGCAAAAAGAAAACGGTGCATCTCGTAAATTAGTTGGCATCGAAGTAATCGAACGTGGTATTCCTCGTACGCATTACCCTGTATTTATAGGAGAAGAAAAAATCGGGGAAGTAACGAGTGGTACACAATCTCCAACGTTAAAGAAAAGCATTGGTTTAGCACTAATTGATGTAAAATACGCAGCAGTTGATACAGAAGTAGAAATTGAAATTCGTAATAAACGCGTCAAAGCAGTAGTTGTTCCAACACCATTTTATAAACGTTCAAAGTAACGGGGAGAGGGGTAGATTTCATGTTGCATCGTTATCTTCCAATGACAGAAGAAGACAAAAAAGAAATGTTACAAACGATCGGCGTTCAAACGATCGATGAATTATTCTCTGATATTCCAGAGAGTGTTCGTTTTAAAGGGGATTTAAAAATTAAAGAAGCAAAATCAGAGCCAGAGCTTTTAAAAGAGTTATCTCAAATGGCTAATAAAAATGCGAACTTAAAAGAATATGCTTCTTTCTTAGGAGCAGGCGTATACGATCATTATGCCCCGGTAATTGTAGATCATGTTATTTCTCGTTCAGAATTTTATACAGCTTACACGCCATACCAGCCAGAAATTTCACAAGGAGAATTACAAGCAATTTTTGAATTTCAAACAATGATTTGTGAATTAACAGGAATGGATGTAGCGAACTCTTCTATGTATGACGGAGGTACAGCTTTAGCTGAAGCGGCAATGTTAGCAGCTGGTCATACTCGTAAAAAGAAAATTCTTGTTTCAGCAGCGGTTCATCCAGAATCAAGAGCAGTACTTGAAACATATGCAAAAGGTCAACACCTTGAAGTTGTTGAAATTAATCATAAAGATGGTGTAACAGATTTAGACGTATTACAAAGTGAAGTAGATGATACAGTTGCTTGTGTAATCGTTCAATATCCAAACTTCTTCGGACAAGTTGAAAAGTTAGCTGATATTGAAAAAATCGTTCATCAACAAAAAGCATTATTTATTGTTTCTTCAAATCCATTATCATTAGGCGCATTAACACCACCAGGAAAGTTCGGTGCTGATATTGTAATCGGTGATGCACAACCATTTGGTATCCCAACGCAGTTTGGTGGACCGCACTGTGGTTACTTTGCAACAACGAAAGCGTTTATGCGTAAAATTCCAGGGCGTCTTGTTGGACAAACTGTAGATTCAGATGGTAAACGTGGATTTGTATTGACGTTACAAGCACGTGAGCAGCATATTCGTCGTGATAAAGCGACATCAAACATTTGTTCAAATCAAGCGTTAAATGCATTAGCGGCTTCTGTTGCAATGACGGCACTTGGAAAACAAGGTGTGAAAGAAATGGCACGTCAAAACATTTCTAAAGCACAATATGCAAAACGTCAATTCGAAGCGAGAGGCTTCACAGTAACATTCGCTGGACCATTCTTCAATGAGTTCGTTGTAGAGTGCAAACGTCCAGTAAAAGAAGTAAACGACGCACTACTACAAAAGAATATTATCGGTGGTTATGATCTAGGTCGTGACTATAAAGAATTTGATAATCATATGCTTTTAGCAGTAACAGAGCTTCGTACAAAAGAGGAAATTGACACACTTGTAAACGAAATGGGGGCTATCCAATGAAGAACCAAGATCAAGCACTTATTTTTGAAATGAGTAAAGAAGGACGCGTAGGATATAGCTTACCCAAATTAGATGTAGAAGAAGTGAAACTAGAAGATGTGTTTGAGAGCGATTATATTCGAGTAGAAGATGCAGAGCTACCAGAAGTATCAGAACTTGACATTATGCGCCACTATACAGCACTTTCAAACCGTAACCACGGTGTAGATTCTGGCTTCTATCCACTTGGATCTTGTACGATGAAATATAATCCGAAAATTAATGAGAGTGTAGCTCGTTTCGCAGGATTTGCGAATATTCATCCACTTCAAGATGAAAAGACAGTGCAAGGTGCAATGGAATTAATGTACGACTTGCAAGAGCATTTAATCGAAATTACAGGTATGGATACTGTTACATTACAACCAGCAGCTGGTGCACACGGGGAATGGACAGGATTAATGTTAATTCGTGCATACCATGAAGCAAATGGTGACTTTAACCGTACGAAAGTAATTGTTCCTGACTCTGCTCACGGAACGAATCCAGCATCTGCAACTGTAGCTGGTTTTGAAACAATTACAGTAAAATCAAATGAAAATGGTCTTGTTGATTTAGAAGACTTAAAACGTGTTGTAAATGAAGAAACAGCAGCACTTATGTTAACAAATCCAAATACGTTAGGTCTATTCGAAGAAAATATTTTAGAAATGGCAGAAATCGTCCATAATGCAGGCGGTAAATTATACTATGATGGTGCAAACTTAAATGCTGTATTAAGTCAAGCACGCCCAGGAGATATGGGATTTGATGTTGTGCATTTAAACCTTCATAAAACATTTACAGGACCGCACGGCGGCGGTGGCCCAGGTTCTGGTCCAGTAGGTGTGAAAGCTGATTTAATTCCGTACTTACCAAAACCAATTTTAGAGAAAACGGAAAATGGCTATCACTTCAACTATGATCGTCCAGAAGCAATTGGGCGTGTGAAACCATTCTATGGTAACTTCGGAATTAACGTTCGTGCATACACATATATTCGTTCTATGGGTCCAGATGGACTACGTGCAGTAACTGAGTATGCGGTATTAAATGCGAACTATATGATGAGAAGATTAGCACCATTCTATGATCTTCCATTCGATAGACATTGTAAGCATGAATTTGTATTATCAGGTCGTCGTCAAAAGAAACTTGGTGTACGTACATTAGATATTGCAAAACGTCTGCTGGATTTCGGTTACCATCCACCAACAATTTACTTCCCATTAAATGTGGAAGAATGTATTATGATTGAACCAACAGAAACAGAATCAAAAGAAACATTAGATGGTTTCATTGATAAGATGATTCAAATCGCTAAAGAAGTAGAAGAAAATCCAGAAGTTGTACAAGAAGCACCGCATACAACGGTCATTAAACGTTTAGACGAAACAATGGCTGCGCGTAAACCTGTTTTACGTTATGAAAAGTCAGCTCCTGTACAAGTTTGATTGGAATAAAAAGAACTCGCCGTATGCGGGTTCTTTTTGTGTGTATGGAAAATTTGTGCTGGATTAGTGGAAAATGTTAAAAGTTTATGTTTTTTGTTTCATAATGGTGAAAAGGTGTAGTTTTATAGGTGGTTTTGTTGAAAAAGTCGGTTTGATAAAAGTATTTATTTTTGTTAGAATTTTATTGAAATTAAGAAGATGTGATGAGGCAAAAATTACTCATTTTTATGTATATGTGAAAAAACGAGCAAGTCGGGGGTGAAAGTGTGGGATATCGATGTTATAGAATGGTATACTATTTAGAAAATGGAGAAACAATTAAAGATGTAAAAGAATTTTGTTATCGAGACAAAGGGAAAGTGCTAGAAAGAGTAGCGCATCGTGTAATGGATAATAGAGAAGTCACAGCGATTGATAAACAGGGAACAATCATTTCAATCGCGTGTGATGACATTGTAAAGGTAGAACTTGATTACATAACAGAAAATTAACCTTGAGCCATATTGAATTATTCGATAAAATATACTGTTGAATGGTGAAGAGAGCAGAGAGGAGTTTATCATGGGTAGTACAAGACACTTTTATATGTTTATTTTAGCATTTGTTCTTGTTGTGGCGTTAACGATTTATTTAATTGTTGATAGCAGCTGGTACAATACAGTTCATCCAGCATTCCTTCTTTTTATGTATGTGGGAATCGCAGTTGTTAGTTTCGGAATGAGAGACGAAATGTTAGATCGCTTTGAAAAGTGATACATATACGAAAGACCAACAGGAAAATGTTGGTCTTTTTTTTGAGAAAAATAGGATGTTTCGTACATATTGTGTATATAAAGTATATACGAACTAGAGGCAAACATGAATATTATTATTTCGAATTCTTCCCAAGACCCTATTTATGTGCAAATAAGAAAACAATTAAGCCAGCTTATTTTAAATGGTGGAGACTCACCTCACGTTAGCTTAATAGTTTTAAGCCAACAGCGCCACATAGAATGCAGCTTAAGAAGGCAAGGCGGCGCCAATCCGCTGATTCGCGGAAAATAAGAATGCCTAGAAGTGCACTTCCAGCAGTTCCGATCCCAGTCCAAATCGCATAAGCGGTTCCCATTGGTAATGTGTTCATTGCAAGGGATAAGAAGAAGAAGCTTACGCCGAAGTTTACGATTAAGATAACTTTTAGTGACCAGCCTTTCTTTTTAGTGGCTACTTTCATAAAGAGTACACCAATAATTTCACAAATACCAGCTAGAATTAAAAATACCCAAGCCATTTTATGCGGCCTCCTTCGCTTCTTTTTCTTCTGTTACTCGTTTTAAACCAATTACTCCGAAGAAGATTAAACCGATTAATAAAACTTTTACGATAGAGAAAGGTTCTCCGAAGACGAAAATCTCTGTAAGAACGATTCCGCCAGCTCCAATTCCTGTAAAGGCGGCATATACAGTGCCGACAGGTAAATCTTTATAAGCTCTAAATAGTAATATGAAACTAATTGCAATTAATAAAGCAACACCAGCCCACTCAAGTGATGCCTCCGCATGTTTTAGTCCAATTACCCAAAAGATTTCAATAATACCAGCTAAGATTACATAAATCCATACCATATGTCATTCTCCTTCCTACCAGTCGTTAGGTGAAGGGCTTAAAAACGACGCATTGCAAAGTAGCAATCCGTCAGTTTGAAAGACCTCGCCAGAATACTTTCCAAGAGGTGTTTAAACGTGTCTCAAAACGATTTAAACCTGCGTATAGTAGTTCAACCATAAGACCGTCTAGTAAGCATAGATAAGCTTCTAAGGCGTCTTTTACTTCAATGTTATGCAGTTCCCCTTGGTCATTTGCTCTTTTAAATATAGGGTATAAAAGTTTCCCAATGTTTTCGATGTGTGTATTCGCCTTATCGATAATTTGCTCGCGAAATGCATCGGGTGGAAAATACGAAGTTCGTAACCAAAACATGGACTCTTCACTTTCATCAAATCGTTTTGCATATCCTTTTAACAGACTTACGAGAAGTTCTTCTGTAGATGACGTTGAAAAGTTTTCAATGTCGTCTGTGAAGCTCTGTACATCTTTTTGAAGAGCAACCTCTAAACATGTGAAGTACAACTCCTCTTTTCCTTTAAAGTGTGCGTAAATCGATGGCTTTTTAATCCCGACTTCCTGTGCAATGTTTGCTAATGAAGTTCCTTCGTAGCCGTAGCGTGCGAAATGAGAAAGTGCTACAGCTTTAATTCGGTTTGCTGTCATTTTCATCCCCTACCTACCATTCGTTAGGTTTATTATATGAGATAAAAAATATAAAGTCAATAGGTGAAGGGCTGAAAAAGAGCGCTATAGTTAACGCTCCTTTTTAGACTGTTTTCCGCTTAATTAAATGGAATGGAAGTTCTTCTGAGTTACCAGTTATTTGTTCGTCTTGCATCTGTTTATGGAACAAGGTAAAGGCACGCGATCCCATTGTGATGCCAGGATGTTCAATAGTCGAAATTTCTAACGTCTTTGAAATTTCATGGTTATCAAACCCTAAAATAGCGAGATCTTTAGGGACGCGAATACCATATTTTCTTGCCTCTGTTAATAAACCAGCGGCTACTTGATCATTCGCTGTAAAAATAGCGGTTGGACGATTTTCCATATTTAAAATACGATGGAGTATTTGTGCCCCATCCTGCATTGTATAGCACTGATGAAAAATCCATTCAGGATGCACCCTTTTTCCTGCGTTACGAAGGACATCAGCAAACGCTTTTTCACGTTCCATGGAATTTACACTCGTTTTTCTTGCTAAACAAATCCCAATTTTTTCATGACCTTCATTGAGTAAATATGAAGTGCCTAGCCGGAATCCTTCGTAATGATCCACGTAGACAGACGATATGAGAGGATGCTGCATTTTTTCGCATGAAATAATAGGAGCAAATTTTGCGAACGGTTCAAGTTGTTCCCATGAACTCGTTCGAGAGCAAATAATCATACCATCAAATTGTTTCATTTTCATCATTTCAAGAACACGAATTTCTTCAATACTGTCGTAATTCGTTTGACATAAATTAATGTGATATCCAGCTGCTAATGCTTCGTCTCCGATTCCTTCAAGAATGGTACTGAAGTAAGGAAGGTTAATGAAAGGTAACATAACCCCAATTGTATATGTTTTTCCTTTTATTAAATGGATAGCATTTATATTCTTTGCATAGTTCAAATTTTCAACTGCATCTAAAACACGCTTACGTTTTTCTTCCTTTACGTACGGGTGATTATTAAGGACACGTGAAACAGTTGAAATGGATACACCTGCAGTTTTAGCAATTTGTTTTATATTGGTCATATGTATCACCTCTTTCACTTATTATAAGAGAAAAATAAGAAGAAGGAAAAATCTTGACCTGAAAAGCTTTTCACAATCTATGTTATAAATAAGGCTTCCTTTTATTCGCGTAACCTTTTTATTTGGGCGTAAGAATGGAAGGGGTCTTTTTTGTTTGCAAAAAAGTTTTACCTGTATTAACGAGCAGTAAGACTCCCACCTCAAAATTCGGCTGAAGTAAAGAAGTTAGGTGGGAGAACAACTGCTCATAAAAGCCCGATTGGTGTGGGCGAATAATCAGTGTGGGATGGGCAAAACCCCCACTGATTAAAGTTCCGACGTTTTTACTGTACGATATTACGAGTGATGTGAAAGGTGAGATAAGAACCATTGGAAAGAAAAACGTTGTTTTAACGATTAAATATAAACAATAGGAGCAAAGTAGATATGAGTATATTGAGCTAACTGTTGCGAATTTTTCTTACAGTTTTCCTAATCTCGTGGAAGAAAAGCGATTTCAAGAACAAAGGGAATTGAATATCAGTTATTTATATCGTAATGTAGAAGCAATTAATACGAATGTATAATACATTGCGAACAATATGAAATAAAAAACTAGCTGCATCGTGCAGCTAGTTTTTTGTATATTATTTCTTTTTAATTTTGCCTGTCCAAGATTTAAATCCACCTTGTAATTGGTAGAAATCTTTGTAGCCTTGTTTTTTTAAATATTGAGCTGCACGACCTGTACGGAATCCGCTTTGGCAGTATAAGTAAACAGGTTGATCTTGACGAAGTTCTTTATGACGAAGGCGAATTTGTGATAACGGAATGTTACGTGCACCTAAAATGTGCCCTGCGTTGTATTCGTCTGCTTCGCGAATATCGATAAGCTGTGCTTTACGGTAGCCAGCGCGAAATTCTTCTTCTGTAAGAGTTTTAATTAATTTTTTCTGATAGAAATACATCCATATAGTGTAGCCGATGAATGCTACGATTACGGCTAATAAAATAATCCAAGTTGTTGACACGATTCTATCGCTCCTTTTTTCTTATCCTACTTTCAATATTATAATGCTCATATGTGTTTATGCAACAGATTCATTTGTACATACGAAGAAATTTCGTATTCTTTCACAAATATTGTCGAATTTGGTAGACTAGAGAATGTGAAAAATAATTGGTTATATGAGGTGCAGGATGGGAAAAGAAAAATGGTGTTATATTAACTCTGGTCAATGTTCACCGGCATTTAATATGGCGTTAGATGAATGTTTATTAAATTGGCAAAGTGAAAAGAAAATGCCACCAACAATTCGTTTTTATGAATGGGAAGTACCAACATTAACAGTTGGCTATTTCCAGCGTGTTGAAAAAGATATTAATATGGATGTAGTTAACGAAAAGAAATATGGATTCGTTCGCCGCCAAACAGGCGGTAGGGGTGTACTACATGATAAAGAATTAACGTACAGTGTTATTGTGTCTGAAGATCATCCAAATATGCCAAAAACAGTTACAGAAGCGTATCGCGTTATTTCACAAGGATTATTAGATGGTTTTAAGGCGCTAGGATTAGAAGCGTATTACGCCGTTCCAAAAACCGAAGCAGATCGAGAAAATTTAAAAAATCCGCGTTCAGGCGTCTGCTTTGATGCACCGTCTTGGTATGAAATTGTAGTTGAAGGAAGAAAAATCGCAGGTAGTGCGCAAACACGTCAAAAAGGTGTTATTTTACAGCATGGATCGATTCCATTAGAAATAGATTTAGATGAACTATACGACCTATTTTTATTCCCAAATGAACGTGTGAAAGAACGTATGAAGAGTATGTTCTCTTCTAAAGCGGTAGCAATTCATGAATTGACAGACCGTACATTTACGATTGAACAATTAATTAAAGCGTTTAAAGTTGGGTTTGAAAAAGGATTGGAAATAGAGCTTGTGCCATATGAATTAACAGACAAACAGTTACATGAAGTTCAAACGTTAGCGAAAGAAAAGTATGAAAGTGATGAATGGAATTATAAAAAATAAGAGGTGGCAATTGCCACCTCTTATTTTTTATAGTAAATTAAGTACTTTTTCTACTTTAATTCCTTTATCTTGTAAAGAACGAAGGCGATTTACAACGTCCATAATTTCTTTGTCGAATGTAACGCTAATACCTTGGCTTTGTAGTTCTTCTTTTAAGCTTTCAATAGAATCATCTATGTCGATGCCAAGTTCGTAATCTTGACAAACTTCAATTGTCTTTTTCACGAGTTTAACATAATTTTCATGTAGTTTTGAATTTGTTTCAGTCAAAGCAGGTTGTTTCGGTTTTGCAGGAGCAACCGGTGCTGTTTCTTGCTTTGTAACGGGAGTAGATACTTCTTTTTTTACAGGTGCTGGAGTAGACAGTTCTACAGCGGCTTCAACATTTACTGGCTTCAGCGTTGGTACTGGGGTAGGCTTGGGTGCTGCTGCAGGAGTTTCTACACGCGTAACAGGTTTGGGAGCAAGTGTAACCGCTTTTGGAGCTTCTACAGCTACTTCTTTTTTCGGTGCCACTTCTACAGGTTTTTCTTCTTGTTCAGCAGCTTCTTTATTTTCTTTACTCCACATAACGCGTTCTATTTCTAGAGAAACATTGTTTTTGTTCATCGCTGTTAATGTAACTTTACCAACTTCAGCGTTTCCAGTGAAATCAACAATTTTATAAATAACACTCTTGTTCCAATCCACGTTTCCGCTCAAAAATAATTCTTCGTTACATTTCGGCGTTAAGCCCTCGATTTTAATTTCTGCGTTTACACCGTTTTCACTATATACCATAATTAGCGAAGCATTTACATCTTCGTCTGCTAACATTAGTTCACGTACCATTTTGCCGGTGCGTACTTGTGTTTTCTTCTTAACTGACATTTAATTTCTCCTCTCAAAAATTCAGTAATAATAAAAAAATCGTATAACGAAAAATAATTGCTCACGAAGATTTATGATACCGATAATAAAAGCATCACGTCAACAATTAACTTTAATTATTTTGCATTTTTCTTATTTTCTTTATGAAATTTTTCAATTTGTAAAATTAGACAGAAGAAAAACAACCTTTTGAAGGGCTGTTAAAAATTTGATTTTTTGTATAGTAATTTATATAAAATGAAAAATAAGATAGCAATTAAAGCATTTTGCCAAAAGGTTAGATGATAAATGAGATAAGGTTGCTTTTTAAAATAAATATTTAAGAATATAGCGGAACAAAACGGGGTAGCAAATGCGAATCCAAATAGAATCCTTCTTTTCCAATTCATTTTCTGATCAAAGGAGTAACGCTTTAATAAATATAAAATAAATAGTATACCTAGTATAATTATTGAAACAGACAAAGTAGTTCCAAGGGTACTAAAAGGTGGACTTATTATTTCGGTGTTCTTTTCAAAAAAGAAAATGAAAAGAGAGGCAATGGTGTCCATTCCAAACTGTATAGCGAGAAGTAAGCTAATAACAAAGCCGATTAAAGAAGTTTTTTCTAACGTTGTTTGAACCGGCAAAGCCGATATGAGTTCATCACAATAAGATTGTAAGTCATCACCAAAAATGTCATAAGCATTTTTATTTTCTGTTTGTGCTTCGATGAGATGGTCTAATATTTCTAATAATAGTTCTTCTACTTGTTGTTCTGGCACGTTAGATAAACGAAGATAAACTAACATATCGCTATAAGAAGCTTCATTTTCAGGTGTTAGAAGTTCGCGTTTTTTGTTGTTCAATTTAATCATATCTTGCGCATTCATCCCCATCACTCTCCCTGTAATAAATTGTTCACTGTTGTTGAAACCATTCCCCAGCTTTGTTTAAATTCTTCAAGTTGTTCTAATCCTTTATCGGTTACGTGATAATATTTTCGCTTTGGACCGAGTGAGGAGGCTTTTAATGTTCCTTCAATCAATTTTTCTTTTTGCATACGTAACAATAACGGATATATGCTTCCTTCGCTTACGAATGTAAATCCTTGTTTATTTAATTTTGTACTCAGTTCATATCCGTACACTTCTTCTTGTGAAATGATGTATAGGATGCAACCTTCGAGCACACCTTTTAACATTTGGCTGTGCATGATTTCACCACCTTTTACTCAGGTAACTTGCGTTGCAAGGTAGCTGTTATCCAAATTATAACATTCAGTAACTTGCAACGCAAGTTACTGAAGTGGAAAACTTTAATGAGTGTTAATTTTTCATCGTTTCCCATACTAACGAGAGGAGGGAAGTATATGAAACCATTTATGCCAAAACTCGTTTACTTTGAACCGAAGGCACTCGAATATCCGCTTGGAAAAGAGCTGTATGAGAAGTTTACGAAGATGGGATTAGAAATTCGTGAAACGACATCCCATAATCAAATTAGAAATTTGCCAGGTGAAAATGATTTGCAAAAGTATCGTAATGCAAAGGCAACACTTGTCGTTGGGGTGAGGAAAACATTAAAGTTTGATACGTCAAAACCGTCAGCTGAATATGCAATTCCGCTCGCAACGGGGTGTATGGGACATTGTCATTATTGCTATTTGCAAACGACACTTGGGAGTAAACCTTACGTTCGTGTGTATGTCAATCTAGATGAAATATTTGAGAAGGCAAAGCAATATATGGATGAAAGGGCACCTGAAATAACAAGGTTTGAAGCGGCGTGTACATCAGACATCGTTGGGATTGATCATTTAACACATGCGTTAAAAAAGACGATTGAATTCATTGGAGAAAGTGAGCATGGGCGTTTACGTTTCGTTACGAAATATTCGCACGTTGATCATTTATTAGATGCAAAACATAATGGGAAAACGCGTTTTCGATTTAGTATTAATTCACGTTATGTGATTAAAAATTTTGAACCTGGGACATCGCCGTTTGAAGAGCGAATTGAAGCGGCACGTAAAGTGGCAGGGGCTAATTACCCACTTGGTTTTATAGTTGCACCAATTTATATGCACGAAGGCTGGGAAGAAGGATACCGTGAATTATTTGAGAGATTGTACAATACGTTGGAAGATATGACGATACCAAATTTAACGTTTGAATTAATTCAACATCGTTTTACAAAACCAGCAAAAAAGGTTATTCAAGAGCGTTATCCGAATACCAAACTTGAAATGGATGAAGAGAAGCGAAAATATAAATGGGGTCGATACGGCATTGGGAAATATGTATATCAAAAAGATGATGCAGAAGTATTGGAAGAAACAATAAAAGGTTATATACATGAGTATTTTCCTGATGCAGAAATTCAATATTTTACTTAAGGGGAGTCTGTATGCGGATACAGATTCTTTTTTTGTTTTATATATTTAGGCTCGTTTCCACCTTGTCACGTTATTCTTTCTGGTGTATCATTTTATTGATTGCTTCGTACGGAATAAGCAAAATGAAATTGGATGGAGGAAACCGATGCCTACTCCTAGTATGGAAGATTATATTGAACAAATTTATTTGTTGATTGATGAAAAGGGTTATGCCCGCGTATCTGATATTGCTGAAGCGCTTAGTGTACATCCATCCTCTGTAACAAAAATGGTACAAAAATTAGACAAAGATGAATATCTAATTTATGAAAAATATAGAGGGCTTGTATTAACATCAAAAGGTAAAAAAATCGGAGAACGTCTCGTATATCGTCATGAATTGTTAGAGCAATTTATGCGTATTATTGGTGTGGATGAAAGTAAGATTTACAATGATGTAGAAGGAATTGAACATCATTTAAGTTGGGAAGCAATTGACCGCATTGGTGATTTAGTGCAATACTTTGAACAAGATGAAGTTCGAGTGGAGACACTTCGTGGTGTTCAAAAAGCAAATGAAGAGAAAAGTAATTAAGGGAAACATATGGCGTTTCCTTTTTTATTTCAATCGAAAAGGATGGGAGAATCATGAAAGCAATTATTTTTGATTTTGATGGGCTAATTGTGGACACAGAAACACTATGGTTTCACTCTTTCAGAGACGCTGTTCGCGAATACGGCGGAGAGTTACCTTTAGAGGAATTTGCGAAATGTATTGGAACGACAGATGATGTGCTTTATGCATATTTAAAAGAGCAATTAAAAGAGAAGTTTAACGAGAGTGCACTAAAAGAAAAGGTGACGACTTTACATAAAGAGAAAATGAAAATACCAGAAGCGCGTGACGGGGTAAAAGAATACTTAGAAGAAGCGAAAGAAATGGGATTGAAAATCGCATTAGCTTCTAGTTCCTCTAGGGAATGGGTAATTCGTTTTTTAGAAGAGCTACAGATTATAGATTATTTTGAAGTAATGAAAACGAGAGAAGATGTTGAGAAGGTAAAACCAGATCCAGCACTTTATCGAATTGCAATAGAGGAATTAGGAATTAAACCGTCTGAAGCTGTTGTATTTGAAGATTCATTAAATGGATTGAAAGCGGCGATTGCGGCAGGATTAAAGTGCGTCGTTGTACCTAATGATGTGACACGGAATTTACCATTTGAAAATCATCACCTTCGAATTGAAAGTATGAGAGATAAAAGTTTGAAAGAAGTGCTTCAAAGTATAAAAAAAGACCGTATTTCTTAAAAGGAAGCACGGTCTTTCTTTTTGTTTTTTTTGCCTTCAATGACAGTTAAATGAGATTGTTTTCTTTTTCGTTTTCGTTTCAAAGTGGAAGAATTCTTTTTTTTTCTTTTTGTATTAGAAGAATTTGATTTAAAGAAAGAATTGCTTAGGGGTGTTACATTTTGTTTCCCATGTTTACGGCTCGATTGTTTTGCAGCACGCTTATATGAGCTTTGCGAATTTGCAGAACCGCTAGAGTTTGTAAACATTTTGTAGAGTAAATAAAAAATACCAACGACAGCCAACATGATACCAATGTTTTTTAACACTCCGATTGGATTTGTAATGACAGATGAAACAAGGCCGAATATTGCTAATCCGATAATAAGCACAAATATAGCGAAAGTAAACGAACGACCGTTCATAAGGAACACCTCCTAAAAACATATATTAAAATTAGTATATTAACGATGAGGAAAGGAGTTGAACACCATTTTAAAATAATTATTGTTTGTTTTCTAAACGTAATAATTCTTCGAACGATGCAATGGCTACTTCCACTTGATCATCTGTTGGCTCTTTCGTTGTTAATAGTTGCAGCCATAATCCAGGATATCCAAGTACGCGTAATACAGGAATATCTCGTAATTGATTCGTGAATTGTAACACTTCAAAAGAAATGCCGAGAACGACTGGGATTAATAAAATTCGGTTTACGACCCTTGCCCAAAGTGGATCTGTAGGGACAAGGAAATAAACAAACATTCCAATAATGACTGTAAATATAATAAAGCTACTGCCGCAACGATAATGAAGGCGAGTTTGTTTTTGAACATTTTCTACAGTCAGTGAAAGATTATTCTCATAGGCATTGATTACTTTATGCTCCGCACCGTGGTACTGAAATACTCGCTTAATAAGTGGGGTTAAAGAAATAAAGTATATATAGCTCAATAATAGAATGAGTTTAATGATACTTTCGATAATGATTTGCCCCGTATGAGATGGAAAAATCGGTCTTGTTAATTCAGCTAATAGTGCAGGAACTGCTGTGAAAATGACTTTACTGAATATGAAAGATAAAACGCCAACTGCTGCAACTCCTAATACCATCGTTAATTTTGATTGTTCTTCTTTTTTATTTGTAATTTGTTCATCTTCTTCTGGGTGGACATCAAATCGTTCTGAAGCAAAGTTTAAATGTTTCGCTCCATTCGCACTTGCATCCACAATAGCGGCAATACCTCGTAAAAATGGGATTCTTTTTAGGATAGATAATGCTTTATTACGGACGCGTGATAATCGATAAAATTCAATTGATTTATCTTTACGACGAACCGCTGTAACAGTATATTCTCTACCGCCAAACATAACTCCTTCAATGACCGCTTGCCCGCCATATATTTGTTTTGATCCTTCTGCCATGTTAACACCAACCTGTATTTGTTTCTCTCTTATGTGGAAAAAGAGGCAATTGTCATACTGGGTTCTGTCGTTTTGAAATAAGACAATCACCGAGTTTCCTTTATTTTATCGACAAATACAAGCAGATGACAAGGGAAAATGTTACGAGAGTCGGACATTTCTTATTCTTTTTATAGACAAACTTTGCAGGATTTAAACATGCTTCAAAATAGTTTCGGGCATACTATTGAACGGAGGTGTCGATGTGAGTCAAGAACAATTAGGAACAAGGAATTATGTGCAAATCGGTTTGTTTGGTGGAATCTTTTGGGGAGGGATATGGTATTTCCTCCATATATTTTCATTCACGGAAGTGGGACCAAATTATTTACTTTTACCATTTGCGTTTGGGAGTTGGAAAGAAGGGGTATGGGGTAATGTGTCAGGAATTGTTTGTATGGGGCTTCTTTCAATTTTAATTGCCTTTTTATATAAAGCGTTTTTTGCGAAGTTTGAAGGAATCATACCAGGGATTATTTATGGACTATTTTGGTGGGCGTTACTGTTTTTTGGAATGGGTTTAATGGCACCTGTTATTAAAAGTGCGTTCCATCTGCCGAAAGAGACGATTGTGACGACAATATGTATTTTTATATTGTACGGTGTGTTTATTGCATACTCCGTTTCTTACGCAGTAAATAGCAATAAAGCCGAGCAAGAAGGGGAAGAGAAGACAAACTATTCAAACAAGTAACTCCTATGTTAAAATATTGTATATATATTTAATATTAAGGGGTTTTAAGAATATGAAAAAGTTACTCCTCGTAAACGGTCCTAACCTAAATCGCCTCGGTGTTCGTGAGGTAAATGTATATGGAAAGGGCACGCTAGCGACACTTGAAGCAGATATGAAGCAAGAAGCAGAAAAGATGGGAGTGAAGTTAGAATGTTTCCAATCGAATCATGAAGGTGCGATTATCGATCGTATTCATGAGGCTGAAGATATATATGAAGGGATTATTTTAAATCCTGGAGCATTTACGCATTATAGCTATGCAATTCGAGATGCAATTGCAAGTATTTCGATTCCTGTTATTGAAATACATATTTCTAACATTCACCAGCGTGAATCATTCCGTCACGAATCGGTAACGGCGGCTGTTTGTGCAGGGCAAATTGTTGGATTTGGTTTTTATGGCTATAAGTTAGCATTATTTGCATTAATGGAGAAATTGAGGGAGGCATAAAGTAATGGAGAAGATCGCAAGATTAAGAAGTGCATTTGATGAGGCTGGTATTGATGGTATTTTGTTAACAAATGAACATAGTCGTAGATATATGGCTAACTTCACAGGAACAGCTGGTGTTGTACTTGTTTCGAAAGAGCGTGCTCAATTTATTACGGATTTCCGTTACGTAGAGCAGGCTAGTAAACAAGCTATTGGATATGAGATTATACAGCACACAGGATTAATCATCGATGAAGTTGTAAAGCAAGTGAAAGAACTTGGAATTCAAAAGCTTGGCTTTGAGCAAGACACTCTTACATATAGTTCTTATTCAGCACATAAAGAAGCGATTGATGCTGAATTTATCCCGACTTCTGGACTTGTAGAAAAGTTACGCTTGATAAAGACTGATTCAGAGATTAAGATATTAAAGGAAGCTGCACAGATTGCAGATGCTGCCTTTGAGCATATTCTATCATTCATTCGCCCAGGAGTATCTGAAATTGAAGTGTCAAATGAGCTTGAATTTTTCATGAGAAAACAAGGAGCAACATCTTCTTCGTTTGATATTATCGTTGCTTCAGGCCTTCGTTCGGCATTACCGCACGGCGTGGCATCTGAAAAAGTGATAGAAAAAGGAGATTTCGTTACATTAGACTTCGGCGCGTATTACAATGGGTATTGCTCTGATATTACTCGTACGATTGCAGTCGGTGAACCATCTGATAAATTAAAAGAAATGTATCATATCGTTTTAGAAGCACAATTACGCGGTGTAAATGGTATTAAAGCTGGTTTAACAGGTCGTGAAGCGGATGCGTTAACGCGTGACTACATAACGGAAAAAGGATATGGTGAATACTTTGGACACTCTACTGGTCATGGAATCGGTCTTGAAATCCATGAAGCACCAGGTTTAGCGTTCCGTTCTGATACAGTACTTGAACCAGGTATGGCTGTAACAGTAGAACCAGGTATTTATATTCCAGGTATTGGCGGCGTACGTATTGAAGATGATATCATTGTAACGAGTGAAGGTAATGAAGTAATTACGAAATCACCAAAAGAACTTATTATTTTGTAATACACAGGAGGATTTTTTTACATGATTTCAGTAAACGATTTTCGTACAGGTTTAACAATTTCAGTGGACAATGCCCTTTGGCAAGTACTTGATTTCCAACACGTAAAGCCAGGTAAAGGTGCTGCATTCGTTCGTTCTAAACTACGTAACCTTCGCACAGGATCTGTTCAAGAGAAAACATTCCGTGCAGGTGAGAAAGTAGAAAAAGCACACATTGAAAACCGTCGTATGCAATACTTATACGCGAGCGGTGAGTCTCACGTATTTATGGATAACGGAACTTATGAGCAAATCGAACTTGGTGAAAACCAAATCGAGCGCGAGCTTAAATTCCTAAAAGAAAACATGGAAGTAGCAATCATGACATACCAAGGTGAAGTGCTTGGTGTTGAACTTCCAAACACAGTTGAATTAAAAGTTGTAGAAACTGAGCCAGGTATTAAAGGTGACACAGCTTCTAACGTAACAAAACCAGCTACATTAGAAACTGGTCTTGTTGTACAAGTACCGATCTTCATTAACGAAGGCGAAATGCTTATCATCAACACTGTTGAAGGTAAATACGTTTCTCGTGCATAGTAGAAAAGCACTCGTGGTTATCACGAGTGCTTTTTTATAGGAAGTATGGCAAATAGTAAATAGCCGTTATAACAAAACTAACTAAGACAAGTGAAAGAGTACCCGCAATATATGGTGTAAAAACGATTTGAAAAGGTTTTATTTCACCAGTCTCAACGCCAGTTAATGTTTTACTTATTGCATGATCTGTAATGTTGTTTCTATGGTTACTCATAATAATTAACCATGTAACTGCAAAGATTGCTAAGCTGCCAAGGAAAAAGGTCTCCATAAATGACCAACCGACCAATTTTGAAAAAAGATAAATAAGGGCTAATTCTACTACAATTGTTAAACTAATTTTCAAAACCTTCATATTTTCCTCCCTCATTTTGTGCGTCCAGCCAATTTAAAAATTTCTCGCGTGATACGACATGTAGTGCGCAAGGTGACTTTACTTCTTTCTCCAATGCAGCATGTTCGTCTGGAAACTTCTTTTCCATATGCAATGAAATGTAAGGTAGTTTCTCTTGTGCTTTTAACGAGCGAATGTTAGTCGTTTTAGCACCAGCGAATACGTATGTAAGTTGTAAGTCTAAAAAAGCGATTTTAAAGATTTCTTTTTTAGCTGCCTCATTATACCCTTTGCCCCAATATGGATAACCAAGCCAACTGCCAATGTGAGATTGTTTCTTCTCGTTATTAATATGTTTAAATGTGGTGAGGCCAAGTATTTCATTCTCTTCATTTACAATCATTCTCGATAAAGACTTCTTTTGGCGCTCTTCTTCTATTGCAAAAAGAAGAAATGCCTTCGTGTCTTCGACTTTTTCTACTTGTATTCCTAATGCATTTTTTACGTGTGGTTCACTTGATAGCTCGAAAATCATGTTTGCATATCGCAAATCGAGTGGTAATAAAGTAACGCGCTGCATCGTCTATACTCTCCTTTTTATTAAATATACCATAAAATAATAAGAATATTCAGATTTAAGAGAAATCGGTAGAGAAAAGTTATGTTTTTACTTCTGAAATAGACAACCTCTGCATATGGTTGTACAAATATATTTTTTTAGTATACAGCACTAGTAACCGTTATGGGAGAAGGTGGGGGAATGAAACAGTGGCTAGCGGCAATGGAAACATCCGTGCTAGTAATGGGGTTACTTCGGTTGTTTTCAGGAAGCGCGGAAATATTCGCCGCTTTGCTTATGCTTTACGTGAATGATGCGAAGAAAGCATTGTTTATAAATGGTATGTTGGCGTTTGTTGGACCGACCGTATTAATTTTAACAATGACAATTGGCATAGCGAGTGTAGCGAGTGAGATTTCTTTCTTGAAACTCTTTTTTCTAGCACTTGGAATTGGCTGTATTTTTATTGCGTTGTTGAAATAGTAAGTCGAGTATAGTGGGGAGAAGCTGATGAAAGAAGTATTAGAAGTTTTACCGAAAACGATGAAACTGTTAGTGGAAAGTTGTAAGCAATACGATGCTTTAGAGGAAATTCGTGTTCGAATTGGAAGGCCGCTAGAGTGTATTGCACATGGAGAGGTATTTTTTTATGACTATATCACTACAGCAGAGGATGCCATTTACTTATTGAATAAGTTAAGTCAATTCTCAATTTATACGATGGAAGAGGAATTAAAACGAGGATATGTGACACTTCGAGGGGGACATAGAATTGGCCTAGCGGGAAAAGTCATTACAGAAAAAAGTGCCGTGAAAATGATTCGAGATGTCTCTTCATTTAATATTCGTATTGCTCGTCAAAAAATAGGAATTGCTGAGCCACTTTTGCCCTATTTGTATGAATCGCGATGGTTAAACACGATGGTAATTGGTCCACCACAAACGGGGAAAACAACACTCCTAAGAGATGTAGCACGCTGCATGAGTAAAGGTGTAAGTTCGTCAAACATTCCTTCTTGTAAAGTGGGGATTGTTGATGAGCGGTCAGAAATTGCCGGCTGTGTGAAAGGAGTACCGCAATATGACTTTGGCACACGAGTAGATGTGTTAGACGCATGCCCAAAAGCTGAAGGAATGATGATGATGATTCGTTCTATGAGTCCAGATATTTTGATTGTAGATGAAATTGGACGTAAAGAAGATAGTGAAGCAATTATGGAAGCGGTGCATGCAGGCGTTCAGCTTTTTATAAGTGCACACGGATTTTCTTATGATGATGTTGTGAAGCGTCCATCGTTGCAGGCGGTGCTGGAACTTGGCATATTCGATAGATTTGTGGAGTTATCAAAAGCAAGAGGTCCAGGAACAGTTATGCAAGTGAAAGATAAATATGGAAAACCAGTATTAGTATTACCCCATAGAAAGGCTCGGGGCGTATGGTGAAAATAATCGGTGCAGTGTTAATAGTCGCAGTCAGCACCTTTTTCGGGTTTTCATACGCTAAAAGATACAGTGAGAGGCCGCGGCAACTTAGATTATTAAAATCGGCACTGCAATCATTAGAAGCAGAAATTATGTATGGGCACACACCTTTATCTGAAGCTGCTGAGCGATTAGTGAAACAAATGCCGAAGCCATTAAATTGGATATTTCAAAGTTTCGCCAAAAAATTAGAAAGCGGGGAACAAACAGTAAGAGAAGCTTGGATAGATAGTTTGCAAGAGAACTGGAAGTTAACAGCATTTCAACAAACCGAATATGAAATATTGCAGCAATTTGGTGAAACGCTCGGGCAACATGATCGTGACTCTCAACAAAAACATATTCGCTTATGTATTACACATTTAGAGAGAGAAGAAGAAGAAGCGAAAGCATTCCAGCTGCAATACGAAAAAATGATTAAGAGCTTAGGAGTACTAGCGGGGCTACTTATCGTAATTTTACTGCTATAGGGAGGGAGAAAGGCGATGTCCATTGATGTTGGATTAATATTTCAAATCGCCGGAATCGGCATTGTTTTAGCTTTTATTCATACCGTACTAAAAGAATTGAAGCGAGAAGATATTGCAAATTGGGTTATCCTTGTCGGTTTTGTCGTTATTTTATTGCATGTTGCATTTTTAATTAATACGCTGTTCGACAAGATTAAAAGTGTCTTTCTCTTCCAGTAAAGGAGGCGATTCGAATCGAAATTATACAAATTGTTGGATTAGGCCTCGTTGCTACGTTTTTAGCCGCTGTTTTGAACCAGCATAAATCTAGTGTTACATCGTTATTTATTGTGTTCATAGGTAGCGTAATGTTTCTTCTTTTAATCGATCAAATTCACTCTATTTTACAAATGATTGAGAGAGTAGCGAGTGAGGCGAAGGTTAGCAACGTCTATGTAGAAACGTTATTGAAAATTATTGGGATTGCTTATATCGCTGAGTTTGGAGCACAAATTACAAAAGATGCTGGTCAAGGTGCAATCGCTTCAAAAATTGAATTAGCTGGGAAAATCTTAATTCTCGTTATGGCAATTCCTATTTTGACGGTTGTAATTGAAACTATTCTCGGATTTTTACCTACGGGATAAGGGGGAGTGAATGTTGAGGGGGGTTGGAACTAAGTTGCTATTTGCTTGCTTCCTTTTCTTTTCTTTACCGGTTGTTGTACAAGCTTCTCCTGTAGAAACAAACGTCGTTGATCAACAATTGGATAAGCTCGGAATTGAAGATGTGAAGCAATTTTGGGACGGGCTTGTTACAAAATATGGAGGCTATTTGCCAGAAAGTCAAAAAGGAAGCTTTATAGAGTTTGTAAAAGGGGAAAAAGAATTCTCTATAAAAGAGTGGATGATGGGGTTATTAAAATATTTATTTCACGAGCTTGTTGCAAATGGAAAACTGCTTGGAACGCTCATTATGCTCACAATCTTTAGTGCATTGTTGCAGTCATTGCAATCCGCTTTTTCAAAAAGTAGCGTAAGTAAAATTGCTGATGCCGTTGTATATATGGTACTTATTATTTTCGCTTTAAATAGCTTTTATGTCGTCATGACATATGCAAGAGAAACGATACAAACAATGGTAGATTTCATATTAGCGCTATTGCCAATTTTACTGGCACTTATAGCAACTGGGGGCGGTGTTGTATCTGTATCGTTTTTTCATCCGATTATCATTTTCTTAATGAATACGAGTGGACTTCTTATGAATTATATTGTTCTACCACTTTTATTACTTGCAACTATATTAGGTATTGTAAGTACGATGAGCGATCAATATAAAGTTACAAAATTGTCCAAGCTTCTGCAAAACGTTAGCGTTGGGATTATCGGTATCTTCTTAACGATTTTTTTAGGGGTATTATCTGTACAGGGAACAGCAACAGCTGTTGCCGATGGGATAGCTGTGAAAACTGCTAAATTTGTAACAGGGAACTTTATTCCTGTAGTCGGAAGGATGTTTACAGAGGCGGCGGATACTGTTATTAGTGCATCTGGATTATTAAAAAACACAGTCGGAATTATCGGGCTCGTTATTTTATGCTTAATTGCCGCTTTTCCAGCGATTCAAATTTTCTGTATCGCGTTTATTTATAAATTCGCAGCAGCAGTATTGCAACCAGTTGGTGGAGGAGCAATTATTCAATGTTTAGATATCATAGGACGAAGCATCATTTACGTATTTGCTTGCTTAGCTATCGTATCATTTATGTTTTTTTTAAGTATTACAATTATTATTGCTGCGGGGAACATTACACTTATGATGCGGTAGGAGGTGAAGGGTGTGCAATTTGTTATAGAGTGGATTAGAAATATTATTGTTTTTTTACTCTTAGCGACAATGCTTCATCTTATTCTTCCAAATTCGAATTTGCAAAAATACGTTAAATTCGTTGTAAGTCTATTGTTAGTTGTATTAATTTTAACGCCCCTTTTTAAACTATTGCAAACAGATGTAAATGAGGTCATCGCAAATTTTAATGATGAAAAGTATGTAGCAGAAGGGTCTGTAAAAAATTCAATAGATTCTAAGAAAAAAGAAATACAAGCTCTAACACGTGCATATAGTTTAGAAGGGATGGCTGCCAAAATGAAAAAAGAAGTAGGAAAAGAGTTTGAGAAAAAGTATGGTATGACAGTCTCTGAAATACAAATAGTCGCAGCGGAAAGTGCAGAAGAAGTAAAGTCAGCAAAAGATATTCAATCTGTTGTTGTGACGTTGAAAGAAAAAGAACGTAGTAAAAATGATGCAATTGAAACAGTAAAGCCAATTGAAATTAACACGAAAGAGCCTCCAAAAAAAGTAGAAGAAACGAATGTAGAAATGAAAGATTTCTTTTCAAGCAGGTGGCAACTAGAGGATAAACAAATCCAAGTTCAAATGGAAGGGAGGACAGGTAGAGTAAATGGATGATAAAGATAAAAATTCGAAGTTCTCATTTTTTCGAAACTTATTAAATGGGGATGAAAAAGAAAGCAAGGAGAAGGGAAAAAAGATAACACCTAAGTTTTTACTTGTCCTACTCACACTTGGGATTTTGCTTATGTTTTCTAGTAATTTCTTTTCAGGTAAAAAAGAAGAAGTGCCTGTATTTAAAGAACAAAAAACTCAAAATCAAGAAAAAGACGTACCAACTTTCGGACAAAAAAGTAATGATAGTATGTCAAATGTAGAAAAATATGAAAAAGCGTATGAACAAGAATTAAAAGCAGCTTTAGAAGAAATGGCAGGAGTAAAAGATGTAACGATTAAAGTGAATTTAGATTCATCTGAAGAAAAAATATTAGAAAAAAATACAGTGAAACGCTCACAAACAACAGGTGAAACAGATAAAACAGGCGGTAAGAGGGAAGTAGAGGACGAGTCTCTTGATGAAAAGACCGTCATTATACGTGAAGGTGATAAAGAAACTCCCGTTGTTTTACGAACAGAGAAACCGAAAGTAAGAGGTGTTCTCGTCGTAGCAAAGGGAGTGGATCATATACAAGTTAAGGCAATGGTAAAAGAAGCTGTGATACGGCTGCTAGATGTACCAGCTTATCGTGTTTCAGTTTCACCGAAAAATTGATAGGGAGGAAATAAAGTGTTAAAAAAACAAACGGTTTGGCTATTAACAATGTTAAGTTTAGTTGTTGTACTATCTGTGTATTACGTAACAGCTCCTGAAAAAATGAATACTACGTCACCAACAACAGGTGAAAAGATTGGACAGGAGAAACAAGGTGCTGATAAAGCAGTAACAAACGAAACACCAAATAAAGAAACAACCAAAGAAGCTCCAAACAAAGAAAATACAAGCAAGGAAACATCAAATAAAGAAACAGATAAAAAAGGGAATGCTAAAAAAGAAACAAGTAAAAAAGAAACAAGTAAAAAAGAGGCTAACGTAACAGTTCAATCAAGTGATGAAAATTTCACAGCGCTACGTCTGCAAATGGAAGATCAGCGTAGTGAAGAGAAAGCAAGATTACAAGAAGTGATGAATTCTTCAAAATCTTCAGCAGCAGAAAAGAGTAAAGCGAAAGATAATTTTGATGCAATTACTACAATGGAAACGAAGCAAGAATTACTTGAGACAGTGATTAAGTCTCAAGGTGGATATAAAGATGCTCTTGTAAGAGCTGATGGAACTGACGTTAGAGTAACTGTGAAAGCGGCAAAGCATTCACAGAAAGAAGCGAATAAAATTATTCAGCTTGTAAGAAGTGAAAGCGGATCAAAAGATGTAGGTGTGAAATTTGATCCACCAGCAAAATAAGTGAAGCTTTAATCCGTGGGTGGGGGATTCCCCGCGGATTATTAGCTCTTACCAATCGAATTGTCTGCAAATAGCAACATGGGGGTACTTCAAATTAGTTAAATAAAAATATTAATAGAAAAGGGGCTGTCCC
>NUMR01000115.1 GCA_002578045.1 Bacillus cereus
TCTCCCACCTAACTTCCCCGCATTCGCCGAATTTTGAGGTGGGAGTCTTACTGCCCACAAATAGCGGGATAAAGAAAAGGCAACTGTATGTATTTTCTTTATATGAGACAGTTGCCTTTTTGTTACATTATTTTAACGCTTCTAATACTTTTACGATAAAGTTTGTAGAATGAAGAGCCGCTTGATCTAAAAATTGATCAAATGAAACGTTTGATTCTTTACCAGCAATATCAGAAAGTGCACGAATAATAACAAACGGAACTTCATATTGGTGACATACTTGTGCAACAGCTGCTGCTTCCATTTCTACTGCATAAAGATTTTCAAATTTATCACGAATCGCTGCAACACGGTTCGGATCACTCATAAATGAATCTCCTGTTGCAATCATACCTTTTACAACTTGAATATTTTCTTCTGTTTGCATACATTTTTCAGCTAATGCAACTAATGCGTCATCAGCTTTAAATCCAGGTGGCATTCCTGGTACTTGACCATATTCATAATTAAATGCTGTTACATCTACGTCATGGTGACGAACTTCCGTTGAAATAACTACATCTCCAACATTTAGAGAATGATGGAACCCACCCGCTGAACCAGTATTAATTACTTTTTCAGGCTTATATCTTTCTAATAAAATTGTCGTTGACATCGCTGCATTTACTTTACCAATACCAGACTTTAACAAGATTACTTCATGTCCTGCTAATAGTCCTTTCGTAAATTCACAACCCGCAACCGTTTCTGTTTCTGCTTGTTCTAATTTGTCACGTAAAATACGTACTTCTTCTTCCATTGCTCCAATTACAGCAATTCTCAATCTAATCCCTCTTTCTATTGCTTAGTTGCCTCCATTACCCAAACGAAATGATTTAATCTCGTGAACGTTACATGGAAACCATTGTTTTCAAAAATAGACCGCATGACCGGAATACATGTATAGTACTCGGTTTGCAAATCGTTTGCTAACTGGTGAAAACCTCTTTGTTTTGCTGTTTCAACAGTTTTATCATATGCATCTTGATCTGCAAATATCGTATCAGCAAACACTATTTTACCACCTTTGTTTAGCAATTGACTATACTTCGCAATCGCTACATTTTTTTCATCATCTGTTAAATGATGAAATGCATAGGTGCTTACGATGGTATCAATTGAAGTTGGAACTTCAAACGAAAGAAAATCACCTTCTGTAATGGAAAACTCTTTTGGCAATTTCTCTTTTGCAATCGTACCCATTTTACGTGACGGCTCTATGCCGTAAACTAGACGGCCGGCAAGTAATAGTTTATTTGTTAAATTGCCTGTACCAACACCAAATTCTAATACATTTCCAAATGATTTGTTAACTACATCCTCTAAAATGTCCTCATAACGGGCGAAAACTTCTTTATATTGTATATTTTCGCCTTGTACGAATGAGTCGTACGTATGGGCCCATTCATCAAATAAACCATTAAATTCTGTCCCCATAAAAATTCCTCTTTTTCTTATCGGTTTTATCAGTATGATATTCCCTCTTTCTAAAAATGTCAATTGAAATGCACATGGTATTTCCTTGTTTTCTTTGTTACACTATAGGTGATTACATAGGAGAGGGGTCGTCTTCGTGTCATTTACCTTTGAAATGTTAGAAGATAAAGTAGAATTTTTTGAAGCGGGGGACTTAGCTTCTTTAGAACGAAGAATTAGTGAACAAATTGATAATAATAAAGCACTTATGCTTGAAGTTCATCACATCTCTCATCAAATGGTTATGGATTCTGAAAGCAAAAGACCTTATTATAGCGCGGTTGTTCATTTTAAATTAAAGAAATTACGCTAACTAAAAAAGAAGAGACCACAAGAGTCTCTCTTTTTTAGTTTAGAGTTTGAACAAGTACTGGTTTCCAGCCCTCATTGTCTACCCAATCAATATTTACATAATATTTTTTACCTGTTTGCTTATCTTGTACGTTACCGTAAGCTTTATTCTTACCGTTATTTCCGATTCTATAAATAATTAATTGCTCTACTGGAACGTCAATTGCAGCGGAAATCGCTTGATTCATCTCATTCCAATCTGCTGTACCTTTTTTAAACGTCATCGCAGGTGTTGCACCTTGTTCTGTACCCACTGGCTTCCAAGAAGGTTTCGTATAAGCATCTGTTGCCTTTGGCAGTGTTTTTTCAGCTGGTATTTTCTCATTAGCTTTTGCTTCTTCTTCAGCTTTTTTCTTTTCTTCTTCAGCCTTTAGCTTCTCTTCTTCTTCCTTCTTCTTAGCCTCTGCCTTCTCTTGTTCGTTCTTCTTCGTCTCTTTTTTATTTTTAGCTTTCTCAGCTTTATTTTCTTCTGTTGTTTGCTGAGCTACTTTTTTATCACTAGAAGACGCTTGCTCTTTTGTTTCAGGAACAAACAATTGATATGCTACAATCGCTACTGCTACTAATACAATAGCGATTGCAATATTTAAAACACCGTTTTGACGACGTTTTTGTTGTTTCTGTTGGAATCTAGATCCTCCTGCCATTCTTCAAACCTCCATGCAGTTTTTCCTACTTGCTATTGTAACATTAAATCTAGAAAGGTTGAACATTTACAATAATATTTTCACGAAATAAAATATTTCATAATCAACTGCAAGATTACTTTTCATTTTCTAATTGATGAATCGCTTCTACCATTTCTGTAAAAACTGGCGTAACTAAGTTTTCATTACTATCTGTCTCTATATCAACTACAACTAAAGCATACCTTGGATTCTCATACGGAAAATAACCTGCAAACCAGCGATTTACCTTCTTTCCCTTCCCTGTTTGTGCTGTTCCAGATTTTCCAGCAACATTTAGTGGCAACGAACGGAATGCCGCTCCCGTTCCCTTCTCCATCGTTACAACGCCTCGCAACAACCCTTGTAATTTTTTCACTGTTTCATAAGAAAGCTGTTTTCCATTTAATTTATGATTTTCAAATGTAAAAAAGTTGCTTCCATTTTTATATACTATTTTTTCAACAGCTTTCACTTCCTTCTTTTCTCCATTCCTAGCAATCGTCGACATCATATTTGCAATTGCTAAGGGTGATATACGTACATCTTTTTGTCCAATCATTGTTTGCGCTACCGCTTTTTTACTATTCTTATTTTCTTCATTACCCCAAATAATAGCACCCTTCTCCTCTCGCATTTGCTCGAAACGAGGTGTATGGAATACCGAACCTTTCCATCCAACCTTTCCTGTTGCTCCTAAATTTGCTACGTATGTTTCTAGCACCGTTCTATCCTTTTGTATTAGCTCATTACCTAACTCTGAGAATGCCCTGTTACAACTTCTAGCAAAGCTCTCTTTAAAATTAAGTGTCCCCATCATAACTTGCGGGTGGTTTTCACCATATAAATCTTTATTACAATTAAATGTACGATTAAACACATTTACATTTTGATCCATCGCTGCTGCTGCAACTACAATTTTAAAAACAGAACCAGGAAAATGTGGTGTTAACATTTGATTTTCAAGTGTCATTTTATATAAATTCTCATTTTTCACCTGTAAAGATGGTTTACTGACCATCGCTAATATTTCATTTTTCTTTACATCAAGTAATACTAATCCTCCCTTCATTATTTCGCTCGCTTCTATTACCTCTTCTGCTTTTTGCTGCATCTCCTTATGTATAGTAGTTTGAATCATAACTGGATAAAACGGATTTCCTGGTGAAGTGTATTTCGCTTGCTTTCCGAAAATCGGTTCTCCTTGCCGGTCCACTTGATACAATACTTTTGCCTCTCCATCAGTCAATAGAAATTCATCAAATGATTGCTGTAATCCGGAAATACCAATTGGCGTTTGTTTTGAAATTTTTTTCATTTCTCCATATCGCTTTTGAAATTCTTGTTCATTCTCCCCCACTTCACCGATTAAATGATTTGTCCCTCCAGTTTGTTTCAATCGAACTTCAGCTGCTACAATACCTAATACATTTAATTGATTAACCTTCTTCATCTGCTCCCTTGTTAATCGAAATGGATCATTCCCCCTTTGTAGTATAAATGCATTTTTTTTATCTTTCATTTGTCTTTTGATTTCTTGTCTCGACACACCAATGATATGCTCAATTTTCTCTAACATGTCATTTTTTATTTGTAAAAATGGAAAAACAATTAAAACGGGATACTTTTTCTCACCTATTTCCTTACCATTCCGATCTATAAAATGTCCACGCCCATCATCTATCATAATGGATTGTGTACGCTGCATAACACTTTTTTCAATTAAATTGATCTTGCGACTAGTAAATGATTCTGTATCTATAATTTGTATTTGAATTAAACGACAAAATAATAAAGACATGACACCTATAAAACAAATTAAAACAATTGTAATTCTCCGTTTTATTTTCATAAAAACACCTCGTCTACTGTAGTTTGGACGAAGTGTTTTAGCTTTTATACAGATTAAAAAAATCACTCGTTTTTATGAGGCCACTGAAAAAGTCCACTTCATAAGAAAAAGGAATCCATCACCTGTATATAGTAGGTGATGGATTCCTTTTTCAACATATTGATAAAATGTGTGTTATTTTTTTAAAACAATCACTTTTTCAGTGCCTTCGTTTTTACACGAGTGATTTTTTATTATTTTACAGAAATAATCTCTACTTGCATTTCTCCGCCTGGTGTTTGAATTGCTACTTTCTCACCAATTTGCTTACCTAATAAGCTTTTTGCGATTGGAGAATCGTTAGAAATTCTTCCTTCAAATGGATCAGCTTCCGCACTACCTACGATTGTGTAAGCTTCTTCATCTCCATCTGGTAATTCTTTAAATGTTACTGTTTTACCTAATGTAACAACAGTAGATTCTTCACCATTATCTTCGATGATAACTGCGTTCCGAACCATATTTTCTAATTGTGTAATACGTCCTTCTACGAACGCTTGCTCATCTTTTGCTGCATCGTACTCAGAGTTCTCAGAAAGATCTCCGAAGCTACGTGCGATTTTAATACGTTCTACTACTTCTTTACGTCTTACTGTTTTTAATTGCTCAAGTTCGTTCTCTAGTTTTTGCTTACCCTCTTGCGTCATAGGGTATGTTTTTTCTGTTGACATATTTTCCACTCCTTTTATATACCAATCCCCCGAAAAAAGAGGAGTTCCATATGAAAACTCCCCCGCTTCCATTGTTAGCGGAGGTTTCTAGTACCCTTGCACTAGCGGAGTTGTCACATACAACCCCGTATTTCCAATTCTTCTTTACATAAAGAAGATATGTATGGAAAGTTGATATAAATATGCCCTCACCTATATATAGATGAGGTTGCATGTTTCATTGTATTCGATAGAAAGAGAAAAAATCCCTTCCTATCGTATATCTTTTACTATGCTATTACAAATTTACTTTTTGTTCAAGAATTGTTGCAATTTTCGTCACCATAATATCGATTGCAACGTGGTTTTGTCCACCTTCAGGAATAATAATATCCGCAAATTTCTTAGAAGGCTCAATAAATTGGTTGTGCATTGGACGTACAACATTTACGTATTGATCGATAACTGAATCCATCGTACGACCGCGCTCTTTAATATCACGCTGCATACGGCGTAAAATACGAAGGTCCGCATCTGTATCAACGAACAACTTAATATCCATTAACTCACAAAGACGTGGGTCTTCTAAAATAAGAATTCCTTCTAAAATGATTACATCTTTCGCCTCAACTGGAATAATTTCTTCTGAACGTGTATGCAATGTATAGTCATATACAGGTTTTTCAACTGGCTCATATGCAAGCAACTGCTGCAAATGTTCAATTAACAAATCGTTATCAAACGCTAACGGATGATCATAATTTGTTTTTAAACGCTCTTCCATTGGTAAATGGCTTTGATCTTTGTAATAATAATCTTGCTCTAAGATTAATATGGAATGACCTTGAAAATGGTCAAAAATTGCTTTCGTTACACTTGTCTTACCTGATCCTGAACCACCAGCAATTCCAATTACAACAGGCTTATTCGTCCCCATTCGACTATCACTCTTTCTTATTGAAGTATGCTTTTGCGCATCATATTATTCACATACACTGGTTGATTCACTTTGAATTTCACGATTTGCAACGGATGTCTCGCTGCATCTAGCTCGTTTCCATCCTCATCCCAAATTTTCTCCACCGTTTGCGTAAAGTTTTCTATTTCAGGTCCAAAGAATTCAACTTCATGACCTGGTTTAAAGTAATTACGTTGTTCAAGCGTTACAATGCCTGTTTCTTCATTATAATCTAACACTAAACCAGCAAAATCATACGTTGTTTTCTTACTATGATTTCCAAACATCTGCTCTTGATGTCCTGGAATCCCTTCAAAGAATGCTGGAGCTGTATCACGATTTGCACATTTATCTAGCTCATCTAACCATTCTTGTTTAAACGTAAAGTTATCAGGGTCAGCGCAATACGTATCAATTACTTTACGATATACAGTTGCTACAGTCGCTACGTAATGGATAGATTTCATACGCCCTTCAACTTTTAAGCTGTCAATTCCAATTTCAATCATTTTCGGAATTGATAAAATTAAATTTAAGTCTTTCGGACTCATTGCAAAATGAGCGTCTCCTTCTTGGAATAACGGAAGCTCTTTTGCATCTTTATGTTGTGATACTGTTTGAACTAAATCATAGTCCCAGCGGCAAGATTGACAACAACCACCACGGTTAGAATCACGCGCTGTCATATGGTTACTTAATGTACATCTTCCTGAATAAGCGATACACATTGCACCATGGACGAATGCTTCAATTTCAATATCAACTTTTTCTTTTATTTCTTTCATTTCTTCATAGCTTGCTTCGCGAGCTAATACAAGACGATGTAAACCTTCTTCTTTCCAATACTGTGCTGCTTTCCAGTTGGATAATGATTGCTGTGTGCTTAAATGAACCTCTACAGAAGGTGCTACACGTTTACAAGTCTCTATGATAAGCGGGTCAGCAACGATAATTCCCGTTACACCAGCTTTTTCAATCCCTCTTAAATACTCCTCTAGCCCGTCCATATTTTCATTATGTGCAAAGATATTTGTAGTTACGTATATTTTTGCTCCATACTTCTTTGCAAACTCAACGCCTTCTGCCATTTCTTCTAGCGTAAAGTTCCCTGCATTCGAACGAAGACCAAATTCTTGTCCACCTAAATATACTGCATCTGCCCCGTAATGGATAGCTACTTTTAATTTTTCTAAGTTACCCGCAGGGATTAACAGTTCAGGCTTTTTCACAATAACGCGTTTGCCATCGATCACTCGTGAAATTTCTTGTACAGTCATTTCCTACACCCTCCTCGTTTAGTAAACCGTTTCTTTAAAGAAGAACCCTGTATCTAACGGGCGATTTACCGGTTGCATCTCTTCTATTTCTTTATATAGACCATCTTTCACATCATAATACGCATCACGATCTTCCACACATAAATCAATCGCTTGACGATATTTCTTCGTTACTTCAATAATGTATTCAGAGCTTTTTAGTACACCATCGATTTTTAAACTATCGACTTCAGCATCGATTAGTTCCTCTAATTCATCGATGAAACAAATATCGTTTGGACTCATAATGTGAGTACCATTTTCATCTTCATAAATTGGATATTTATTATTACGCTCTGGGTCATATAAGAACATATTCGCTTCATATTTTTTCTTTTCAATGTCAAGATTACGTCCTTGATACTCAAAGTAGTTTCCTACTAGCGAACGCTTCGATTGGAACATGCAAGTCATACCGTGAATTTGCACTTCAAGTTCCACTTCGGCATTTTCTTTTAAATCAACAATTTCATCTAAGCTAAGCTCACGAGCTAATACAGCACGCTTCGCTCCTCTTTGTCCCCAATAGTTACAAGTGAACCAGTTTGTTGCTGTCGTTTCTGTATTCCAGTGCAACTGCATATTTGGCGCTACTTCGCGAACAGCCATTAATACCGCCGGATCTCCGAAGACAATTGCATCTACATGTAATTCGTTTAAAAATGAAACGTAATCTGTTAATTCTTCCACTTTATCGTTGTGGAACATAGCGTTCATTGCTACGTATACTTTCACACCATTTTCATGTGCAATTTTAACAGCTTGTTTTACATCTTCACGTGAAAATTCCCCTGCTAAACGTAAACCAAACTTTTGTTCACCGATTATTACCGCATCTGCTCCTGCTTTCGCAAAAGATTCGATATCCGCCACTGTTTTTGGCGTTACTAACAATTCAGGTTTCTTCATACCTTGGTCACCCTCTCTTTTTACTAACAGCTACTCCATCACCAATTGGAAAAATCGTTGTATCATATCCTTCATGGTTCATAAGCCATTCATTGTACGTCTTAATACGACGGATTAAACCACGTGTACGTCTGTTTTCAATTTTCTCTTTTGTCGTTACAAGACCATGGTACATAACATTATCTGAAATAATGACGCCACCCGGATTTAATAACGGTTCATATAAGTCAAAAAAGCGACGATATTGTCCTTTTGCTGCATCAATAAAAATAACGTCAAACGTTCCGTGTTCTTTTACTTGTTCGCCCATCTCTAACGCATCACCATAAATAACTGAAATACGCTCTTTTACTAGGGAACGTTCTATATATTCAAGTGCTTTTTCATATCGATCGCGATTGCGCTCAACTGTCACAATGCGTGAATTTGGAATAGCTTGCATCATACGAATACTAGAATAGCCAATTGCTGTACCAAGCTCTAAAATGCTTTTCGGTCCAATTAAACGTAAAAATTGCAGCATAAATTCCATTCCAAGTCGATCCATAATCGGCACATGATGTTCCGTTGCATATTCTTCCATTTCAAGAATTAATTTATCTTTTGGATCAATAAATGCTAATAGGTACTCGTTAACTGCATCCTCCATAAATGGTCCTCCTTATTTACATGGAGAAGTGCCTCTATGACGTCTTTTCACACATAGAATGCAATAAAAATACAAGCCAGCTTCCCCCTTAGCTTGTACGTCCCGTTTTGATATTAAAAACGATTCTTCTGCCAGTTTTTAACCCGATATATTTTACCACAAAAAAGAGGGATGTGCGACCTTTTTCACTCTCCCTCCCCATTTCACTGTTTTTTCGTAATATATTTTTGCTTTAATGCATTATGCTCTTCTAATGTTTTCGCATAGTACACTTCACCACTTGGTGCAGCTAAGAAATAATAATAATCTGTTTGCGCAGGTTCTAACGCAGCTTCCACTGAATGTTTACCAGAGTTCGCAATCGGTCCTACTGGCAACCCTTTCACAACATACGTATTGTACGGTGAGTTTATCTTTAAATCTTCGTATGATACACGTTGTTTATGCTTTCCAAGTGCGTATAATACCGTTGGATCCGTTTGAAGTGGCATACCTTTTGCTAAACGATTATAGAACACACTAGATATCTTTTGACGGTCTGTAAAACCAGTTGCCTCTTCTTCAATAAGTGAAGACAATGTTAAAAGCTGGTGAACATCCCAGTTCTTCGCTTTCATTTTTGCCTCGTTTTGAGCAATGATTGCGTTCGTTTTATCAAGCATTGGAATTACAATTTCCTCTAACGTCAGATCTTTCTTATAGAACGAATATGTCGCAGGATATAAGTAGCCTTCTAATGGATATTTAATATTGTCATCAAAGATTTTATCCGTTAATAACTTCGGATATTTTTGCTGCATTTTTTGAACGAATGCTTTATCATTTAATTGACGCACAACATCATCTTTATTCCACTTTAATTCGGCTGCAATCACTTCTGCAATTTCAGTTACTTGTGCCCCTTCTTTTATCGTCATCTTATAAAGAGCTGGACGATGTACATTACCAGATGACATTTGTTCGATGACATCTTTAGCACTCATTGAAGAATTCAATAAATATGTACCAGCTTGTAAATTTTTCGACTTAGCTTTTGTATAAAAACTAAAAACTGTACCGTTTTTCACAGCACCTTTTTCTTCTAAAATCTCACCAATTTTACTCGTAGATGATCCTTTCGGAATTTCTACCTCGATCTCCTTCTTATTCCCGCTATCAGTCGGTCCTAACGCTGATAAAATATACGCATAGACTGAACCACAAACTACAAGCAGTGCAATAATCGAAAATAAAAAAATGCGTCTACGCTTCTTTTTCACTTGATTCTGTACCAAAATATTTCCTCCTTATTTAATTGTAGACCGTATGTACCCCTTTCTATACAGTCCAATGTAAAAACACAACAAATTCACTTATCTTTTTTTATAGATACTTTATCCCGCTATTTGTGGGCAGTAAGACTCCCACCTCAAAATTCGGCGAATGCAAAGAAGTTAGGTGGGAGATCAACTGCCCGTAAACGCCCGANNCGATTGGTGAGGGCTCATAATCAGTGGGAATGGACAAAACCCCCACTGATTAAAGTTTCACTTTATTTTTCTACAATCCGTCTCATTATACTACAAAGGATTGCAGGGTTTCGACAAAAAATCTTTCATTTTACTTATAAAAACAAAAAAGATGGACTGTATGTCGTCCATCTTTTCAATACTTACTATTCTTCGTCTTGATCTTCCTCTTCAGCAAGAGTGTTGAACATTTCTTGTACCATTTCCCACTCTTCTTCAGATTCGATTGGAAGTAATGTTCCACCAGACTCATCTTCGTTTTGTTCAAATGCCATTGCATCGTAAATTTGGTCTCCATCTTCGTCTACCTCACCGATCGGGGAGAAAACTACGTAAGATTTTTTGCCAAATTTTTCAGCATCAAAAGTGAAAATAATTTCACATAAATGTTCGTTTCCTTTTTCGTCTACAATTGTAATTTGATTTTCTTCCATTTTAGTCACCTCTTATTTACTATCTAAAAATCCTTGTAAGATTACGACTGCAGCCATCTTATCGATTACTTGCTTTCGCTTCTTACGGCTCACATCAGCTGAAATGAGCAGACGTTCCGCTGCCATCGTAGACAAACGCTCGTCCCAAAGTACAACGTCTAACTGTAACAACTCTCGTAGGTTTTCTGCAAATTGTTGGCAAGCTTCACCACGCGGGCCAATTGTACCATTCATATTTTTAGGTAAACCTACTACTATTTTGTCCACATCGTACTGTTTTACTAACTCAGAAATACGATCAAAACCAAATCGACCTCGTTCTTCGTTAATTTTAATTGTTTCTAACCCTTGTGCTGTCCAGCCCATTTCGTCGCTAATTGCAACGCCGACTGTTTTTGTACCAACATCTAAACCCAATATCCGCATAAACTACTCCTCACGATGATGTTTCAAGTAAGACTTCACAAGCTCTTCAATTAACTCATCACGCTCAAGCTTACGAATGATACTACGAGCATCTTTATGGCGAGGTATGTATGCTGGGTCTCCACTTAATAAATAACCGACGATTTGGTTAATCGGATTATAACCTTTTTCTTGAAGTGCATCATACACAGTTAAAAGTACATCATTTACATGGACACTCTGTTTTTCATCTTGAATGCTAAACTTCATTGTTTTATCAAAACCGTCCATTTCAAGCACCTCACTTATATAGTAAGTATAGGGAGAAGAACTTCTCCTCTCCCTACCATTGTACACTACTATCTCTTTATTTTGAAACAGATTTAACGTACTCTTGTACAAATGCTAAAGCTTCTTCAACTTGCGCTGGGTTTTTACCGCCTGCTTGTGCCATATCAGGACGGCCACCACCGCCACCGCCGCAACGAGAAGCTACTTCTTTCACAAGTTTACCAGCATGGTAACCTTGACTAATTAAGTCTTTCGTTACGCCTGCTAAAATGTTTATTTTATCATCATTTACAGCTGCTAATACAACAACTGCAGACTCTAATTTATTTTTCAGGTCATCCATCATTGTACGTAGGTTGTTCATATCTGCAACATTTACTTTCGCTGCTAATACGTTTACGCCATCAACTATCATAACTGAATCAGTTAAGTTTCCAGCTTCGATATTGCTTAATTTCGCAGCAAGAGATTCGTTTTCTTTTTGAAGTTGTTTTACTTCAGCAAATAAACCATCTACTCTTGTTAAAATATCTTTCGGATTTGTTTTCATTTTTCCTGCTGTTTCTTTTAATAAACTTATTTGATCGTTCATTAATTCATAAGCAGATTTACCTGTTACTGCCTCGATACGACGTGTTCCTGCACCGATACCAGACTCAGCAACGATTTTGAAAATACCGATAGAAGCTGTGTTATCAACGTGGCAACCACCGCAAAGCTCTAAGCTGTAACCGCCAACTTGTACAACGCGTACAACATCTCCGTATTTTTCACCGAATAATGCCATTGCGCCCATTTCTTTTGCTTCTTCGATTGCTTTTTGAGAAATGTCAACATCCATACTTTCCCAAATCTTCTCATTTACAATACGCTCAATTTTTTCTAATTCGTCAGCTTGTACTTGACCGAAGTGAGAGAAGTCAAAGCGTAAACGTTCAGAAGTTACAAGAGAACCAGCTTGGTTAACATGCGTTCCAAGTACGTCTTTTAATGCTTGGTGCAGTAAGTGAGTTGCTGTATGGTTTTTCACAACGCTACTACGGTTTTTCGTGTCGATAACAGCTTTCACAGTTGCATCTTTCGTTAATATACCTTCTTCTACAACTACTTTGTGTAAGTTTTGACCATTTGGTGCTTTCTGTACGTCTTTTACAAGAACTTTCACGCCGTCAGCTAAAAGGTAACCGCGGTCAGCAATTTGTCCACCACTCTCAGCATAGAATGGTGTTACGTCAAGAATTAACTGTCCTTCTTCACCAGCTTGTAAGCTATCTGTGTATTCACCGTTTTTCACAAGTGCGACGATGTTACTTTCTGTTGCAACTGTACCGTAACCAACGAACTCGCTCGCTACTTTAATTTCTCCAAGGACACCACCTTGAACTTGCATAGAATCAACATCTTGACGAGCAGCACGTGCGCGTTCACGTTGTTTTTCCATTTCACTTTCAAAGCCTTCATGGTCAACTGTCATGCTAGCTTCTTCTGCATATTCTTCTGTTAATTCAATTGGGAAACCGTATGTGTCGTATAGACGGAACGCATCTACTCCAGAAATAACAGTTGTTTTTTCTTCTTTTGCTTTTGCAATAACTTCAGCTAAAATTGCTTCTCCATCATGAAGTGTTTCATGGAAACGCTCTTCTTCGTTTTTCACAACTTTTTCGATGAAATCTTTCTTTTCAAGTACTTCAGGATAGAATTCTTTCATTACTTCTCCAACAACCGGTACTAATTCAAACATGAATGGACGGTTGATGTTTAATTTCTTCGAATAACGAACAGCACGGCGTAATAAACGACGTAATACATAACCACGGCCTTCGTTAGATGGAAGAGCACCATCACCGACAGCGAATGTTACTGTACGGATATGGTCAGCAATTACTTTAAACGCCATATCTTTTTCTAAATCTCCATTACGATACTTCTCACCAGAAATTGTTTCTGTTGCGCCAATCATCGGCATGAATAGGTCTGTATCAAAGTTTGTAGGCACATTTTGAACGATAGATGTCATACGCTCTAGCCCCATCCCTGTATCGATGTTTTTCTTAGGAAGCGGTGTATATGAACCGTCTGGGTTATGGTTAAATTGAGAGAATACAAGGTTCCATACTTCTAGGTAACGCTCGTTTTCTCCGCCTGGATATAATTCTGGGTCACTAAAGTCATTACCGTAAGCTTCTCCGCGGTCGTAGAAAATCTCTGTATTCGGTCCACTTGGTCCTTCACCGATATCCCAGAAGTTTTCTTCTAAGCGGATGATGCGCTCTTTTGGAACACCCATTTTCTCATTCCAAATTGTGAATGCTTCCTCATCTTCCGGGTGGATTGTAACTGATAGTAATTCTTTATCGAATCCAATCCATTTGTCACTCGTTAAAAATTCCCAAGCCCAAGTAATTGCTTCTTCTTTAAAGTAATCACCGATTGAGAAGTTCCCTAACATTTCAAAAAATGTATGGTGACGAGCTGTTTTCCCTACGTTTTCAATATCATTTGTACGAATTGATTTTTGAGCATTTGTAATACGTGGGTTTTGTGGGATCACACGGCCATCAAAATATTTTTTTAATGTCGCTACACCACTATTAATCCATAAAAGAGATGGATCTTCATGTGGAACTAGTGATGCACTAGGTTCTACTGCATGTCCTTTTTCTTGGAAAAAGTCTAAGAACATTTGACGAATTTGCGCGCCTGTTAGTTGTTTCATTATATGTTCCTCCTTAAATATAAAAAACTCCCGCCCCTATAAAAGGGACGAGAGTTAACTCGCGATACCACCCTAATTATGAATTGATTATGCTAATAATCAATTCATCACCTCATGGTGCCGTAACGTGGCAAGACGACAGTGATTAGCTGCTCTCAGGATTAGCTTTCTGTTACCCTTCATTTAAAGCTTCTTTCAGCCAGTGGAAGCTTCTCTCTATAAATGGACTGTAACGTACTTGTTCCGTCATTGATTTCATATATTATATGACTAAATATAATAGAATTCTCTTAAGTTTGTCAATGTAGATAATCATTTATATTGTATGAATTGCTTATTATTCATAGTTATTCTACTATTCATTCTTAACAGCTTATTAATATGTTATGCATTTATTATAAAATGGTAATAAGCGTATGAAAATATTTCTATACAAATTTCCGAATGTTGCTTTTTTGTTGCCATTAAATTATTAACACTAAAGGAGCAATTACATAGAGAGCTTTTACATTACATATCTTCTCTTTTCCAAAGAGGTCTTACATGAACCATTACTGTACGAATAACTGCTAAAATTGGAACCGATACTAACAACCCAACAATCCCTCCAACTTCTCCTCCAACTAGTAATGCAAGCATAATAATAACAGGGTGCATACGAAGCGACTTACCTACGATGTACGGAGATAAAATATTACTTTCAACGAATTGCAAAATAGCAATCGCAATCCCCGCTTTAATGAGTAAACTCGTTGATACCGTTGCTGCAATCATCAATGTTGGAATCGCCCCTAAAATAGGACCGAAGTACGGGATTATATCCGTTACCCCAATAATAATGCCGAGCAGTAATGGATACTTCATACCGATAAACCAAAAAGAAAGAGCAGATACGCCTCCTAATACTAAGCAAACAAATAACTGTCCTCGAATATAGCTTCCAAGTGACTTATCAATTTCCTTCGCAAGCATTTGACCCGTACTACGCCATTTACTTGGGGCTAGTTTCCAAAACATATGATAAAACTCACCGTAATCTTTTAATATGTAAAATACAATGAACGGTACTAAGAAAATAATGAGCAATGAATCCAGCACACCACGAGCTGTACTCATCACTTTATTTAAAAGAGCTTGAATCTTCATTTCTACCCCAACAAAAATTTGTTTTACCTTTTCATGAATAAACGATGGAAAATTCGCTGTTTGTTCTGTTACTCCATCCATCCAAGAATCGTACATTTTTGTAAACTGCGGAAACTGTTCGTTAATCTCTTGTAACTGCTTTATAACAACTGGCGTTCCTTTATAAATTCCATAACCAATTCCGCCAAAGAAAAGAATGTAAATGAGCAAAATAGCAAGCGTACGAGGCATTCCTTCTTTATGAATTTTTTCAATTAAAGGATGCAATAAATAAGCAATAAAACACGCAATAAGAAACGGTGTAAGTGCCACTTTAAATACAAAAATAATTGGCGCCCATAGCGGCTTAATTTTTAAAAAGACAAGTAAGCAAAGAAAAACGAGTAACAATAATCCTAAACGATATATCCAAATGATCTTAAGATTCTTCACACGAAAAACCTCCTCCACCTTTATTTTGAAAATAAATAGGGTAGGTTATGTGCAAAACTTTTAAAATTTTTTCATACAGACAATACTGTTTTGTAAAGACGTACATATATTTAACATAATAAGGACAACCACCCCTGAAAATGCAAAACGTCAAAATATACTCAGGAGGGCTAATAATGGTCTTATTTATGCTCGTATTATCCACACTTTTTATGCTTCTTGAATGGATTTGTATTGGGTTTGGTATTTGGAAAGGCTTCTTTATTCGTTCCTCACGAAAAGAAAGGGCGAAGCAATTATGGCATTATGGAGTACTTGGAGTTGGATGTTACGGTCTATCTTATGTTTTCTCGGAAATCGGACTTTTTTATTTACATATGAGCACGTAAAAAAACTCCCTTATCAAAAAGGGAGTTTTTAATTCGTACGATTATAAATAAGATTTAATCATCTTACGTGCTTTTTTCATATTGCGCTTTGAAAACACATCTTGCTTACGAGCATATTGATATGCTACAGCTCCAATACCTAATGCGATTAATGAATTGCGTAGATTCAAAGTAAATCCCCCCTTTTCGTTATCCGATCGTTCTTTCGTTCTCATCAAATAAATCATCAAGAGAGCTTAACGAACCATCTTCCTCCACTTGATGTGTATGGATTTTCCCCTTTGAAACCGATAATTCGATATAACAATTCCAGCAGTAAAATTGGTTGACACCTATTTTTCCAATGTTTTTCCCTTTGCAATTTGGACAACTGAACATATGGCTTTCATCTCCTTACAGTCTCCCAGATTCTATTCGCCATTATGTCCAAATTGCATTCATTTATACATGCTAGAGCCTTTCAACGTTATACGTTTGAAAGTTTCACTATATAATCTCACCTTGTTACATGAAATCATACGGTGAAATGTTTTCCACGTCCATTTCTTCACCATTAATCGTCACCAATTGAACTTCACCTTGTGACTCTTGTAATCGGCTCGCTAATGTCGTTTGACGCAGTGCATCATCAAGACGATTTACACCGGATTGGAAAGCAGATTCCTCCCCGCAAATAATTAGGAATTTCTTACTTCTTGTAATACCAGTGTAAATTAAATTACGACGTAACATACGGTTGTAACTTTTTACAATCGGCATAATAACAATCGGAAATTCACTACCTTGTGATTTATGAATTGAACAACAATATGCATGTGTAATTTGATTTAAATCCGGCTTTGTATACGTTACTTCAATCCCATCAAATGAAACGATAATCATATCTTGTTGCTCAACATTTTCTTTCGCATAAAACACCGAAACAATTTCTCCGATATCACCATTAAACACTTGGCTCTCTGGCTGATTGACGAGTTGCAGTACTTTATCACCTCTTCGGTACACAACATCACCGTATGCAATTTCTTTACTCTTTTCCCTTTTCGGATTAAACACTTCTTGCAGCGCTTCGTTTAACACATTAATACCAGCAGGCCCACGGTACATCGGCGCTAATACTTGTACATCTCTTGCACTAAATCCTTTTGTCTTAGCATTTTCACAAACCTTTTTCACAACGTCAACGATTTGAATTCCTGTACAAGCAATAAAGGAACGATCTTTTTTGTTCTGCGCTAAATCCGGTGGTAACATTCCATCTTTTATCGCATGGGCAAGTTGAATAACAGATGAGCCTTCCGCTTGACGATAAATTTCTGTAAGTTTGACCGTCGGAACTGCACCTGCATTTAATAAATCTTTTAACACTTGTCCAGGTCCTACAGACGGCAACTGATCTTCATCCCCTACAATGATAACTTGAATCTTTGTAGGAAGTGACTTAAATAGCTGATTTGCAAGCCAAATATCCACCATTGAAAACTCATCGATAATGAGTAACTTCCCTTGAACTGGATCCGTTTCATTACGCTGAAAAGAACCTTCCGGCGTCCAGCCAAGCAAACGATGGATCGTACAAGCTGGAAGCCCTGTTGATTCACTCATTCGCTTCGCCGCTCTTCCTGTTGGAGCCGTTAATAATACCGGAAATGGATTATCATCACTATATTCATTCAGATTTAACGATAATCCGTGCAGCGACGCATACATTTCAACAATTCCTTTAATCACAGTGGTTTTCCCTGTACCTGGTCCACCTGTCAATAACATCATCGGCTTATGAAGTGCCGTTTGAATTGCTTCTTGCTGAAGCGGTGCATATTGTACCTTTAGTTGCTCTTCAATTTCACCTAATGTCTTTAACACTTCAGCTTCAGGAAATGAAGGTGTTTCTTCTTGATTCATAAGTCGACGAATGGACTTTACAACACCTTTTTCAGAGTAGAACAACGATGCCAAATACACTCGTTCTTCTTCTATTATGACTTTCCCTTCACTTTGCATCATTTCAATACAACCTATAATATCTTCCTCTGTTACTCTTCCTTCCTGATTGTTTAAAAGTGACATCGTTTCTCTTACAAGTTGATCTCTCCCCATATAAACGTGACCAAATTGAAGTGAAACATTCTCTAATGTATAAAAGCATCCCGCACGTACACGGTCGTCGTGATTGCCCGATATACCTAATGCACGTCCTATATCATCTGCTCTTCCAAATCCAATTCCGTCAACCTCTTCAATTAGTTGATATGGATTATTACGAATCACTTCCAATGTCATCTCTTTATATTGTTGGTAAATTTTAATAGAAAGCTTCGTTCCAAAACCGTAACCATTTAAAAAGCTCATTACTTTCTCTAACCCTTGGTGCTCAACAATTGTCTCATATATTCCCTGTGCTTTTTGCTTGTTGACAACACCATTTAACGCATCCGGGTCATCCATAATTTTAGAAATAGCATGCTCACCGAGATGATCCACGATTTTTTCAGCTGTCCGCTTTCCAATCCCTTTAAATAAATCACTCGCTAAATATTGCACCATGCCAGCTTTTGTTTGTGGTAATTCTTTTTTAAATGTTTCAACCAAATATTGTTTTCCATACTTTGGATGATCTTTAAAATGACCTGTCAATGTAAACACTTCATCTTCATGCATGCGGGGAAAATGACCGTTTATCATTACCTTTTTTTCATCGTACGTTTCATTCGTTTCAATGACTTTCATACTGACAACGGAATAGAGGTTTTCTTCGTTGTGGAAAATGGTATGAAGAACTTGCGCTTTTATAAATTTTTTCTCTTCTTCAAACAAATCCATTGCATGTTGATTTCCCATCTTTCCTCTCCTTTCCGGTTCTTTTCACTTTAATGAGCAGTACATCCTCCACCTCTTTAGATGAAGGATAACTACCCATTAAACTATATTTTCATCTTATTCAGCTTCTTGCTCTAATAAACGAATACCATTACCAGCTAAAAAGTGATCTGGTTGAATTTCAGTTGCTTTCTTAAATAAAGCAAGAGCCTTCTCGTTATTTTCTTCAAATACGTACGTAACACCTAAATTATAATACGCATCTGCATGCGCTTCATCCATTTCTAATACCTTTTCAAAATAAGGTTTCGCTTCTTGAATATGTTCTAGTCGCGCGAAGCAAAGTCCACACTGGAACACAGCTTCTGCATCTGCTTCATCTAATTCAGTTGCTCTTTGTAAAAACGGCAGTGCAAGACGATCATTTCCAAGTTGCACGTGTGTGATACCTAGCATAAATGTTACATCAGCTGATTGTAATCCAACTTGCATTGCTTGTTCAAATGCAGCCTTTGCTTCTGTAAATTGCTCTTGGCCGTAATATACGTTTCCTAAACCATAATGAGCAGTTGCAGATTTATCATCTAACTCTAATGCACGCTTATAAAATAAAATTGCTCGCTCACTATCACCTAATACATCTAATAAATTCGCAAAGTTAATGTAGCCAAGCGCATCTTTCGGATTTTCTTCGATTGCTTCCGTAAAGTTTTTAGCTGCTTCTTCCCAATTTCCTTCTTGCATATATTGAATACCTGTTTCAAGTTTGTTTGACATGTCCTTCACCTCTACAACAAATTATAACAAAGAATGTATTTTCCAAGCGAACGAAAATTCGCCTTATGTAAAAGAAACCTCTAACCGCTAATCGGCAGAGGCTTCTCATTTATCCTAAATAATCTAATTTCTTACCACTACGGTATACTTCATCAATTGTAGCACCGCCTAAGCATTCATCTCCAACATAGAAAACAACTGCTTGGCCTGGTGTAATCGCACGAATCGGTTCGTCACAAAAGATACGAACTGTATTTTCATCAACAATTTGAACCGTTACTTTATTGTCTTCTTGACGATAACGGAATTTCGCTGTGCACTTAAATTCTTTTTCTTTCGCTTTATTACTTACCCAGCTCACATTCGTAGCAATAACTTCATCACCATATAAAAGTTCGTTATGGAATCCTTGATCAACATATAAAATGTTTTCTTTTAAGTTTTTCCCAACAGCAAACCATGGATCACCGTTACCACCAATACCAAGGCCATGACGCTGTCCAATTGTATAATACATTAAACCATCATGCTTTCCTTTCACTTCACCAGATAATGTTTGCATTATTCCTGGTTGCGCTGGCAAATAGTTACTTAAGAAATCCTTAAAGTTACGCTCACCAATGAAGCAAATACCAGTACTATCTTTCTTCGCCGCTGTCGCTAAACCAGCTTCTTTCGCCATTTCACGAATTTGCGGTTTCTTTAATTCACCTAATGGGAACATTGTTTTTGATAATTGCTCTTGGCTTAATTGATTTAAGAAATACGTCTGGTCTTTATTGTCATCGACGCCGCGAAGCATTTTATATTCGCCGTCCATATAAGCAACACGTGCATAATGGCCTGTCGCTACATAATCAGCACCAAGCGCAATTGCATGCTCTAAAAACGCTTTAAATTTAATTTCTTTGTTACACATTACATCTGGATTTGGTGTACGACCAGCTCGGTACTCGTCTAAAAAGTACGTAAATACTTTATCCCAGTATTGTTTTTCAAAGTTTACTGCATAATACGGAATCCCGATTTGGTTACACACTTCTATTACATCATTGTAATCTTCTGTCGCTGTACAGACACCATTCTCATCTGTATCATCCCAGTTTTTCATAAAAATTCCGATTACATCATAACCTTGCTCTTTTAATAAAAGTGCTGCTACAGATGAATCAACGCCACCGGACATCCCGATGACAACGCGTGTTTCGTGAGGTAATTTGTTCATCATGTCACCTCCCCTGCTAATTTTGTGTTAATCGCTTCACGATTTTCACTGTTTCGTACGCCGCTTTTTCAATTTTCTCTTTCGTATTTCCAAGTCCAAAGCTAAAGCGTACGGATGAACGTATTTGATCGGAGTCTTTTCCGAACATCGCTACTAATACATGTGATGGATCAATCGAACCAGCTGTACAAGCAGAACCACTTGATACTGCAATACCAGCTAAGTCTAAGTTTACAAGAAACGGCTCAATGTTCATTCCTGTAAAACTTACGTTAAGTACATGTGGTAAGCGATATTCCAAGTTTCCGTTTACCTCAAAAGTAATGCCTTCATTTTTGAAGATAGATACCATTATATCTTTAAACTCTTCATATTGGGCATTTTTTTGCTCACGAGTTTTTTCAGCTAGCAAAATTGCTTGCTGCAACCCAACGATACTAGGTATATTTTCAGTACCAGCACGGCGTTTTCTTTCTTGCTCTCCGCCTATTAATAACGGTTCAAATTTCACATTTGCACCAGCATATAGGAATCCGACGCCTTTTGGTCCGTTAATTTTATGAGCTGAAATTGATAGTAAATCAATGCCAAACTCTTTCACATGTATTTCCACTAAACCGTAAGCTTGTACCGCATCTGTATGGAAATAAGCTTGATGTTCTTTTAACAGCTTACCTATCTCCGCGATTGGTTGCATTGTCCCTACTTCATTATTCCCAAACATAACAGATACGAGAATTGTTTCATCTGTTAATGCCTTTTGTATATCAGAAACTTGAACACGCCCTGTTTCATCAACAGGTAAATACGTCACTTCAAATCCTTCACGCTCCAGCACTTCACACGTATGCAAAATCGCATGATGTTCAATTTGCGTTGTAATAATGTGGTTACCTTTATGACGATTCGCGCGCGCTACACCTATAAGTGCTAAATTATCAGCTTCTGTACCACCGCTCGTAAATATAATTTCATTCGGATTCGCGTGAATGCTACGTGCACACACACGTCTCGCCTCATCTACCGCATGGCGCGTTTGACGCCCATAAAAGTGGATACTAGACGGGTTTCCAAATGTTTCTGTCATATATGGAATCATCTTTTCGACCACTTCTGGGTGAGTCGGAGATGTCGCTGCATGATCTAAGTAAATGCGTTCCATTAAATCTCCTTCTTTCCAAATCGTTTCACAAGGAATTAAATGTAAAACATATACCCCCCATGATTTTCTTCCTCATAACGTACTAAATCTTCTAACGTTGTACTATCTAACACTTCTTGCACCGCATCACGAACACGCATCCATAATTGACGCTGTGCTGGTTCTTCTTCTTCTATCATTTCTACAACACTAATCGGCCCCTCTAGTACACGGATTACATCCCCAGCTGTAATGTTGGCCGGCTGATCAGATAATACATATCCGCCATATGCACCGCGCGTACTCTTTACAAGACGAGCGTTACGAAGTGGTGAAATTAATTGCTCTAAATAATGCTCAGATAAGTCGTGTGCCTGTGCAATTGATTTTAATGAAATTGGACCTTCACCAAACTTTTTTGCAAGATCGATCATAATTGTTAAGCCGTAGCGGCCTTTTGTTGAAATCTTCATCTATTTGCACCTCTTTTCAAATTTTCACTTCTATTGGTTATATCTTATTTATAAAAGAACACAATTTAAAATCCTATGAAATTATAGCATAATATAGTATTATAAGAAATTTCAACTTGTGTATCAAAATGATAACATAAAATCATATTGAAAAACTCGGAAATTGTTATAATTGAAAGAAAAATGAAAATATTTATATTCATTTTTCCCACAAAACAGCATCCTATTTCAAATTCCATTAAAAAAAATGATACGATAGAATGAGATTATACATTAAGGGAGACGGTCAAGATGAAACAACCACTCGCACATCGAATGCGCCCTACAAATATTCAAGAAATTATCGGACAACAACATTTAGTTGGTGAAGAAAAGATTTTATGGCGAATGGTCCAAGCAAACCATTTTCAATCTATGATTTTATACGGCCCCCCAGGCACAGGAAAAACATCAATCGCTAGCGCAATTGCAGGAAGTACTGGAACTCCGTTTCGCCTATTAAACGCTGTTACGCATAATAAAAAAGATATGGAAGTTGTCGTACAAGAAGCGAAAATGCATCGACACCTCGTTTTAATTTTAGATGAGGTGCACCGCCTAGATAAAGCAAAGCAGGACTTTCTATTACCTCATTTAGAAAGCGGGCTTCTTACTTTAATTGGTGCAACGACGAGCAACCCGTTCCATGCAATAAACTCCGCTATTCGAAGCAGATGTCAAATTTTCGAATTACACGCTTTAACAGAAGATGATATTTTAATTGGATTAAAACGCGCTCTCGAGAATAAAGAAAGAGGACTCGGAGAATACGCTGTGACGGTGACAGATGAAGCACTACACTACTTTGCAAACGCTTCTGGCGGTGATATGCGTTCCGCTTATAACGCGCTTGAACTTGCTGTATTATCTAGTTTTACTACAGACGATCAAGCGGCTGAAATTACACTTGAAATCGCAGCGGAATGCTTACAAAAAAAGAGTTTCGTGCACGACAAAGATGGAGATGCTCATTATGACGTATTATCAGCATTTCAAAAATCAGTGCGCGGAAGTGATGTAAATGCAGCACTCCATTATTTGGCACGCCTTATTGAAGCTGGTGATTTACAAAGTATCGGTAGACGCCTCCTTATTATGGCATATGAAGATATCGGACTTGCTAGCCCCCAAGCTGGACCACGTACACTTGCAGCGATTGAATCAGCTGAACGAGTGGGATTCCCAGAGGCACGTATACCACTTGCAAATGCCGTTATTGAACTTTGTCTATCACCAAAATCAAATTCAGCTTATAAAGCGCTTGACGCCGCATTACACGATCTACGTAACGGACAAACAGGTGATATCCCAAGTCATTTAAAAGATAGTCACTATAAAGGAGCCGAATCATTAGGTAGAGGCATTGGATACTTATATCCACACGACCATCCAAACGGTTGGGTTCAACAACAATACTTACCTGATAAAATAAAAAATAGACAATATTACAAACCGAAAACGACAGGAAAATTTGAACAAGCACTTTCTACTGTTTATGAAAGATTACAAAGTTCGCATAAAACGAAAAATCAAGGGTAATATAAGCGAAAACGTCACCATTATGGAGGCTTCGCTTATGAAAACACGTCAAGATGCATGGACAAAAGAAGACGATCTCCTTTTAGCAGAAACTGTTTTACGACATATTCGCAGCGGAAGTACACAAATAAAAGCGTTCGATGAAGTTGGCGATGCTTTGAACCGCACTTCCGCAGCTTGTGGCTTTAGATGGAACGCTGAAGTACGACCGAATTATGAGGATGCTGTACAACTTGCAAAAAAACAACGTAAAGAATTAAAGCGTTCTGAAGCTAAAATAGAGAAAGAGCAGTTCTCAAAAACTCAGCAACTTGTAATCGATGCCGAATTTTCGGAAGATATTACGCCAAGTAAACAAGATCTTACAATGCAAAATGTCATCTCATTTTTGCAAAACTTGGAACATAATAACCCTTCACTCCCTAAGTTGCAAACAGAAAATGATGTATTACAAACGCAGCTCACTTCCCTACAAAAAGCGAATACTGAACTTGAAACCAAATTAGCTGTGCTCACAAAAAAACAACAAGCAATCGAAGAGGACTACGCAATGCTTGTTAGAATTATGGATCATGCTCGAAAACTCGTTTCAGTCGAAGAACAAGCAGAGCAGATTGCTCCAATTTTCAAAACGGATCAAAACGGTAATTTAGATATTATATATTCAGCAGAAAATTAAAAAACTCCCCACCGTTTCATTTTAGGTGGGGGTTTTTTAGCACAAAAAAATTAGATAATTATAACTATACTGTTGCTATAAACCTAATAAAGTGAAACTTTAATCAGTGGGGGTTTTGTCCATCCCCCACTGATTATGAGCTCACACCAATCGGGCTTTTACGGGCAGTAAGACTCCCACCTCACTTCCTCGCATTCACCGAATTTTGAGGTAGGAGTCTTACTGCCCACAAATAGCGGGATAAACGCTCTCAAAAGGAGCTGTTAATCATTTTCAAAGTAAACCTTAGCCTTCTCGTACTAACTTTAGCTCTTTTCACTATTCACAGTTTAAAAAAGACGTCCGCCTATAAATTAGACAAATACAATCATTACTTACTAGCTTCACTTACATTCGAACTAGTAGTATTGCAAATATCCATATTTCTTTCATACATATAAAAAGCATATATCCAAAATGGATATATGCTTCCCTTTTATTCTTGCCCTACACGCTTCACTTCTACATTTTTAATACGCTCACGTACAACGTGACTTGCCATAATTAAACCGGCCACAGATGGTACGAATGCATTTGAAGAAGGTGGTAATTTCGCTTTACGAATTTTCGCATTTTCATCTGGTACGATTTCTTTACGTACTTCTTCACGAATTACGATTGGGTTTTCGTCAGAGAAGACAACTTTTACACCTTTTTTAATCCCCTCTTTACGAAGTTTCGTACGAATTACCTTCGCAATTGGGTCTGTATGTGTTTTAGAGATGTCCGCAATACGAAAACGAGTTGGGTCCATTTTATTTGCTGCACCCATACTGGAGATAATTTTAATTTTACGACGTAAACATTGTTGAATTAAATGAATTTTGAACGTAATCGTATCAGATGCATCCACTACAAAATCTAAGCCGTGCTTAAAGAACTCTTCATATGTTTCATCAGTATAAAACATTTCTAGTCCAATCACTTCACACGCTGGATTAATGTCTGCAATACGCTCTTTCATTAATTCTACTTTTGAACGTCCAACAGTAGATAATAAAGCATGAATTTGACGGTTTACGTTTGTAATATCTACAACATCTTTATCAACCAATACGAGACGCCCTACGCCAGAGCGGGCCAACGCTTCAGCTGCAAAAGAACCCACACCGCCAATCCCTAAAATACCGACTGTACTATTTTTTAATATTTCAAGTCCTTCTTTACCGAAGGCTAATTCATTACGTGAAAATTGATGTAACATTCAGCTCTACACTCCTATTACAAAAATGGTCTACCATGTATTCTAGCGTTTTCCCCACTATTTGTATAGAAAAAGTTATAGAATTCCTAAAAATACATATTTCAAACAAAGAAACATAAGTAAACTGGATTTTCATTTCTTCCTACATACAAGTTTAAAAAGGAGGATTTAGAGAACCGAGCAGATTGAGGCACTTCTGCTAGGAGAAGCGCGGTGTAGGGGTACTACTCGAGCACCGAACTTTTTAAACAACCTCTCAAAAAAAGTCTAGACGGCTATAGTATAACCATCTAGACTCTATTCTTACTTCTCTTCTTTCACGTTCAACTTCAAGTTCAGTTCTTCAAGCTGTGCTTCTGCAACTGGGCTTGGAGCTTCTGTTAATAAGCAGCTTGCGCTTGCTGTTTTCGGGAATGCAATTGTATCACGAAGGTTCGTACGACCTGCCAGCAACATAACAAGACGGTCTAAACCTAATGCGATTCCACCGTGTGGTGGTGTACCGTATTCGAATGCTTCTAATAAAAATCCGAATTGCTCTTGCGCTTCTTCTTGTGAGAATCCAAGTGCTTTGAACATCTTTTCTTGTACGTCACGCTCGTAAATACGAAGCGATCCACCACCAAGCTCATAACCGTTTAATACAAGGTCATATGCTTGTGCACGTGCTTTTTCTGGTGCTGTTTCTAACAGCCCAACGTCTTCACGGAATGGCATTGTGAATGGGTGGTGAGCTGCGAAGTAACGATCTGCATCTTCATCGTACTCTAGAAGTGGCCAATCAGTTACCCATAGGAAATTAAATTTACTTTCGTCAATTAACTCAAGCTCTTTACCTAGACGTAAACGAAGTGCACCTAAGCTATCTGCAACAACGCTCTTCTTATCTGCTACGAATAGTAATAAGTCGCCAGCAGTAGCTTCTAATGTAGTCATTAATACGTTCGCATCTTCTTCACCGAAGAATTTCGCAATCGGTCCTTTTAGGCCGTCTTCTTCAACTTTAAGCCAAGCTAGACCTTTTGCACCGTATACTTTTACAAATTCAGTTAATACATCGATGTCTTTACGAGAGTATTTGCTCGCAGCACTTTTTGCATTAATGGCTTTTACTTGTCCGCCGCTTTCTACAGCGCTTGTAAATACTTTAAAGCCACAGCCTGCTGCAAATTCAGATAGATTTGTTAGTTCCATTTCAAAACGTGTATCCGGCTTATCAGAACCGTAGCGAGCCATTGCATCAGCGTAAGTCATACGAGGGAATGGTGCGTTAATTTCTACACCTTTCGCATCCTTCATAACTTTCGTCATCATGCGCTCCATCATATTTAAAATTTCTTCTTGTGTTAAGAATGAAGCTTCGATATCGATTTGCGTGAATTCTGGTTGACGATCTGCACGTAAATCTTCGTCACGGAAACAACGTGCTACTTGATAGTAACGCTCAAATCCACCGACCATTAGAAGTTGTTTAAATAATTGTGGTGACTGTGGTAATGCATAAAATTCACCGTCATGTACACGGCTTGGTACTAAATAATCACGAGCTCCTTCTGGTGTGCTCTTCGTTAAAATTGGTGTTTCAACTTCTAAGAACTCTTCTGAGTCTAAGAAATTACGAATTGTTTTCGTTACGTCGTGACGCATTTTGAATGTGTTGAACATTACAGGACGACGCAAGTCTAAATAACGATATTTTAAACGTACATCTTCTGATGCATCTATATCATCAGCAATAATAATTGGCGTTGTTTTCGCTGCGTTTAATATGTTTACTTTCGTTGCTTGTACTTCAATACGACCAGTTTCCATATTGTCATTAATTGCGCCTTCACCACGCTCAACAACTGTACCTTCTACGTGTAATACGTATTCGCTACGAATTGTTTCTGCTACTTCTAGCGCTTCTTTTGATGTTTCTGGATTAAATACAACTTGTACGATACCTGTACGGTCACGTAAGTCGATGAAAATTAATCCACCTAAGTCACGGCGTTTTTGTACCCAACCTTTCAATTGAACTGTTTGTCCAACAGCTTCTACTGTTACTTTTCCACATGCATGTGTTCTTTCAGACACTGTAAGTTCCTCCTATATTAATTTCTCTGCTACATATGAAGCAAATATATGTAACGCTACTTCTTCTTGTTCGCCTGTTGCCATATCTTTTAAGTTAATGATGCCTTTATTTAACTCATCTTCCCCTAATACAGCTACAAATTTCGCCTTTAGACGATCCGCTGATTTAAATTGTGCTTTCATTTTGCGATCTAAATAATCTTTTTCAACCGATAGTCCAGCTTTACGAAGGTCGAACGCAACTTTTGCAGCATGGTCTTTCGCCTTTTCACCAAGCGCTACAACGTAACAATCAATACTATGTTCAATTGGCAACTCAATGTTTTCAGCTTTTAGCGCCATAATTAAACGTTCAATACTCATTGCAAAACCGATACCTGGCATTTCTGGTCCACCGATTTCTTGTACTAGTCCGTTATAACGGCCACCGCCACTTAATGTTGTGATAGCACCGAAACCTTCTGCCTCACTCATAATTTCAAAAACAGTGTGTTGATAGTAGTCTAAACCACGTACTAAGTTCGGGTCTTTTTCAAATGGAACATCTATCATCGTTAATAGTTCTTGTACTTTGTCGTAGTATACTGCTGAATCTTCGTTTAAGTATTCTGTAATAGATGGTGCTGTTCCCATTAATTCATGGTTACGGTCCTTCTTACAATCTAATATACGAAGAGGGTTCTTTTCTAAGCGAGATTGACAATCAGAGCAGAACTCGCCGATACGTGGCTCAAAATGAGAGATTAATGCATCGCGGTGCGCTTGACGACTCGCTGCATCACCTAAACTATTTAATACAACTTTAATATTTTTTAAGCCCATGCTGCGGTAAAATTCTACAGCAAGTGCAATTACTTCTGCGTCAATTGCAGGGTCGTTACTACCGATTGCTTCAATACCGAATTGTACGAATTGACGATAGCGACCTGCCTGCGGTCTCTCGTAGCGGAACATTTGGCCGATATAGTATAATTTCGTTGGTTGTGTTGCATCACCGAACATTTTATTTTCAACGTAAGAACGTACAACAGGTGCAGTACCTTCTGGACGTAATGTTAAACTGCGCTCTCCACGATCTTGGAATGAGTACATTTCTTTTTGTACGATATCTGTCGTATCACCAACACCACGTAAAAATAGCTCAGTGTGTTCAAAAATTGGTGTGCGAATTTCTTTATAGTTGTAACGACGGCAAATTTCGCGTGCTTGCCCTTCGATATACTGCCATAACTCAACGCTACCCGGAAGGATATCTTGCGTTCCGCGCGGGATTTGAATAGACATATTCAGTTCCTCCTCAAATTGTTTTAATCTTAATAAAGTGAAACTTTAATCAGTGGGGGTTTTGTCCATCCCCCACTGATTATGAGCCCTCACCAATCGNNTTATCTCCCACCTATTCGCCGAATTTTGAGGTGGGAGTCTTACTGCCCACAAATAGCGGGATAAAAATAAAAAACTCCCGCCTCTACTGTTTAAACAGTAGGGACGAGAGTATTATACCCGTGGTGCCACCCTAATTGAAGCACGTATGCTTCCACTTTTTTAGTAACGCTTAAATATGCGTTCATCCCTACTAAGCCATATATGCCGTTCAAGTTGAAACCTCTAGAGTGTCATTCAATCAGTCATCATGTAGAAATGTTTTCAGCCTAAGACATTTCTTCTCTTTCCATGTGTATCTCATTTACTCTTCTCCATCAACGGTTATATTCATATGTAAATATAAAATTACTATACGTTTGTTGAGTAGGATTGTCAAGTACTCTAAGAGCGTTCAATCTGCTTCTTTAGACGCTTTACATCTTGAAGAGAAATTCCGAACTCAGAAGCAAGCTCCATTGAAGTATTGTTTTGTTCTTTCGAAATAAAGTCATGAAAATTCACGTTAAACAGTTGATTCGCACCATTTGTAACAGAATGCCCTTTTTCATTCATACGCATACGTATATCCCTCACATTCAATATGGATTTACATTTTATTGTTCCATATTGATGAGAGAGTTATACGTGCAAACAAATAACGTTTATTATACGATTTATATCTCTCGATTAAACATTACTTGCAAACTATTTTTATATAAGTAATCAGCTCTTTGGCTACTTAAAAACGTTACAATCATTCCTGCCATTACAAATACTATCCAAGTACCGTAACTTGCTTGCTACGGCAAAAACAATCCTTAACATACGTAAAAGAATGGCTGTATTAAATCACAAAGCAAGTTTAGAATCTTTAAAAATCGACTCATTCATACAACATCTCCCCTTATATACATTTTCACACGTATCTTAAATCAAATATTTACCAATACATCAATTATGCTATCTTCTAAAATAAGATTACAAACTAATAAAGTAAAACTTTAATCAGTGGAGGTTTTGTTCATCCCCCACTGATTATGAGCCCACACCAATCGGGCTTTTACGGGCAGTTATCTCCCATCTAACTTCCTCGCATTCGCCGAATTTTNNACAAATAGCGGGATAAAGAGAGGATCGTATAAAAAGCCACTGAAAAAGGGATCCATCACCTGCTATATACAGGTGATGGATCCCTTTTTTTTTCAACATATTGATAAAATGTGTGTTATTTTTTAAAGCAATCACTTTTTCAGTGCCTTCTCGTATAACCCTCTCTTCTTGGGCAATACTATTTACTTTCTACAATTAAGGTCACCGGACCATCATTGATTAAAGAAATGTCCATCATTGCTCCGAACTTTCCTGTTTCTACGTGCAATCCTTGTTTGCGAACTTCTTCATTAAAGAAATCGTATAAACGCTCTGCGTAGTCAGGTTTCGCAGCATCCATAAAGTTTGGACGTCTTCCTTTGCGGCAATCTCCGTATAATGTAAATTGCGAAATGGATAGAACTTGTCCTTCTACATCAAGTACTGAATGGTTCATCTTTCCGCTCTCATCTTCAAAAATACGTAAATTCGCAATTTTTTCTGCAATGTAAGTTGCATCTTTTTCTGTATCTTCATGCGTAATGCCAACTAGCAATGTTAGACCGAATGGAATTTGCCCTACAATCTCACCATCTACTGTGACAGACGCTTCCTTTGATCGTTGTAAAACAACTCTCATCTTTCTACACTCCCTATTAATGCATCATACGTCGTACTGCATAAATTTCCGGAACACGTTTAATGCGTTCTACTACTTTTTTCAAATGCTGTAAGTTACGAATCGAGATGGACATGTTAATCGTCGCCATCTTATTGCGATCACTTCTACCAGAAACAGCTGAAATGTACGTTTTCGTCTCCGTAACAGCTTGCAATACTTCATTTAATAAACCACGGCGATCGTAACCTGAAATTTCGATATCAACGTTATATTCAATTTCTTTTTCAGTGCTACCTTCCCACTCTACTTCTAATAAACGCTCTACAGCTTCTTCTGTATGAACATTTACACAATCACGACGGTGAATCGATACGCCTCGACCTTTCGTAATATACCCAACGATATCATCACCTGGAACCGGGTTACAGCATTTTGATAAACGAATTAATAAATTATCCGCACCGCTTACTTTTACGCCAGAATCCCATTTTCGAATTTTCATCGGTTTACGAACTTCTTTAACTTCAACGATTTCTTCTTCACGTTGTTTACGGAACTTGTCCGTTAGTCGCGTCACAATTTGCGAAGCTGTAATCCCGTTATACCCAACCGCCGCAAACATATCCTCTTCATTTGCAAAGTTGAATTTCTCAGCAACACGTTTTAAATTGTCAGGAGCTAATATTTCTTTCATCTCATACTCTAGACCACGCACTTCTTTTTCAACAAGTTCACGACCTTTTTCAATATTTTCATCTCTACGTTGTTTCTTAAAGAATTGACGTATTTTATTTTTCGCATGAGATGTTTGAGCAAGTTTCACCCAATCTTGACTTGGTCCATACGAATGGTTCGATGTTAAAATTTCAATGATGTCACCTGTTTTTAACTTATAATCAAGTGTCACCATTTTCCCGTTTACTTTTGCACCAATTGTTTTATTTCCAATCTCTGAATGGACACGATACGCAAAATCAATCGGAACTGATCCAAGCGGTAATTCCATTACATCGCCTTTCGGTGTGAAGACGAATACCATGTCAGAGAATAAATCAATTTTTAATGACTCCATAAATTCTTCTGCATTAGAAGCTTCATTTTGCCATTCTAATATTTGACGAAACCATGTGAGTTTCTTCTCTAATGTACTTGTTGTTTCTGCTGTTTTTCCTTCTTTATACGCCCAGTGTGCCGCGATCCCGAACTCTGCAATTTCATGCATTTCTTTCGTACGAATTTGCACTTCAAGTGGATCACCTTTTGGTCCGATTACAGTCGTATGAAGAGATTGATATAGATTTGCTTTCGGCATTGCAATATAATCTTTGAAACGACCTGGCATCGGCTTCCAGCACGTATGGATAATTCCAAGTACTGCGTAACAATCTTTAATGCTATTTACAACGACACGTATAGCTAATAAATCGTAAATTTCATTGAACTGTTTGTTTTGCAGTGCCATTTTACGATAAATACTGTAAATATGTTTTGGTCTACCAGAAATCTCAGGTTGAATTGCAACCTCTTTTAATTTCTCACGAATACTAGTCATTACTTCATCTAAATATTCTTCACGCTCTGCACGTTTACGCTTCATTAAATTTACAATACGATAATATTGCTGTGGATTTAAATAGCGAAGTGACGTATCCTCTAGCTCCCATTTAATAGTACTAATTCCGAGTCTATGTGCTAAAGGCGCAAAGATTTCTAACGTTTCATTCGCAATGCGACGCTGCTTCTCTTGAGGCAAATGTTTCAATGTACGCATGTTATGAAGACGGTCAGCTAGTTTAATTAAAATAACTCGAATATCTTGAGCCATTGCAATAAACATTTTGCGATGGTTTTCGGCTTGTTGCTGTTCATGAGATTTATATTTAATCTTTCCGAGCTTTGTAACACCATCGACAAGCATGGCGATTTCTTTATTAAATTCCCGTTCAATACCTTCTAATGTAATCTCTGTATCTTCCACTACATCATGCAAGAAACCTGCTGATACTGTAGCTGGATCCATGTGTAATTCAACTAAAATACCTGCAACTTGAATTGGGTGAATAATATATGGTTCACCCGATTTTCTATATTGTTCGCTATGTGCATCGCGTGCATATTCATAGGCACGTGCCACTAGCTCAATATCTTCATCTGCTAAATATTGACTTGCTTTCTCGAGTACCTGTTCAGCTGTTAGTACTTGCTCATTTGCCATCGAATCACCTTTTATTGAAAATTGACTTTATATTAATTACATAAAATAAAATAAGTTATATTCTATCATTATAACCCAATGATTGTGAATTGTGAAAAGGAAAAGATTTCACTGACATTTCACCGTAATTTTTGTTCAATTATACAAAAGTACCCGTTCCTCTCCAAGAGATTCACGGGTACTTTTTATCACCGTAGTTTTACCTATATAGTAAATTAGTATTTTTCTAATACTAATACATCGTAACCATCTAACATTTTACGACCATCTAAGTAAGTAAGCTCTACTAAGAATGCAATTCCTGCTACAACTCCGCCTAGCTCTTCAACTAACTTAATTGTCGCTTCGATTGTTCCACCTGTAGCTAATAGATCATCTGTAATTAATACGCGTTGACCTGGCTTAATTGCATCTTTATGAATTGTTAAAACATCTTTACCATATTCTTTACCGTAGTCAACTGTAATTACTTCACGTGGTAATTTTCCTAATTTACGAACTGGCGCAAATCCTACTTCTAACGCATAAGAAACTGGGCAACCGATAATAAAACCACGAGCTTCTGGTCCTACTACAAGGTCTATATCTTTTTCTTTTGCATAAGCAACAATTTCATCTGTTGCTGCTTTGTATGCTTTTCCGTCGTTCATTAAAGGTGTAATATCTTTAAATACGATACCTTCTTTCGGATAATCCGGCACAATTGCGATATGTTGCTTGAAATCCATATTTCTGAATCCTCCTCAGATATAAAGGGTTTGTAAGTACAAATCCTTTACCCTAACTGTTCTACTTCTTTATGATTACGAATCGTTTCAAACCATGTATATAATTGCTGATATGTGCTATAAACCAATTCTTTTTCTAATTGTAAGTGGTTCATTTTCTCACGATATGTGTTCGATTCAATTAAATCACGCTTTTGTTTTTTGTCTGCCATAAAAATGACGCCATCTTTTATTGTAACAAATTCTAACTCAAAAAACACCTGTGTCATGAAATTTACTGTATCTTTTGACCAACCCTTATGTCGGCATAGTTGCTCACCATATTGTCTTAAAGAAAATGGTGCTTTTTGGTTTAGGAAAGAATAATACCATTTAAAATGTTCTCTCGTTGGAACGGTACTAAATAAATGATTATTCTCTTGATAAAATAACGTATAAATTCGCGCTGGGAACCCTGCTTTAAATAGATCACATAGTTCATCTGTTCCTTTTGGTAAATCAAGTAACACGATGTATTGATCATCTAAATGAGTTACCTCTGATGCATGCACAAGCTTTTCTTTATCGTCTTCTAAAGAAAATTTATTCAATACCTCTTCAAAAAAATACACCATTGTTATTTTTTCTTCCGGAAGTTCTGCTAAATTCGCTTCTACATTACGCATACTACGCCAGTCAAATAATTGCCATGCCTCTACAGCAATATCTTGCACCATTAATTGCGGCTTCTTAAAATTATTCCATTCATTAATAGATGCTTCTCCTATTACAGATACCTTTGCAACTGGAGAAATTTCTTTTGCATACGCACCAAATCCAAATCCGATTGTGTCCAGTGTTGCTTGTCCATCACGAAGAGCCATTTTCAAATGAGACCCGTCTGATCCAATTGCACGAATGCTTTCTAGCTCTGCATCTTTCACTGCAATACGCGGTTTCGGATTTCCAACACCAAATGGCGCTAACTTTTGCATATCTTCAATTGCTGCAAGTGTTACATCCTCTACTTTACAAAAAGCATCGACTGCTGTAATTGGAATAAAATCCTCCTCTGTTAAAATTGTATCTGCTTGCGCATTTAAGCGGCGGCGTAATTCATCTACATCATTCATATGTAGTGTCATTCCCGCTGCCATCGGATGCCCTCCGAAGTGTGGTAATAACTCTCTACAATCTGACAAATTTGCAAACAAATCAAACCCTGCAATACTACGCGCTGAACCTTTTGCTGTTTCTTTTATTGGATCAATGCTCAATACAATCGTCGGACGATAAAAACGTTCAACTAATTTAGAAGCGACAATTCCAATTACCCCTGGATTCCAGCCTTCTTTTGCTAGCACTAACACTTTATTTTCTTCATGCGGAAAATTATTTTCAACTTCAGCGATAGCTTCCTCTGTAATTTGCTTTACAATATCTTTTCGCAGTTTGTTCAGCTTATCAATTTCTTCAGCTAGCTCTTTTGCTTCTTCTGGATCATCTGATAATAAAAGGTGTACAGCCGGTGCTGCATCTTCTAAACGTCCAACCGCATTAATACGCGGTGCGATTGAGAATCCAATGCTTTCTTCTGTAAGTTCACTTTGCGAAACGTTAGCAACTTTAAATAACGCCTTTAAGCCAATATTTCTCGTCATACGCATATGTTTTAAACCGCGCTTCACTAGCAATCTATTTTCACCATGAAGTGATACTAAATCGGCTACCGTACCAATTACTGCAATTTCTAATAAATGTTCTGGCACACGGCCTAGTAATGCATGCGCAACTTTAAAAGCAACACCTACACCAGCTAAATAATGAAACGGATACACACCACCATCTAGTTTCGGATGAATAATCGCAAGCGCTTCTGGTAATTCTGGCGGCGGCTCATGGTGATCTGTAATAATAAGATCTATTCCAAGTTCCTTCGCTACCTTCGCTTCATGTACCGCTGCAATACCCGTATCGACAGTAATAATCAGTGAGAACCCTGCACTATACGCCCAACGAAACGCTTCTTCGTTTGGTCCATAGCCTTCTGTAAAACGGTTCGGAATATAAAATTCTACATCTGCACCTAATTCTTGCAGAGCAAGATATAAAACCGTCGTACTACTTACTCCGTCCGCATCATAATCACCAAATATTAATATTTGCTCTCCATTTTGAATCGCCTTATTTACACGTTCTACTGTTCTATCCATTCCTTCCAATAAAAATGGATCGTGAAATTCTTGATTTTCTGTATTTAAAAAATCTAAAATCTTATCTTCTGTATCCAGTCCTCTACCAAGGAATAACGAAACGACAAGTGGTGATAATTGTAATTTATTTGCTAATTCACTCACTCGCTCTTCATTATATTCTTTTTCTTTCCAACGCGTCTTCGGTTGTAACACGAAATCACCCCTTAACCTGTTTATTATACAAGACAGATTAAGGGGTGACAATATAATGCGAACTACGATGCAATATCTATATACTAAAATGTTAATGATATTTAATTTGGAGAATACGGATTTATATGTACAAACACATTTTGTACGTTATCTTGTTTCATAAGCGTTTCTTTCACATGCTTTCCAATGCTATGTCCTTCTTCTACAGTAATGTATGGATCTACAGACACTTTAATATCGACAATAACATAATGCCCATGTTCTCTCGCATATAAAGAACCGATTTTTTTCACACCATTTACTTGAAGGACTGCTTCTCTAAGCAGAATAACATCTTCCTCATGAAGTACATGATCCAGCGTTGCATGAATTGCTTCCGCTCCAATACTCCATGCCATCTTTGCTACAAGAAGCGAAACAAATAGTCCTGCAATCGGATCAGCATATACAAGCCAATCTAAACCTAGCTTACCACCAATAATAGCTGCACAAATACCGATTAAAGCTGCAATTGAAGAAAATACATCTGAACGGTGCTCATATGCATTTGCAATAATTGCATCACTATTTACCCTCTTCCCTAATCGAAATTTATATTGAAACATCCCTTCTTTCACTGCAATCGAAAGAACAACAGCAAAAATCGTAATTCCTTTCGGTGGTTCTAATTCTTGTGAAAAAGCTTTTATAGACGAAATCGCGATTTCCAATCCTACAATAAATAATAATACCGCAACAATAATCGCTGAAATCGATTCCGCTTTACCATGACCATACGGATGATCTTCATCAGGCGGTTGCTTCGCTGCCCGCAATCCAAAAAGTACAGCTAACGAACCAATTACATCTGATCCAGAATGTACGGCATCCGCTAAAAGTGCCTTACTATTTCCAATGTAACCAATTACCGCTTTTACAATCGCTAATATAATGTTACCAACAATCCCGACAATAGCACCAAACTCGGCCTGTTTAAAACGTTCATCTTTTTCCATAATTAAAATCCCTTCTTTTCTTAACCTCTCTTGTTATCCCGCTTTAACGGGCAGTAAGACTCCCACCCCAAAATCCGGCGAATACGAGGACTTTAAGTGGGAGATCAACTGCCCGTAAAAGCCCGATTGGTGTGGGCTAATAATCAGTGGGGATGAACACCCCCACTAATTAAAGTTTCACTTTATTGTAACAAAACAGCGATATCATCACCATTTTTTTCATTTTTTCTTTCGAAAGTTGCTATCTTATTGTATCCACAAACGAAAAAAGAGATGCCTCATTATGAGGCATCACCTTATTTATACTTGCGGTTCAGATACTTCTTTCTCAACCTTCTTCTTTCCTTTACCCTTTTTCAAACGACGGTTTTCAAGCATTAACCAAATTTGAGAAGCAACGAAAATAGAAGAGTACGTACCTACAACTAGTCCTATTAATAATGCAAGTGAGAAATTACGCAGTGATTCACTACCGAAAATAAGTAGTGCAATTACTGGGAACAACACTGTTAATACTGTATTAATCGAGCGACCAATTGTTTGACGAATACTCGCGTTCACAATTTCTTCTAAATCTTTTATATCGCGAACTCGTTTTTTCTGTTTGTATAACTCACGGTTTCTATCAAACGTAACGATCGAGTCATTGATAGAATAACCGATAATCGTTAATACAGCAGCAATAAACGTTAAGTCTACCTCTAGCCTAAAAATACTAAACATAACAATCATAACGAATGCATCATGTAATAATGCGATTACTGCAGATACTGCATACGTAAAGCGGAAACGAATACTTACGTATAAAATAATAACTGCAGAAGCAATTAATACTGCGATAAATGCATTTCGTGCAATTTCTTTCCCGATTGTTGGTGAAACTGTACTTACGTTTGGATCTGTACCATATTTATCTTGGAAGAATGTTTTTGTTTTCGCAATTTCATCTTTTGATAGAACACCTAATGTACGAACTGCGAAACCTTTATTGTCATCTCCAGTCGGTACAATATCTTCTTTCTTCACATCGATGTTCAATTCTTTCAAATCTTTATGAACATCAGAAACAGTAATTGCTTGTTTTGATTGCAAGTCGATACGTGTACCACTTGCAAAGTCAATACCAAGATTCATTTTGAAAATCGGTAATATAATTGCCCCAGCAATTACGACTACAATTGAGAATAAGAAGAATTTATGACCGATATTTACGAAGTTAATACGATCAAATTTAGTTGGTGGATGTACTACACCTTTTGTTAATGGAATAATATCCTTTTCCTTAACACCAAAGTAAGATGGCTTTTTATCGAAATAACGACTCTTTACAAGTAAACTTAGCAAGAAACGAGTACCGAATACGTTCGTAATGAAACCAACTAAAATACTTACGATTAAACTTGTTGCGAATCCTTTTACAGAGCTATTGCCATAAGCGAATAATACACCAGCTGCTGCAAGAGTTGTAATGTTCGCATCTAAAATTGTTGCTAGTGAACGATGGTTACCAGCACGAAATGCTGACATCATTGACTTACCAATTTTTAGCTCTTCCTTTAGCCTCTCGTACGTAATAATATTCGCATCAACTGCGATACCTACCCCGAGCACTAATGCCGCAATACCTGGCAACGTAAGAACCGCATGCATCCAGTTAAAGACAAGTAATGTAGCGAAAATGTATAAACCTAACATAATAACCGCTACAAGCCCTGGTAAACGGTAGAATACAAGCATAAATAAGAAGATAATAGCAATACCAATCGCACTAGCGAAAATCGTTTGCTCTAATGCTTGTTGACCAAATTTCGCTCCAACAGATGTTGAATACATTTCTTTTAAATCAACAGGAAGTGCACCTGCATTTAATAAAGATGAAAGTTGCTTCGCACTTTCAACTGTAAAGTTTCCACCTACGATGGATACTTCAGCTTGGTTAAATACTTGGTTTACTGTTGCTGCTGATAAAAACTTCGGATTCGGTTTTGCAGATTCTGCTTTATACGAATCTTTTCCTTCTTCAAAATCAAGCCAAATTACCATTAAATTCGTTGGTGGTGGCATTTTTGAAATTTTTTCAGTTACTTCACGGAATGTATCAGCGCTTTTTAATGTAAGACCTACGCTCGCACGACCTTGCTCATCAAATGTTTGCTTCGCTCCGCCGCCTTTTAAATCCGCTCCGTCCATAAGAAGATTGTCATCCACATCGCGGAATGTTAATTTCGCTTGTGTTGATAACATTTCACGCGCTTTTTGCTGATCTTGTACACCAGCAAGCTGTACACGAATTCGATTCTCCCCTTCGATTTGAATGTTCGGCTCACTTACACCGAGTGCATTGACACGATTTTCAAGAGCACCTACTGTACTTACAAGTGCATTACGATCGATTTTATCACCTTTTTTGGCTGGTTTTACTTCATACAGAATTTCAAAACCACCGCGAAGGTCTAGTCCTAGACTAATTCCTTTTGCTATGTCTTTTCCTGCCGCACCAATTACGCCACCGATTAATAACACGATGAGGAAAAAGGCGGCAATTCTCGTACCACGCTTTGCCATATGTACCCTCTTTCCGCTACTAACACTTTCAACAAATCTCTTACGATTCACTTTTTCACGTGTGCATACGCTGGTTAGTAGACTTCCTTTCTATAAAATGCATGTGTTTTTTGCTAGTTCACTACTAGCTGTGCCGGTAAGCTTTTCACAATACCTACACTTTCATTATTTATTTTTCCTCTTTACTACCTCCTTTACATATAATCTTAGACATCGTTATTTCCTCTTTATCAATACATATCATTATACTGCAAAAGGAAGAACAAACCAATTGCAGTTAGTCAGTTATTTATTTTCATACTCATCAAATGACCAAAGTGGTGCTTGGTACGCTTCAACAGTTAAATACGTCATATATTCATTAGCCGTTACTGTTAATACATCATTAACTAACTCATACAATTTAACATCCCTGTCTATTTTTTTCCACTTTTTCACTTTAAGAAACTTCCAAATGTCATCATCTGTCACTCGGTCATAGCCGAACATTTGAAACTCTTCTACTTTACTTTCTAAAACGACTTGTAACTGTCCGCGGTACGATTCTACCAAATCTTCTTTTTCTAACATACGTAACATCTCCTTATAATTTCAGCACGAAAAGTCGCTTTTAATCCCGTTCTAATGGACAGTAACAACTACTTTCAAGAGCATTATCATACTCCACTCTCTTAAATGCTTGTCATTCTTGTCTCATACGTGCATATAAATTATTGTAAATCATTCCATTGATTTTGAGAAGGTAGGAGAAGAGCATGACAAGACAAAGCTTTTTGAAAGGCGCATTCATATTAATGATAGCCGGCTTTATTACAAAAATTCTTGGTTTCATCAATCGTATAGTAATGGCACGTATTTTAGGGGAGGAAGGCGTTGGCCTTTATATGATGGCCGTACCTACATTCATTTTAGCAATTACATTAACACAAATCGGTCTTCCTGTCGCAATCGCAAAATTTGTAGCAGAAGCGGAAGCGGTAAATGATAAACAAAAAGTAAAAAAAATATTAACAGTATCACTAGCTGTCACTTCCTTTATTAGCATCATTTTAACAATTGGAATTATGCTCCTCACACCTATTTTAGCAAAAACATTATTAACCGACGAAAGAACGTACTATCCATTAATGGCCATTTTGCCTGTCGTTCCTGTTATTGCTGTTTCTTCTGTTTTACGCGGTTATTTCCAAGGGAAACAAAACATGAAACCTAGCGCTTATGCTCAAGTTATCGAACAAGTTGTCCGCATTACGATTATCGCTGTATGTATTCGACTATTTTTACCTTACGGCGTAGAATATGCTGCAGCTGGCGCTATGTTATCAGCTGTTCTCGGTGAGGTTGCATCTTTATTATTTTTACTCACTTTATTCCAGCGCGAAAAACATTTATCTATACGCTCTGGATTTTTCACTACTGTAAAGGAGAGCAAAGGTACATTTTATTCTCTTATGGATATTGCCCTTCCAACTACAGGAAGTCGTTTAATCGGTTCCATTTCATATTTTTTTGAACCTATCGTTGTTATGCAAAGCTTAGCAATCGCCGGAGTTGCTGCTTCTGTCGCAACCCAGCAATACGGTATATTAAACGGTTATGCATTCCCGCTTCTATCACTACCTGCCTTTATTACATATGCTCTTTCTACAGCGCTTGTTCCTTCTATTAGTGAAGCAATGGCAAAAAGACAACATAAATTAGTGGAGCACCGTTTACAACAAGCACTTCGCATTTCATTAATTACTGGTGGATGGTCTGTCGTTATATTATACGTATTCGCTTCTCCTGTTTTAACTCTTATGTACGGATCAGATAGTGCAACAACATTCATTCAGCTTCTTGCACCTTGCTTTTTATTTCATTATTTTCAAAGCCCACTTACCTCTGTTTTGCAAGCTTTAAACTTAGCAAGGGCTGCAATGATGAATACATTTATCGGTGCTATCGTGAAATTAATCTTAATTTTTGTACTAGCATCAAGGCCAGAGTTTCAAATGATGGGGGTTGCCCTCGCTATTGCAGCAAATATCGTAACAGTAACATTCCTTCACTACGCTACCGTTTTAAAAAAGATTACATTTACCATTTACGCAAAAGACTATATTTTTGGCGGACTTGCCATCGGTATTGCAGGTGCCTTCGGTTTTAATCTTCATACGTACATTATTTTCTCTCATTCACTTGGCATACAAACATTATGGGAAATCACTTTAACAACAATCGTTTATATTGTTCTTCTCTTCATCTTCAAACTGATTCGAAAAGAAGAATTAAGTCGTCTTCCTATCATTCGTAAACTTTCATTTTTGAAATAAAGTGAAACTTTAATCGGTGGGGGTGTTCCCCACTGATTATTAGTTAAACTAATCGTTCTGTCCCTTTCAGATGGTAAGCTTCTAATTTTCTTTCAAATCAACAAAAAACTGTCCGTTTTGAAAGCTACAATACAAAATCCGCTTTACATCATTATGCCCTAAATTTTTTAGTTTCTCTACAAGCCAACTATCCGAATGCTCGATCATCTGTAAATGTTTATATTGAATTTCCCCATCAATAATGAGAGGGAGTGAAAAAAGCAGTGTATCATTTTTACTCTTCTTGCTTTTTTGTTTTTGAAAGATAGATAATTTCCCGGTTGGTTCTAAAATAGCATACTCTACATCGCGTACATCTCCAACTCCCTGCTCACGTAATTGCATCATTAAATCATCTATATTGTAACGCTGCTTCCGCATCTGTTTCTCATCAATTTTTCCTGCATTCACAATAATAGCTGGTTCTCCCTCTATCAAGTGACGAATACGCTGATTGTTTAAAGAAACAATCGATAAAATAATTTGCACAGCCATTAGCAGTACCATGGGAACAAGTTGATGCCATAAAGGCTTATCCGTATTTTCAATTGCCACAACAGCCATCTCACCAAGCATAATAAATACCACTAAATCTAATACACTAAGTTCTCCAATTTCTCGTTTTCCCATTAAGCGAAAAATAATTAAAATCACAACATATAGAAGTATTGTCCGGCCAATTATAGATACCCATTCCATTTGTATATCTCCTTTTTTATTTATAGATTCCCCTATAAAAAAGAAACTAGTCTAACTTGAGCAAAAGGAAAATATGCTTGTATTAAAAAGGGGGAATGCATAAATGAATGGAACGAAAAAATTATCAACTGCAATTGCCTTCGGTATCTTTACCTTATTAATCCTCGCATCTATTACAAGTTTGATTATGGCGCTCTTATTAAAGTTTACAAATATTAATGAAGGGGCCTTAGCAGTTACTATTTTTATACTAGCTCTTCTATCTACGCTTATATCCGGATTTGTCGCTGGTAAAAAAGCAAAAGGAAAAGGATGGTTAGTCGGTTTCACAACGGGACTCACATTTACCGTTCTTGTTTTTCTCGTTAACTATTTAGGATTCTCCCAGGCCTTATCAAATTCACAACTACTTTATCAATTAGCATTAATGGGCACGAGTACACTCGGAGGTATTTTCGGTGTAAATATGTCAAAACCAAATAGTTAAAAAAGGCCCTGCACATTTCATGCAGGGCTTCCTCATTAATTTTTCACAACTTCACGAATCGCATTGCGATCGAAAGTTAAGTGTGAACCACCAGATTTAATAATGATTTTCGTTTCATCTACTGATTCGATTGTACCGTGTAAACCACCGATTGTTACGATAGCATCACCTTTTTTCAACTCACTTTGCATTTGAGTAACTGCTTTTTGACGCTTTTGTTGCGGGCGAATTAATAAGAAATAGAAAATCGCAAACATCGCAACAATCATAATGATATTCATCATACTTGGATTCATCTTTTGTTCCTCCTTTTAAATTATGTATTAGAAGTTTTTAGCATTCGGTTTATTAAAGCCATACTGTTCAAAGAATTCTTCGCGGAAATCGCCAAGACGGTCTTCACGAATAGCTTGTCTCACCTGCTCCATTAAGTTTAACAGAAAATGAAGGTTGTGATAAGACGTTAAACGAATTCCGAACGTTTCATCACATTTCATTAAGTGACGAATGTATGCACGTGAATAATTTTTACATGTGTAGCATTCACAGTTTGGATCAAGCGGACCGAAGTCTCTTGCGAATTTCGCATTTTTTACAACTAAACGACCTTCACTTGTCATACATGTACCATTTCGAGCGATACGAGTTGGAAGTACGCAGTCAAACATATCAATACCACGAATTGCACCATCAATTAATGAGTCAGGAGAACCTACTCCCATTAAGTAACGCGGCTTATTATCTGGAAGAAGTGGTGTTGTAAATTCAAGTACACGGTTCATAATATCTTTTGGTTCACCTACAGATAAACCACCTACAGCATAACCAGGGAAGTCCATTGAAACAAGGTCTTTTGCACTTTGACGACGAAGCTCTTCAAACTCCCCGCCCTGTACAATACCGAATAAACCTTGATCTTGCGGACGTTCATGTGCTTTTAAGCAACGTTCCGCCCAGCGGCTTGTACGCTCTACAGATTTCTTCATATATTCAAAAGTAGCCGGGAATGGTGGACACTCGTCAAATGCCATCATAATGTCTGAACCTAATGCATTTTGAATTTCCATCGCTTTTTCTGGTGATAAGAATAATTTATCTCCATTTAAGTGATTACGGAAGTGAACACCTTCCTCTTCAATACGGCGGAAATCACTTAAACTAAATACTTGGAAACCGCCAGAGTCCGTTAAGATTGCACGATCCCAGTTCATAAATTTATGCAAACCACCTGCTTCACGAATAATTTCGTGACCTGGACGTAGCCATAAATGATACGTATTACTTAAAATAATACCAGAATCCATTGCTTTCAATTCTTCTGGTGACATCGTTTTAACTGTTGCAAGTGTACCAACTGGCATAAATGTCGGTGTATCAAATGAACCGTGCGGCGTATGCACACGACCTAAACGGGCACCCGTTTGTTTACATGTCTTAATAAATTCATAACGAATTGCTGTCATAATTTACTCCTTTTATTTATTTCTCATTTTAGCGTGAGATGCAACGAACATTGCATCACCAAAACTAAAGAAACGATATTTCTCTTTTACTGCTTCATTATAAGCATGAAGTACATTACCTCTATTGGCAAATGCACTTACAAGCATGATTAATGTTGATTTCGGTAAGTGGAAGTTTGTAATTAAACCATCAATTGCTTTAAATTCATACCCTGGGTACATAAAAATGTCTGTCCAGCCAGAAGCAGCGCAAAGCTTACCGTCATGATCTGTCGCAATTGTTTCTATTGTACGAGTTGACGTCGTACCTACAGTAATAATACGTCCACCATTCTCTTTCACACGATTTAATAATGCTGCTGTCTCTTCAGACATATGGTAATATTCTGCGTGCATATGGTGTTCTTCAATCGTATCTGCAGAAACTGGTCTAAATGTTCCAAGCCCTACATGCAGTGTAATGAATGCTAATTGAACACCTTTTTGCTTTAACTTCTCAAGTAACTCTTCTGTAAAGTGAAGCCCTGCAGTCGGCGCTGCCGCTGAACCGATTTCTTTCGCATATACTGTTTGATAGCGATCTCGGTCTTCCAGTGTCTCTTTAATATATGGAGGAAGTGGCATTTCCCCAAGTTCATCTAATATTTCATAGAAGATGCCGTCATATGAAAATTCAAGCTGACGTCCACCTTGATCTGCAGTTCCAATGCAAGTTGCTTTTAATTTCCCTTCGCCAAAAGAAATAACAGTTCCTTCCTTTACACGTTTCGCTGGCTTAACAAGCGTTTCCCACTTATCGCCTTCCCCTTGTTTTAAGAGAAGCACTTCAATGTGTGCGCCTGTATCTTCTTTCACACCGTGCAAGCGAGCAGGCATAACTTTCGTTTCATTTAAAACTAAGCAATCCCCTTTATGTAAGTAAGAAAGAATGTCCGTAAAATGTTTATGCTCAATATCCCCTGTTTCACGGTCTAACACCATTAATCTTGATGTTTCACGATCTTCTAGCGGGACTTGTGCAATAAGCTCTTCTGGTAAATGAAAATCGAACAGATTAATATCCATAACTATATCCACCTATTTCTTATTTAAATCGATTGATTATATACATAATAAAAGATAATACAATACTTAACACAATACATGTAATGATAGGAAAATAAAAGGTAACGTTTCCTTTTTTCACAAAAATATCGCCTGGAAGCTTTCCAATGAACTTCCAAGCCAACCCAACAACAATGAGTAAGATACCTGCTGTAATAAGCAATTTTGGCATCTCCGTCATGCTTGTGGCATCTCCATTCCGAAATGCTCATATGCAAGTGGCGTTACGATTCGCCCTCTTGGCGTTCGTTGTAAAAAGCCAATTTGTAATAAATACGGCTCATACACATCTTCAATCGTATGAGATTCTTCGCCAATCGTTGCCGAAACTGTTTCTAATCCAACTGGACCACCACGGAACTTTTCAATAATACCAAGTAACAATTTATGATCGATATGATCAAGTCCTAATTTATCTACTTGTAATAATTCTAACGCTATTTGCGTAATTTCCATTGTAATCGTTCCGTTACCACGAACTTGTGCAAAATCACGTACACGTCGTAATAGACGGTTCGCAATACGAGGTGTACCACGAGCACGTCTTGCAATTTCTAGTGCAGCTACCGAGGCAATTTCAACTTCAAACACTTCTGCTGTACGTTCAACAATCGCAGAAAGCTGATCTACTGTATAATACTCTAAGCGTGAAAGTACACCGAAGCGGTCACGAAGCGGTGCTGATAATGCCCCAGCACGTGTTGTCGCCCCAACTAATGTAAAGGGAGGTAAGTCTAAACGTACAGAGCGAGCTGACGATCCTTTTCCAATTACGATATCAAGACAAAAGTCTTCCATCGCAGGATATAGCACTTCTTCAATCGATCTATGCAAACGATGAATTTCATCAATAAATAATACATCCCCTGGCTGAAGCGCTGTTAATACAGCCGCCAAATCTCCCGGTCTTTCAATTGCTGGACCTGACGTTGTTCGAATATTAACGCCCAGTTCATTTGCAATAATATTTGCAAGCGTCGTTTTACCAAGTCCTGGCGGCCCATATAAAAGCACGTGATCTAACGTTTCTTCACGCATTTTCGCCGCTTCAATAAACACCTCTAAATTATGTTTCGCCTTATCTTGGCCAATATACTGACGGAGTGTCTGTGGCCGCAATGAATACTCTAAATCCGCATCTTCATATACAGATTCCCCTGAAAGGAGACGTTCGTCCATTATACTCACCTCTTACCATTTAGTAAAAGACTAAGTGCCTTTTTAATATACTGATCTGTTGTTAATGATTCTTTTAATAACTCTGATGCAACACGAGAAACTTCTCGTTCTGCGTATCCAAGTGCGCGCAGAGCTTCCAGCGCCTCATCAAGCTCAGCTGATGAACCTTTCTCCTCATCAAAACGTTCTACACCTGAGAATAAATCAACAAATGCATCTGGTACAACATCTGCTAGTTTTCCTTTTAAATCTAAAATCATTTGGCGCGCTGTTTTTTTTCCAACACCCGGAAACTTCACTAAAAACTTCTCATCTTCATGTTCAATAGCTTGAACAACCTGTCCTGTTTGACCAGAAGCTAAAATGGCAAGAGCGCCTTTCGGTCCAATGCCAGACACACCTAATAACTTTGTAAATAATAAACGCTCTTCACGTGTTTTAAACCCGTAAAGTGCCATAATGTCTTCTCTCACATAATGATATGTATAGACACGGATTTCTTGCTTACTTCTTTGAAATACATACGGATTTGGTGTGAAAATTTGATAACCAATTCCATTATGGTCAATTACGACATATTCCGGTCCTACATACTCCACGTAACCTGTAATATATTCAAACAAAATACGATCTCTCCCTCTTAAATCATGTATTCCATTTTAACATACTTAAGGATAGAAAAGCGAGATTGCCCCAACAAATGTTCTCTATTTAAAACTTCTGTTATTTTCCATTGACAGAAAAGATAAAGTGAAACTTTAATTAGTGGGGTTTTGTCCATCCCCCACTGATTATGAGCCCTCACCAATCGGGCTTTTNNCCTCGCATCCGCCGAATTTTGAGGTGGGAGTCTTAATGCCCACAAATAGCGGGATAAATGGATTACAGATTATGATAAAAAAGCAGCTCACCATGAGCTGCTTTTTTTCTTATTTTGCACTGCATATTGCTTCATTTTTTCAATCGTCTTCACAAATCCTTCTTTTGATTTAATACGAATACCACGCTTCAATTTCGCACGCTCATAACTCTCTAGCTTTTTCATATCAATTCGAAAGAATGAATGAATCGCGTTATCACTTTTTGGCACACCTTTAAAAATTTGTAATATCCCTTCCTCTGAAACACCAAAATAACCGCTCGTTTTCAATAAAGGAGAAATATCATCAACTTTCTTTTGGAATACGATTTGTACATCATCACGATCAACGAGTTGCCACTCTTTATATTGCTGTAAAAACTTTTCTAAATCCGCTACTTTTTCCGTAAGTATTTCCTCACTTACTTCTCCATCAACATACATACGCTCTAATAAAATTGTAACTTGAGGTTCCTTTTCTGCTATTTCTTGTACTGGCCCTTCCGCCCTCGCACTCGTTTCATAAATTAAACAAAACATCATAACAAATGCTTGTACTACAATCAGTATCCATTTCATTTCCGTTCACCTCTTCTAGGCAAAATCAAACTTTCATTTATAGTTTTTCCGAAAATGTGGTTTTTATCCCATGCCCATCAACTTAAGAATCCAGAATTACCCCAGAACGAAATTTTAGATTGATGGCTATGGGAGTGCATCCCTAATCCATGGAATACCGCCATTAACAATTATAGAATTCGATTATTTGTACTTATACTTGTAAATAACTTTATTTTCAGACTTTAAAACCAACAAAAAAGAGAAGCTTGGATTCCTCCAGTCTTCTCCTTACATTCGTATAAAATGAAAGACGCCTGAACATAGCAGGCGTCTTGATGCGTTTACGGCGAGAGACCAGGCGGCCACATCCGCGTGTTTAGCACTTAAGCATATCCCTCGTCTTACGTAAATTAGCTCATCGCTTTGTTAATATAACATTAATATAATAGGAAAGCAACATAATTATAAAAAATATTTTCTTACCTATTTTCTCCAACACACAATTTATGTAAATTATAAAACGATAAAGTGAAACTTGAATCAGTGGGAGTTTTGTCCATCTCCCACTGNNTGAGGTGGGAGTCTTACTGCCCTCAAATAGCGGGATAAACAGGAGATGGATATTGTGAAAAAGATAAAAGATGAAGATCAATAAAGAGGAAGGGCTATCCCTTCCTCTTTTGTTTCACTATCGTACTGTACCAGTTAAACCGTTACGAATGTCTCGGAACATATTCCCTATGTCACGATTAAAATCGTTTGTAACTGTGCCATTACGTAGACGTGTACTCATTGCATCGACACGAGTAAACATGTCATTTTTTACAGACACATATACGTTTCTATTTCCAACTTCATTCGCAACTGATTGACGAATTTCGTTTGCCATCGCTGTTTCATCTGTCACTGTATTACGTGGTTTTACTGCAATCGCAACATCATTTCCATATACAACTGTAGACACGCGATCTACGTTATTCATACGTTTCACACGATTCGTAATTTTCTCCGAAGTTTTACCATCATTGTTAATGTATGAATTGTTCATTGTAATATTACGAGTTGGGTACGGATTAGCAATTTGCCCGTTGTAATTTACATCACGGTAATAATTGTATCCTGTATCGTTACGACCGTTTCTATATGTTACATAATCTGTAAAGCGATCGTTACGCGTTATATTGCCACGATATGGATGTGTATCATAATAAGATGTGCGCTCATAATTATAGTTACGTCCATCCATTGCATTTTTATCTTTCGGTGTACCACATGCAGCTAATGCACTAGTAACTAACAAAGAAGCAGCAATCACTTTTACTTTCATATTCAATACAAAAACCCCCTCTGCTAGAATGAACTTCTCTGCTGAAAAGCTCCCTCTTATGATGAGTAACAAAGAAGGTTTTTACACTGTTAATATTTCACTGGGAATTTTCTAACACTTAATGACAAACCTTTATTTTCTTGATTAGCATGAATACAAAAAAGGCGGGAATATCCCACCTTTTTAAACTTCCTCTTCATCCTCTTCTTCTGAGACTAGCTCTCCAAATACATTTGGTGGATCCGGTTGATAATACATCGTTCCTGGTTGTGGTGCATATGCCGATTGAGTCGGTTGATAATATAAAGGATTAGCATATTGTGGTCCCCCAGGTTGTGGACTATATAACCTACTCTCTCCTCCGCATCCACAATCTTCCTCACCTTGTACGAGTGGCGGCATATTATTATCCATTGGCATCATATTTTGGTTTGGCATAGACGTATATTGTGGCGCAAATGGTGCTCCTTGCTGATATGGCATACTGTAGTATGGGTTTTGTTGTTGATCGTACGGATTTGGCGGCATCATAGGCTGTTGATACGGCATCATATTTGGTGGTTGGTTGCTATCCATTATCGGCATTATGTTTGGTATTGGGTTATTATCCATGATTGGCATTATGTTTGGTGGTTGGTTATTATCCATGATTGGCATTATGTTTGGTGGTTG
>NUMR01000116.1:0-4395 GCA_002578045.1 Bacillus cereus
CTGGTGCCGGAGAAACATTTCCTGGAGTTGACACTAAAGTACCAACGGGAAGTGTGACAGTAGCCCCTTTTAAAATTTTAGTGTCATCCGTTGTATCCACAAATGGTGTTGTTGATACTTGCAATGTCCAACCATCACCAGTACCACGAATATCTGTTACTTGTACGTTTGGATTTTTAGTCGTTGTTGTATATTCTACCGCACCACCAGATAATTGATGCGTATCAAATTCTAAAGGTGAGACATTATCAATTGTTAACGAGCCTTCATTTCCTGTTTCGCCATCCGGTTCACTTGGTACAATTGGATTTGTTGGACCTGTCGTATCATCTCCTGCTGTTATCGTAATGTGACCATAAGAAGTTGCTCCTTTTCCATCTTCACTTCCTGTCACTTCCGTTGGATCAATGGTTGCTGCGAATGTAGGTGTTACACATAATAGAAAAGCTGCTGATAATACCATTCCTTTTGTTAATAAAACCTTTTTGATGTTCATTTCAGTATGACTCCTTTATAGTGGTTTTCAAAAACTCAATATAACAACTTCAAAATGCATAAAAATTTCGGGTTTCAATGTATCAAATTTTCTACACATTCATCCTCAAGATAAATTTCATATACATACATCTATACATCTATACATCTCAATATATTACAGATAAAGCTTTTGACTACATTATAGATGTTTACTACTTAAAGTTTCTTTATCTTTCCAAGTAATCCAAGCTGCTACACTTTCTATTCGAAATCCCATCCCCCTTTTATAAATTAACAAGAACGCGATTTTTTCTCTCCCCCTTTTCAGAACAATATATTGTAGCAATAGCTACTTGTATACATACTTAAGGCTTACAAAATAAATGCAAATATAATTCTGCCATAACATTCAACACTTCAAAAATATCAATCTCTTATAATATTAAGTTCAATAAAATATGTAGAGAGAGAAATAGTTGCACTTAAATTTGGATAAACATCAAGTATAATTATATATTACTAAATATTATTTTAAAGCGTGTTCCAAGTTTGGTTTTTATTTTAAAAAAATTGAGATAATTAATTTTGAAAATGATGCTATTATTGAGTTTTATCCTCTGTTCATACACATAGTTTTTTTGGACAAATGTCTCTAAACTTGCAATTTAGACGAAATGGAATGATAATTCAAAAAAAGATGTCTAATTTATTGGAATTTTGTATATTTTTGTTGTTTTATTTTGTTTTAAATGTTAAACTTTTAATTACAAAGAGAGAGTAAACAAAAACCCTTAGCGATTGAATTTTCTGAATTTTTAATCTAATCGGTCAGTTTACTTTACCCTAATTTTTTGACATGTTTGTGTATTGTATCTTCCACTCTTTCTTTGTTATATCATACAAAAGAAAACAACTTGGATAAGAACAAGTTGTTTTCTTTTGTAAAGATTTAATTGCTTGTTTTATGTTAGTTTAGATGGTAATTCTACACAAATTAAATTTGAAATGTATCAAGTATATTGTCTTTTTCTTCTTTATTGATTCCAATATATTTAAGTGTAATTTGTGGTGTACTATGATTAAGTATGTCTTGCAACATGGCTACATCTTTTGTTTGTTTATAAAACCAATAACCGAAGGTTTTACGCATGGTGTGGGTACCTATGGATTCTACGCCGGCAAAATCTCCGGCTTTTTGCAATTGTCGATAAGCCTGGATCTTACTAATGGGTTTATCCCCTTTTCGAGAAGGGAATAACCAGATACTTTCTAGCGATTGGGCATACGAATATACTTCATCAAAAATAGAAGTAAGATTAATCATACGTTCTTTCTTCGTTTTTCCCTCTTTAATCTTGAATTCTTTTCTCCTTTTTCGTTTTAGTTTTACTATGGTTTGTGTTTCAAGTTTGAGTAGATCACTCACGCGTAGACCTGTATGAGTCCCAATAAGAAAAAGAATATAGTCTCGTTTGGAACAGTGGCGTTTAAGGGCCCATTTCATATCTTCGATTTGTTCTTTGCTACGGATAGGTTGGACATCAATGAGATGTGGTTTTTTGTTCATGTTTTTGACCTCTTTATGTATATTTGGATGTATACTTTTGTTATATAAATTGAGGATATCAGGAGAATTGGTGAGAAGTCAATGATTAAGGGTATTTGAAAGTAAACAATCCCAAAACAAAAAAATGAGCTGACTTCTCAAAATAACTAGCTGTAGAGAAAGAGAATTTCCATTTAATGGGTACTACAAAACCTTAGCTTGATGGCGATGGGCAATACCCCTAAAAGCGTAAAAAAGTAGCGAGATAAGCGATTAAAAAAGCAGTACCAACACTATAAAAGTGTTAGTACTGCCATATATAGAGTAACAAATTTTATATTAGTTAGAACGTACTTGCTACTTTAACAGCCTTTTCAAGACCTGTCGCAATAATTTTTTCTGCTTTATCTGGAAATTGGTTGTGACCTTCAATCACTACTTTCTCCATATCTTTTACACCGAAGAAGCCCATCATACTTGCTACATATTTAACGGCCATTTCCATTTCAGCTTTTTGTCCTTTAGAATATACACCGCCGCTTGCGTTTAATAATGCAATTTTTTTATCTCCAATAAGACCTACTGGACCTTCTGGCGTATATTTAAATGTTTTGCCTGCGCGGTTTAAATAATCAATATATGTGTGTAGTACAGCTGGGATTGTTAAATTCCATAACGGGAAACCAAAGACTACTTTATCAGCTGCAAGGAATTGATCTAAATATTTATCAGCAACAGCTACTGCTTTAGCTTCTTCTACTGTTAAATCAAATCCCCTACTAGCCTTAAATGTACCATTAATCATATCTACTCCTACATATGGCAATTCTTCCTTATATAAATCAAGTTCTACCACTATATCATTTGGATGTGATTCTTTATAGCTTGCTAAAAAAGCCTCATATAATTTCACACTAACCGCTTGATCTGCTGGACGATTATTTGCTTTTACAAATAAAACTGTTGTCATTCTCTTTTCCTCCTGTTACTCTTCTTACGTTGTTATATTTTTAAAGGGATGATATTGTCTTTACAATATCTTTTTAAAACTGCACTCCATATCCCCACCTAGCGCTTCAACTGTATCACCAGTTTCTCTGTAATCATGTATATGAATTAGTTCAAACGGACCAAAATCTGTTTGTTTATAAAATTCATAGCAAGGGAATCCATCATGTTTACCTTCAATATCAACAGTACCATCTTCTTTAACATGCACAGTTAAAAGATAGTCAACAGCAGGTGCATTTATATTTAATGGGTTGCTAGCACTTGCGCCCATTTGAAACTTGACGTCATTAGAACTCCATTCAATATCAGTACATACAATACGTTCTGTACTAGCTTTTCCTGTTCTTTTATTAACGGAACCATCTGGATTTGTAACTCTTTCCGTTGTTATACCTGTATTCCCATATGTAAAAATTTCTTTTTTGTGAAAGTCTACAACTACTTCTTGTTCAATTCTAGAACGCATAGCGTTTACAGCATACGGGGTAAATTCACGTGAGTCACCTTCGAATTCGATTAAGTCTCCCATTTGATTAGGTCCAGTCCAACCTATTGAAACCCAAGAAATTGGGATAAATACACTTGCTCTAATTTTAACGATATTAGCCATGAGAAGCCTCCATAGTTTATTTATTCTTATTTCAATGTATTCTACTTCTTTCAAAATTAAAACATAGTCAATTTGATTGACTATATCCTATATAGTACAATAAAACTAAAACATAGTCAACATAATTGACTTTATTCAAGGAGACTTTATGTATGAATCATCAAGTTTTTAGTAAATTAGACCTTACATCACTTTTATCATTATCTTTTAGTGCATCCATTAATGAATTACATGACAAATTAAATAAATTGGGATTTGGAGATATCAGACCTGTACATGGTTTTATGTTTAAATGTATCACTCCTAATGGAGCAACAGGTATAGAACTAGCCGAATATTTAGGAATTACGAAGCAAGCTGTGAGTAAAATGGTGGATTATCTTGAGAAAAGTGGGTATGTAGTGCGAAAAATTCATCCTACTGATAAGAGAGGGAAAATTATTGTTTTGACCGAACGAGGTTGGTTAGTTGTAAAAGCGAAAGAGAAGATACTAACTGAAATTGAACAACGTTGGATTACAAACATAGGTACTGAACGAATGCAAATGCTCAAAGAGGATTTAACAAAATTAGTTTATGAAGCAAATGAATGTAATTTATCACCTCGGTTAAGACCTGTTTGGTAAATATGGAGGCTTTAATGAATTCTCTTCAACCAGGACAAACATGTGAAATACCCGATGCCTATGTAGGAAATAAAGGATAAAGTGAAACTTTAATCAGTGAGGGTCTTGTCCACCCCCCACTGATG
>NUMR01000116.1:4412-6655 GCA_002578045.1 Bacillus cereus
ACAAATAGCGGGATAAAGTACCAACCCGAGTAATTGTACATCGATTAACAACAAATGAACTGGATTTTCATAGACAACTATGAAGCGATAAAATTTTCGTTTTGGGGATACTTCAAACTTTTAGCTTGATGGGTATGTGGCACTACCCTTAATTGAATACGAACATGTTATTTCAATCATTTTTTTGGAAAATATATTTTGAAATTATTCTTATTAATAGTTGTCCTATTATGTAAATGATTGAAATTGTAAGATTGAATACTCAAATGTAAAAGAAAAGAGAACCCAAATGGATTCTCTTTTCTTGGCATATTTACAACATGGAGAATACTGAGACAAGACTTTCAAAACTTTATTAGGGGAAAGTTTTAAAAAATGTCCTTATGACAATTCTTACATAAATGTAATATATAGTAAATTGATAGAATTTACACCGAATATTCTTAATTTTATGTAAAATACCCCCTTGTACACATCTACAGACCGTACATTTTGTTTACACATTATAGCTATTTGATATACCTATATGCTTTAAAACGACATCTTTTATTCTTTTTTCTTTAATCAGTGGGGGTTTNNGCCGAATTTCGAGGTGGGAGTCTTACTGCCCACAAATAGCGGGATAAACAATTTATAAACGAATAAAAGGAAATTGCACTTATTACAACTTCTTTCCCACATATCGCATCTGGTACTTATATAAATATATCAGCGATTTTTCAAATATATCGATCATTTCTCCGCTTATATCGACGGTTCGACACAACATATTACCGACTATTTTCGTCAGTTCAAACGTACCACCCCCCCCTATCCCCCAAGCAACTTACTGCCGAATTCTACAATTAAAAAGATAACTAACAGGATTGCGAGTATTTTTAATGCTACATATGTCACTTTAAAAACAACATAGATGAGTAAAACTAGCAAAATAATCGTTACAATCTCCATATTTACTTCCTCCAAGCTTTGCTCTTCTTATCTCATTTTACTCGCCTCAGACTTTTTATGGAACGGCATAAGATGACATATAAAAAAGAGGATACCTCACCCATCGTAAGATACCCTCTCTTTCAACTGCTCAAACCATTCTCTCTCTAGTTGGATAAAACCCATTCCACTCTTTTCACTATTCTTCAATTCTTTATCTGCTTTCTTCATATAAGCTCGACAAGTTTCCATATCATTCTCTAAATATTTGAGGATTCCTTGTGTGCGGTAATATCCATGTAAGTCCATTTTTGTAATTGCCTTTGCATGTTCCTTCGCTTCTTGCAAAGAAAGACTTTCCTTCTGATACAGTACTTTATATAAAAGATACCAACTATGAAAATTACTAACGAAAAATATATTTTCTTTCGTCACAGGTAATTGTACAATTTGCTCTACATACGATATTGCATTTTCCATTCCTCTTTGATCCGATTGTGCAAAGAAGACGAGCATAAGTCCGCTCATTATCTCCCTTATACCGTTGTTCCCTTTTAATTTTTCCTCACTAAGTTCTACTAAACCCTCATCCCAATCTTTCGGCCTTTTCTCACTTAATAACTCACTTGATACTTGAATATTATATAAATGCCCTCTAGCCTTTTCGTCATCTTTAATTAAAATGAGAAATTGCATACCATCACTCAGAAACGTTCCTTTTATCGGCACCATTGTAACCGCAAAAATCACAAAGTGTAAAACAGAAAAGTATAGAAGCATATGATAATAACCCACCATATATACGTAACCTGACATAATGCCAAATGCGAAACTCGTGAATGGTCCACCTAAAGTCATCCACGCCCATTTTTTTGAAAGATTCGGTGCCTCTATAGAAGGTGGTACTAACATTGACACGCCTCCAAAGTACGCCCACAATTTATTTTCTCGAATTCGTATTGTCCCCTTATCTTTTTGAACAGTAATAGGCCCTACTGTCATAAATTTAAATTTCAAACCGCCTATTAAACCAAATATTACGTGTCCTAACTCGTGAATAGCTAACACTAACAATGAAATTCCAACTACTGCCCATATTTCCATCACTACTTCTAATTTCCCCGTTCGGATTACTCCGTATAAAATGGACAGAACTAGCGCCACTGTCATTGAACCAGCTGGCCTTCTTAAAATATCCACTTTTTTCTCCCCTTAATACAGCATGTTTTTATGCATCTCATACATATATTTTCCGATATGAATATCTAAATAAAGTAAAACCTTAATCAGTGGGGTTTTGTCCATCACCCACT
>NUMR01000117.1 GCA_002578045.1 Bacillus cereus
CGTTCAGTTTTCAAAGAACTTGTCCGCCGCTCAGAAGCGACTTTACTATATTAACATCTACATTTTTCAATGTCAACTAAGTTTTAAAATTCCTTTTTTGTCGTTTTCTGCGTTTCTGCATCAGCGACGTTTATTAATATACCATCATGATTTTTAAATAACAAGTGTTTTTTATAAAAAAACAAAAAAATTCCGATTCCTTTTTTCTTCTATTATGATAGAACAAAAAGGAAAACATTAATAAAGTGAAACTTTAATCAGTGGGGGTTTTGTCCATCCCCCACTGATTATGAGTCCACACCAATCGGGCTTNNTTGAGGTGGGAGTCTTACTGTCCGCAAATAGCGGGATAAACAGAGAGATCTCCTTTGTAAGTTATGCCACTTTTACCTTCTTCGCCTTCTTACTTTTTCTTTTTGCCCCACTAAAACGCTTGTGTAATACAGATGCTACAAATCGTGAAATAATATTGAATAGTAATACCATAATAATTAATACAGCTGCAGATTTTGTCGCAATCAACTTCGCATCTGGGATAATCCCTTCAGAATTTAACTTCCAAATGTGAACTGCCAACGTTTCAGCTGGTCTAAATGGATTTAAAGGATGTGTAGGACTTGAGAAATCCGCTGCTGAATTTAAAATTGGAGATGTTAAACCCGCTGTATAAATTAATGCTGCCGCTTCACCGAATATGCGACCCGCTGCTAAAATAATACCTGTAATAATTTGTGATAATGACGACGGAATAATAATACGAACGATCGTTTGCCACTTTGTTGCACCTAATCCAAGACTTGCCTCTTTTACATTATGAGGAACCTCTGAAATCGCATTTTCACAAACACGTGTTAAACCAGGTAAGTTCAAAATAGTTAATGCAAGCGCTCCACCCATTACCGTGTATCCCCAACCTGTCATTGTAACAAACACTAATAAACCGAATAAACCAACAACAATAGAAGGTAAAGACGCCATTGTCTCAATGCATAAACGAACAAAACTTAAAAAACGCCCTTGTTTTGCATATTCCGCTAAATATATACCTGCCCCTAAACCAAGAGGAATAGATATAATAAGCGTTATAACAAGCATGTAGAAGGAATTGAATAACTGCGGACCAATCCCACCACCAGCTCTTGTATTACTTGGTTCTCCAAACAAAAAGTTAGGATCCCAGAATCCCCAACCCCTTTGTAAAATTTCATACACTAAGAAAACTAACAAACCTACAACTAAAGCTGCAACCGCATAAAAGATACCTGTCCACACTTTATTTACCGTTCTTGCATTCATTATTATCGCTCACCTCTTTGACCAATCGCTCGAATTACTAGAATAAACAGGAATGAAATAACAAGTAAAATCATCGCTAAAGTCCATAGCGCATTGTTCCAAGCTGTTCCGTTCAATGTATTCGTCATATCCATTGTCAGAATACCCGTTAACGTTGCTGTCGGACTATATATTCCTTCTGGTAATTTAATCGTGTTCCCGATTACCATTTGAACTGCTAATGCTTCACCAAAGGCACGTGCTACCCCTAAAACAATACCTGTTAAAATCCCTTTTTTTGCAGCAGGAACAATCACTCGGCTAATCGCTTGCCATTTCGTTGATCCTAGGCCATAAGAAGCTTCCAAATATTCAAATGGAACAGAACGTATTGCATCAGAAGCGATACTAGCAATAGTAGGTAAAATCATAATACTTAGGACAATAATACCTGCAATTAAACTAAAACCCACTCCCCCAAACGAATCACGCAATAGCGGAACTAAAATAGTAACCCCTAATAATCCGTATACAACTGACGGAATACCAACTAATAATTCTAAAACAGGCTTCAACACTTTATTTCCAAACTTCGGCGAAATTAAATTCATGAATATAGCAAGAGCTATAGCAATCGGCGCACTAATAACTACCGCACCTAAAGATACAAGCGTTGAACCTACAATAAAAATCACAGCCCCGAAGGTCCCTTCGTCGTCAGTTGGATTCCATTTTGTCGATGTTAATACCTCAGTAAACGAGATACCACTTTGCGTGAAAGATTGGATTCCTTTACTGCAAATAAACGCAATAATAGCTAATGTAACAAAAACAATAAAGATACCACAAAACGTAACGAGCGATTTCCCTATATATTCACTCTTTACGTAATTAATTTGTTTTTTCCCCTTCATCACAGGACAGACCCCACTTCATAGATTGAAATGAACAGGACTGACCTTGCAGCCAGCCCCATAAATTTAATTACTTATTTAATTTAGACATCGGGATGTAACCCATATCTTCCACTTGCTTCTCGAAATCTTTACCTTTTACATAGTCGATATAAGCTTTTGTTGCTTCTTTCGCTTCACCTTTCGTTATCATATATTCGTAAGACCAGAATGGATATTTACCAGCAGAAATGTTTTCAACTTTCGGTTCAGCACCATCAATTTTCACTGTTTGTAGTGCACCTTTTTTCTCACCAACCATGTAAGACATCGCTAAGTAGCTGATTGAACCTGGAGTAGAATTGATTGCTTGCTCTACTGCACCGTTAGAATCTTGTGTTGTACCAGTTCCATCATTAATTTTCGCATCTTTCATAACTGTCTTTTCAAATGTAGCACGTGTACCAGAAGAAGCCGGACGATTAATTACGTTGATTTTTTCATCTTTTCCGCCTAACTCTTTCCAGTTCGTTACTTTTCCAGTGAAGATATCTTGTACTTGTTGTACTGTTAAGTTATCAACATTTACATCTTTATTTACGACAAGTGCGAATGCGATACCCGCAACCTTGTTATCTACTAATTCTTTTGCTTTTTCAGCATCTTTTATTTTATCTGCAGCCGGAACATCTGAGTTACCAATTTGTACCGCTCCAGAAGCTACTTGATTAATCCCAGTTCCACTACCGCCACCTTGAACTTGAATAGAAACCTTTGAATTTTTCTCCATAAATTTCTTTCCAGCTTCCTCTGCAAGAGGTTGAAGAGCTGTAGAACCTGCAGCTGCAATCGTACCTGACAATTCTTGTTTTGCATTATCGCTTTCTTTAGCACTATCTTTACTAGCTGTATCATCTGCTTTTCCACACCCAACTAATGCTCCTGCTACCACTAAAGCTGCTAAAGAAAATTTAATACCCTTTTTCATAACCATGTCTTGTACCCCCATTTGGATTATCACTTTTCACATTCGTCTACTTCTTTCGAACACAAATTCATTGTAGGACAACAATATTATGTGAGTGTTAAGCAATTTTTAATTTTAAGTAAATAGCGATAATAACCCTTAAAAGCTAGGAATTCCAACATTTATAGTTAAAGAATCCAACGAAATCCACACTAACTAAGCCGAAATGTAAATTTATTTTTAACAATGTAAATTTAATGTAAATGTTTTTCTTTCTTTTCCCCTTTTAGTTAAAAATACATTTACAATTCCGCTATACTTTTAACTTTTATACTCTTACTTTACTCACATAAAAAAGGATTTCAGTAATATTTTTTAGTACAACTAAATAAATTGGAACAATTCTAAAAATAAATGAATATTTTTAAAGTACTAATTGACAGCATCATCCAATGTAGTCTACTATATTACTAACAAAAAGTTTCCTTAAGGAAACTTTTTGAACCGACACTAAAAAAATAGAGATGAGGTAAATTTCATGGTATCAACTAAAACTAAACCTCTTTCCGAATTTAGAACAGGGGAATTTGTACAAATCGAGATGATACAATTAGAAGGAACTATGAAACGACGTTTATTAGATTTAGGATTTATCCCTGGGGCAACGATTAAAGTATTACAACGCAGTCCACTTGGAGATCCTGTCGCTTATCAAGTGAGCAACACAACTATTGCACTGCGCAAGGAAGAAAGCTCCCTTATTTTCGGGGTATTAATAGGAGATGATTTCAGATGAGCAAACATCGCATTGCTTTAGCTGGCAACCCGAATACCGGGAAAAGTACATTATTTAATACTTTAACAGGCTTAAAACAACATACTGGAAACTGGACGGGGAAAACTGTTTTAAAAGCCGAAGGTGAATATGAACATAACGGAAGTAAATATACATTAATAGATTTACCTGGAACTTACTCACTATATTCAAATTCTGCAGATGAAGAAGTAGCGAGAGATTATATTATATTTGAAAAGCCAGAAGTAACTGTAGTTGTCATAGACGCAACGGCTATGGAGAGAAATTTAAATTTAGCACTCCAAGTGTTGGAAATGACGAGCAACGTAGTCATTTGTATTAACTTAATTGATGAAGCCGAGAAAAAAGGCATCGTTATTGATGAAAAGAAATTAGCAAAATCACTCCGTGTACCTGTAGTTAAGATTTCTGCCCGCAACCGAGTAGGCATTGGTCATTTGCTAAATGTCATCGCTAAAGTAGCAAATAAAACACTAATCCCAACACCAATTAAAATTACTTACAACGAGAAAATCGAAAGTATGATTCAAGAACTAGCACCACAAATATATAAAGTGTTCGGTGATACGTATCCAGCACGTTGGATTGCAATACGTATATTAGATGGAGATAAAAATTTCTTAACTGCACTTCAAAAACATCATAACGAACCACTTGTAAGGGAGGTCATAATCAATGGAATCTCATTCAGCCAGTAAAGCTCTTCCATTAGACTATATTGTTCATCGTGCACAAACACTTTCAAAAGAAGATATACGAGATGACATTGTCGGAGATATTTACCGAACATCTGCAAGTATATGTAAAGAAGCTGTTCAATATACAAATACCGATACATTGTATCGTTCCGAAAAACTAGACAAAATTTTCACATCTTCAATTTTTGGATTCCCAATTATGCTCGGTATTTTATCCATTCTTTTTTATCTTACTATCGCAGGTGCTAACGTACCATCCGATATGATTGCTGAGTTTTTCGGATGGGCTGAAGGGCATTTAACAGCTTGGTTCGAAGCAGTACATGCTCCGGAATGGCTTCACGGTATTTTAATACTTGGTTTATTCCGTGGTACCGCGGCTGTTATTAGTGTTATGTTACCACCTATGGCAATCTTTTTCCCTATGTTCGCACTATTAGAGAACTACGGATATTTACCACGTGTCGCATTTAATATGGACCGCTTATTTAAACGAGCCGGTGCACATGGTAAACAATCTTTAACAATGGCAATGGGATTCGGTTGTAATGCTGCTGCCATTATGTCAACACGTATTATTGAATCACCACGTGAACGCATGCTCGCCATTTTAACAAACAACTTCGTTCCATGTAATGGACGCTGGCCTATGTTAATTTTAATGGCTTCATTATTTATGGCTGCTGGTTATACAGGAAGTATGCAAACATTTGTTACCGCAGGTGTTGTAGTTGGGATGGTTGTAATTGGTGTTAGTATGACATTATCTGTTTCTTGGGTACTATCGAAAACAGCTTTAAAAGGCGTTCCAACTCACTATACACTAGAGTTACCACCATATCGTAAGCCAAAAGTTTGGGATACAATTGTACGTGCAACACTCGATAAATCTATATACGTTTTAAAACGAGCTGTAGTTGTAGCTGCTCCTGCTGCTGTATTAACTTGGATACTCGCTAATATTTTCGTCGGTGACACAAGCTTACTTATGCATTTTGTAAACTTCCTAGACCCATTCGCGAAAATGTTAGGCCTTGACGGTTTCATTCTAGCAGCGTTTATTCTTGGATTACCCGCTAATGAAATTGTTATTCCAATTTTATTAATGTCTTACTTATCAACTGGTGCTTTAACTGAAATTGATGATTTTAACCAAATTAAAAATCTATTCTTAGAAAATGGTTGGACTTGGTTAACAGCGTTAAACACAATGTTGTTCTCACTTCTTCATTTCCCATGCGGAACAACGCTGGTTAACATATATAAAGAAACAAAAAGTGCAAAATGGACATTCTTATCGTTTGCAATCCCTACCGTTATCGCCATTGTTGTTACATTCCTCTCTACACAATTGGTACATCGGTTAGGGCTTGTATAAAGCAAAGCATACATAGAAGGTATCCTCCTTCACATATGTTTTGCGCGAAAGAAACCTGAAAATTATTCAGGTTTCTTTTTTTGTGCATCAGTATTCCACGGCTGTGCTCCATACGTTGTAATTTTTTTATGAATAAAGTATATAGCTCCTGGAAGAACCGCCATTAATATCGTGCAACTAATCCCTAACCCAGTAAACAACTTACATCACCTTATTTCATTCTCTTTAGTAAAGCCGATCCCGAATGTTCAATTGTAGGATGAACATGAACAATTATTTCAGCGTTACTAAAATAATTTTCACCTTGATCCCAATTCTTACTGATTTTTTTCCACTCTTTATAATTATGCCGTTTATACACTTCCCCTAATTCCAATACATCTACCTTATATTTTTTTTGAACAAGTTTTACTGATTTTTGAATACGTTTCTCCATTTCCTCCGCAATATTTTTCTTTAATCGTTTTTCATTCATAATTTGTTTATGATCACTAAAATGTAACTCCGCCAAGGCTCCTTCTAGTGATAAATGAATATCAAACTTTGGTTTTGTAATATTTTTCGTAGATACTTTAATCTTTCGGCGCACCTTATGAATTTCATATGTAATAAGCTGCTCCTTTTTACGGATAGTAAAAAAACCTCCAATTTTTTTACCTATTATATAGTTCATCCCCAATGTTTGTTCCCCACTCATCATTCCAACACACTTATTATCCTTACCACGAAATAAAGCAGCACCGTCCATCTGGACACCTTGCTTCGTTAACCCTAAAACAGGTAGCGCAAAACTTTTCTTGGAAATCATTTTCTCCTGCACTTCACCAATTCTTGCCGCCTCAATCATTTGTGCATTTTTCGAAGGGTGATTAGCTAACATGTCAATGTATTTCGCCGGTAAATTTTCAGGCTTTGCACTCTGTTTTAAAATAGCTTCCGCATTTTTCTCCGAAACGAACAAACGAATATTTCTTCTCATTTCATGATTGCGAATGTATATATCTGACGTATTTTGCAAGACATACGGATTAGAAAGTAATTCTTTAGAAAAAATTATCACTTGTATATGTGGAAAGAATAAAGAGCGACTGATTTTTTTAGCAATAATTCGTATTTGCTCAAAAACACTATCTGCTTTTGCACTAACATTAATATAATTTTCACTCTCCCCATTGCTCTGCGTGCCTTGTGGCGTTAACTTACTTGGTAGTACCATTTGGTATGTGCCCTTCATCACCGGATTAGATTTCTTTTCTTTCACAATATCATAAGCCGCCCCTACCACAAATCCCCTTTCTTCAATTTCTTCTAATTCAGAACACCCACCCATCAAACTAGCCAAAACAACACATATCATAATTTTAAGAAGGTGCTTCATTTTTACCATTCCTTCTTTTCATTTTATATACAATTAAAACTAACAAAGGCGCTACTACAACAAATCCCATATCAACCCAAGCTAAATACGTTCCATAATTTAATAAATTATCCAAATTACTAGGTATCATATTCAACATAAAAATAATAGGAGCACTTACGAAAATAAAAATATGTTTCTTCACTCCCGGAAACATGGCACAAAACAATAAAGAGGCGACATCATAATACATTGCTGTAGTGTTATAAATAGTTATAATCCAAGTCGTAAAGAAAATTGCATCAAACCTTTCTAAAAACCCTCCACCAATTTCAATTTCTTTTCCCAATTCAATTGTAGGATATGTCAATCCACGAGTTGTCATATATGTAAACACACTAATACACGTTAAATAAATTAAAATATACGATAGCACATTTACCATTACTGCTTTTGCAACTGCCAACGGTGCTTTTTTCGCTGTCTCATTTAACATCACTGCGTAAAACAACGCTACTTCAAATCCAATAAACGTAAAAACAGAATTTTTAACTCCAAGTACATATTGACTTACATTTGTTTGAAAAGCCGGTAGTAAGTTGTCTACTTCCATTAAGTTCACATTTAATAAAGAAAGCAACACTATTGCAATTAAAACGATAGGTAAAAATAAAACATTTAATCTTAATAAAGCAGCCCTTGATCCTGCTATTCCATAAATAACAACTAATAAGAAAAAGAATGATAGTAGTTGTATAGGTGTATCACTAAATAAATACGTCTGTGAAATAGTCGCAATCTTCCGGGATTCATATGCTGTCAAAGCAGCAAAAATTAACACTAAAATGATACTAATTGTATATGCAACAGGCTTCGTCAAATGTTCACTTGTATATTGAACAAAGTTTTGTTTCGGAAATAATATCGCTACTTTTGTTACAAACCAACCTAAAAATGCACAAATCATTCCACCCAGAAGTAAGATAATCCAACCGTCTAAAAATAACGTTTGATTAGCAATATCTCTCGGCATAGACAGTGCCCCTATACCAATAATGGTCGATGATACCGCAAACCCAAGTTCCCGAGATCCAATCTCTTCATCACCATACTGAAATGGTTTCAATTATTTTCACTCCTTTGGACGTATTGTAGAATCTTTCGTTCGTAAGTACTCTGGTCTCTCTTTCAACATCGCTTTTGGAAGACGAATAAATTCTTCTTTCCAATCTTTATAAAATGCGGGTGCAATAGGGGTTGTATACGGAACACCAACACTTTTTAAATTTGTAATATGAACAGCAAGTGCGATAAGAGCTAAAATGATTCCATACAATCCAAAAGCCGTTGCAGCTAATACAAAAACGAAAAGTAAAATCCGAAACGTAATCGTAATACTATATACAGGAAGGGAAAAGGTAGCAATTGCAGTAACTGCAATGATAATTACTAAAAATGGATTTACGATCCCTGCATGCACCGCTGCTTCTCCAATTACAAGACCACCTACAATACCAATTGTTTGTCCCATCGGTTTCGGCAACCTAATTCCAGCTTCTCGTATTAACTCCATCGTTAACGCCATCACTAACGTTTCAATATATGCTGGAAATGGAACCCCCTCTCTTGCTCCAGCTATTGAATAGGCTAATTTAGAAGGAATAAGCCCTTGATGATATGAAACAAGCGCTACATACATCGCTGGCAGCAAAACGGCTATTATACCGGACACCATCCGTAAAACTCTCAGTAACGTTCCAATCACCCATCGCTCATAATGATCTTCAACAGATTGAAAAATATCCACAAATACTAGTGGCGCAATAAGAGCAAACGGTGATCCGTCTACTAAAATAGCCGCTTTTCCTTTCGCTAACGAGGTCACAATATTATCGGGTCTCTCTGTATTCAAAAACTGCGGAAATGGCGAAAAATTATTATCTTGAATTAATTGCTCAATCGTACCTGTTTCCAAAATGACATCTGTCACTATAGATTGAAGACGACGATCTAACTCTTTTACAATGTAAGGATTAATAATATCTTCTATATATACTAAGGTCACCTCTTTTTGCGACCTTTTCCCCATAATATAAGATTGGAATCTTAACTTCGGATCACGTAAACTACGGCGAATTAACATTTTATTTACATTAATATCTTCATTTAGTCCAACCCTCGGTCCACGTATTAAATCTTCTGTCATTGGAGGTTCTAGACTTCTTTTTTCCCACGCCCTACTATTAATAACAATAGCGGTTTGAATATTATCAATTAATATAACAGTGTCTCCTGCTAAAATTGCATTTATAATATCCGGAAATGTCGTTTTCATTCCGACTCCTGTAATACAAATAAAACGATCCAACAATGCTTGAACAACAGTTGCTTCATTTGGTACTTCTTCGTATTGAAGTGTATGAACTACATATTTATAAACATTATCCTTATCTGTCAATCCAGATAAAAAAACAACCGCACAACGTACAAAACTTCCAGCAAGTACTACTTCTCTAATCGTTAAATCATTAGGTGAACCTAGCTCATCCCTGATTTCCTTCATAATTTCAAACAAGTTACCTTTTAGCTCTAACAACTTCCCCACCTAACTTCCTTTTTAACAACTTTTTAATTAGATTCAGCTAATTTAAACAAATATATACAAAAAAAAAGCTATCTCTTTTCGAAGATAGCTCTAACGCACGAATTACTTTTCTACTATTGTATACTCTGTTTTTACAGATACACTTCTCGTCAATCCACTAACTATGAGCATTGCAATAATATTTATTAACAATGCAACGATTCCTACATTTAAATCTTTCATATACTGCGGGACATTCGGAAATATCGTCGCTACAGTAGAGCCAGATAAGGTGATATACGCGACAACTAGCAATCCAACACCCATTCCCGCAATCGCTCCTTGCTTCGTAATAATTTGTTGTGGAAACAAACTACATACAAGCGCAGGGAAAAGTTGTGTAACAATGCTATACCCCATTAAAAGAAGTGCTCCTATTGTTTCTCCTCCTTTAAATGTAAACAAAACGGCTACGAGTGTTACTACAGGTACAAATAATTTTGCAGCTTTAGCAACTTGTCTATCTGAAGCAGATGGGGCCATCGTTCGGTATATATTTTTTGCTAGCAATGTCGAAGCTGCCATAACAAGCATAGATGCAGGAACTAATGCCGTTAATATCCCCGCACTTCCAATAATCCCAATAAACCAAGGGTCAAAGGTTTGCAAAGCAAGACGGAATAACGAAAGATCTACATCCGCTCCCTTTAACATAGGAACTTGTAATATAGCAGCAAATCCTGCAAAGAATACGAAAAGTAAAACTAAAGAATAAAGCGGCATGATTGCTGCATTTTTGCGAAATACTGTTTCATTTTTTGCAGAGAAAGCAGAAGCAAAGGTATGAGGCCACATATAGAAGCCGAGGGCCGTTAATATAATAGTAGAAACAAACCACGAAATACTCATTCCTTCTTCCGGTAAAGATAAAAATCCTGGTTTCACTGCTTCTACAGCTTCGAACATCGGCTGAAATCCTCCATAATAATGATACGGTAAATATATACCTAAAAACATAACGATAAACAGTATCATAATATCCTTCAAAGCAGCTGTCCAAGCCGAACCATGTATACCTGAAACCATTACATATATAGTTATAACAATAGCACCAATCCATACTGCAATGACAGGCGACACCCTTCCATAAGAAGATTCTGAAACGATAATTCCTAATCCCTTTAGCTGCAAAACAAGATATGGAATGATAGAAATAACACCAATAATTGAAACAATCATTCCAAGCGCCTTACTCCTATATTTCTTCGCAAAAAAATCTGGCTGTGAAACAAGGTTATGTTCTTTCGCATACTTCCAAACTGGCGGCAATAAAAAATACGATAAAATATAAGCTAATGCGCTATATCCTAAAATATAGAAAGTAGGAGCTCCTTTACTATACGCCCAGCCACTTCCTCCTAAAAATGTGAATGTCGTATAAATTTCTCCTGCCATAAGGAGAAAAACGAAAATCGTTCCAAACCCTCTTCCTCCAACTGACCATTGCTCTAAATTCATATCTTTTCCATGTTGAGCCCGAATTCCTAAAAATAGTGCGAGAAATAAAAATAAAATAATGATAAGTAGTGCTGTCATTTTACATCCCCCTTATTAGCAGGATCGAATACATATACAAGCCCCATACACAGAGACGCAATGAGCACTGATATTAATACCCAAAATAATAAAAACGGCATTCCCATTACGTAAGGAGTAACTGAATTCGCAAATACTGGTCCAACAACTAAACAAAAAACTGGAATAAGTGCTAATAGGTGTATTTTTTTCATCTCATTCTCCTTTATTTATGAAATTCATAATGGATGATACAAAGACTTCCACTCCGATCGGTAATGCATCTTCATCAATCGTAAAACGAGGATGATGGTGAGGATATATAATTCCTTTCTCTTTATTTCCTGCTCCGATAAAAAAGAATGTCCCTGGTGCCTTTTGTAAAAACGCTGAAAAATCTTCCCCAGCCATCGTTGGCTGCAAACGAACAACCTGATCCCTTCCATAAAGCTGGAATGCCGTTTGTTCAATAAACTCTGTAACTTCATAATCATTTACAACTGGTCGATATCCATATTCATAAGAAAATGTATATTTCGCTCCGTAAGATTCCGTAATATGTTTCACAATCCGTTCAATCTTCTCCTCTGTTTCTTCTCGTAACTCATGTCTTAAACTCCTCACTGTCCCTTCAATCTCTGCTTGTTCCGGAATTACATTATGGGTTGTCCCAGCATGAAATTGCGTAACAGATACTACAAGGGAATCTAACGGATTCGTGAGGCGAGATACAATTTGCTGAAGCTGCGAAACCACTTGCGTACCAATTGCAATACTATCAACTGTTTCATGAGGGATTCCAGCATGCCCCCCTTTTCCCTCAATCGTAATTTTAAAAACATCCGGTGCAGCCATTGCAGGACCATAAATTACACCTATTTTGCCAACCTCTAACGACGCCCACAGGTGGGCACCAATAATATAATCGACACCTTCCATTACACCCGCTGCAACCATTTCCTCTGCACCACCAGGAAAATTTTCTTCTGCATGTTGGAATAGAAAACGAATCTCCCCTTTCACCTTCTCTCTTTCCTCTACTAACTTATGTACAACTCCAAGTAATATCGCTATATGTCCATCATGGCCACATGCATGCATCACACCTGGATATGTAGAAATAAAGTCAAACTCATTTTCTTCATGAAGAGGAAGAGCATCCATATCAGCTCGAACCGCAATTGTTTTACCCGATTGTTTACCAATTAGCCTTGCCATTACACTATATTTAGTAGGCCTTGAGACTTCTAAATATTCGATTTTCTGAAGTAAATCGAATACAAATTGCGATGTTTTTTCTTCTTGAAAAGATAACTCCGGATATTTATGAAAGTACCTTCTCCACTCAATTAACTGATCTTTTGACAAAACAAATTCCTTTGTGATATCCATTTCCCTTCTCCCTTTCTTCATCAAGTTAAATGTTATTATAACGTGAATTATTAATTTTTTAAAGAAAATTCTGAATTTTCATCACTGAAAATTAAAAATAAAAAGCCATCCTTATGAAGTGACCCCTAAAA
>NUMR01000118.1 GCA_002578045.1 Bacillus cereus
CCGATTGGTGTGGGCTCATAATCAGTGGGGGATGGACAAAACCCCCACTGATTACAGTTTCACTTTATGATTTCCTTCACCCTGTTTTGCAAAAGTTTAGCTTAGTTTTAAACACTTTGCAACAGAACCATAAATCTTCGATGAACATTAGAGTGAGTTAGTATATTGTTTTTATGTCTGAATTTTCTAATTTGATTATTTCAACTTTACGAAGATAGTAGCTGGAAAAGTTGTGTGATAGTATTTTACATATGAAAAAGAAAGTTCTGAAAAGGGGTGTGGGTTTGATGTTCAAACTGCTGTAAATAGTAAGGTTACATAGTTATTAATTAATTATTTTCATCAAATAGAGTTGTAGCTTATAGAATATGAATTTAAAAAAATTGCCCCAAAAAATTAATGAATTATTCTCGTTGTTTAATGTTGTAGTCATGATAACATGACTACAGATTACCTAATCCGTCTTCATTTATAGGTAAAGAAGATTATTTTAAAGTCAGAAGAAAATGTGTAAGAACTAAAACAAAATATATTTGAATACGTAAATTATTTAAAAGGTATTGAACTTTATCCCACTATTTGCGGGTAGTAAGACTCCCACCTCAAAATTCGGCGAATGCGAGGAANNTCAGTGGAGGATGGACAAAATCCCCACTGATTAAAGTTTCACTTTATAGTTAGTTGAAATTTGGATAGTGTTAAAGTTTAAGTGGAAATATTTAGAATGAAAAATTACGTGCAAAAAGGGTGTTGTGTACACAAAAACATCGGTTTTAGTAAACTTAAGGAGCCCGTTTTATGAAAACTATCGATTCAAAAAGTCTATTAGGGAATAGGGTTTATTTACAGGTTTTCTCTGCCTATTCACTGCTTATGCTTGGTGTGTTTATTGATATGTTAGCTATTATGACTATTGTGGGATTTGAATGGGAAGTAGACCCTATTATGATTGGATTGATTCCTGTTGCATATGCACTTCCCGGAATTATCTTTGGTTCATGGGCAGGAGTTATTGCAGATCGCTTTAGAAAAATTCCAATTATGATGTTTTGTAATCTTATGGTGGGTCTAATAACAATTGCTCTTTTATTTGTACAAAGTATCCATTGGCTTTTATTAGCATTAATGATTCGTTCTATTTTTATTGTTTTCTATTATCCTGCACAGCAAACACTAACAAGACAAATTGTGTCCCCTGATTTGCTTACTAAAGCAGTAAGTATCAATGGAATAGTTGAGCAGGGAACCAAGATAGTAGGTCCACTTATAGGAGGCATGTTGCTAAGCTGGTTTCAGCCAGAGTTCTGTCTCGTTATAAGGGCTATAAGTTGTTTACTAGCTACTTTGGTTCTGATACCTACAATAAAATTCAAAGAAGCTCTATCAAAAGAACTTGTTGAAAAGCGAGAGCAAAGCACTTGGACCGCTTGGTTACAAGGGTGGGGTTATGTTTTATCTAATCGGATAATATTAGCAACTATGATTTTCGTTACAATTGCTATGGCAGTATTACAATTAGTAGATTCACAGTTCCCTACTTTATTTAAGGACTTATTTCCACATGATAAAAGTAAAATGGGGTATATCATTTCTATTATTGGTCTTGGGGGAATACTTGGTGCATTATTAACTCAGAAATTAAAACATTTTCAATATGGTTGGGTAGTATGTGGGGGTATGATTTTAATGGGAATTGGTTTTGGAGGCATTGGTCTGATAACGCCCGGCACGGTCTTCGTTTTGGCTTATCTGATTAGTTTTATCGCTGGTATTGGAAGTGGATTGATGCTTGTATCTAATCAGGTCATTTTACAAATAGAATCTCATCAAGATCAAGTAGGGAGGGTATTTGGTATTCAAAGTAGTTTAACAAACGCAGTTCTAATTATTTCTCCTGCTATGAGTGGCCCATTAGTTCATTTGTTTGGAGTAACTCAACTTTATGTTTATGGCGGAATCGGACTTATTATCATTGGAGTAATGGGGGTATCACTGCAGAAATATTTATGGGCTAAACATAAACACGAACTTATAAGAGTAAATAATTTTTGAAGGGAAGATTTTTTATGACCAATGAGGAATGTTATCCATTAAGTCACCCGCAGAGAAGAATATGGTATACAGAAGTTATTCATTCTGATAAGGGGATATGCAATTTAAGGTTCTTATTTAAACTTCATCGAAAAATGAATTATTCAAAATTAAACCGAGTTGTGAATCGTGTTATCAATGAAAATGACGGTTTGTGCATCAGATTAAAAGAAAATGGGCATCAGGAACCTGAACAATATTTTATTAAACATGATGAACAAGAATTTGAGTTTTTTGATTTCAGTTCCGTGGAGGATTCAGATTTGCTTGAGAAATGGATCAAGCAGAAAACAAAAGAAACGCTTACGCTATTTAATTCGAATTTATACTATTTCGCTTTAATAAAATTAAACGATAATGAATGTGCAGTCTTTGGGAATGTTCATCATATTATCATGGATGGTTTATCAATCCAAATATTTACCAGTCAGATTGCAAAATATTATTATGAGATGCATAGCGAGACTGAGGAAGGCGTAATTCGAAATTCATATGTTCAATTTCTGGACAATGAACAAGCATACTTGAATAGTAGTCGCTTTCAAAAAGATCAAAAATTTTGGTTAGAGGAATTTAAAACGCTTCCATCTGTGACGGGATTGAAGCCCTATAATACGTACCAAGTTAGTACGAAAGCATCACGTGAGACGTTTATATTATCCGAGCATTTGAAGAGAAAGATAGAATTATTTTCTGAAGATTACAAATTTAGTTTATATACCCTTTTTGTTGCTGCTTTCTCGTTGTCTATGTATCGGTGGACCTCATCGCTTGATATTGCATTAGGAATGGCTTATGGCAACCGTATGACTAAAATGGAACGGGAATTAATTGGAATGATGGTGAGTACAGTTCCCCTAAGAATGGATATTGATCCAGAAGAAGAGGTGCTTTCATTTATTAGTAGGGTGTCCAGAAAACAAAGTAAATCATTACGACATCAAAAATACCCATTTGATTTGTTATTAAAGAAGATTAATAAAGAGAATAACAGCAATGTGAGACTTTTCGGAACTACGATTGATTATAGGGATCGTGATGAAAGTGGTGACTCACTATGGATTCCAAACCGTGAAGAGGTACAAGATTTCGCAGTGCATATTGAAAACTTAATTGATATAGACTCTGTACATGTACATATTGATTATCGTGAGGAGTTATTTTCTAAAGAAGAGATAAAACGTTTTTTTAACGTTATGTTAGCGATAATAGAAAACACTTTTGAAAATCCAAAGCAGAAGGTAGCTGAAATCGAAATCATTTCGGATGAAGATAAAAGAAAAAGTTTAGTAGAGTTCAACAATCCTAAGCTTGATTTTCCGCCCCAAGTAACTATTCATGAATTGTTCGAACAACAAGCGACGATTTGTCCAAACGCTATTGCAGCTACGTATGAAAAAGGAAAAGTTACTTATAGGGAGCTAAATGAACGTGCAAATCAGTTAGCTCATTATCTGCAGAAAAAAGGAGTAGGACCTGATATTTTAGTTGGACTGTGTGTTGAGCGTTCTCTTGAAATGATTGTAGGTATTTTAGGGATTTTGAAAGCTGGTGGAGCTTATGCTCCACTTGATCCAACATATCCAGAGCAGCGACTTCAATATATTTTAGAGGATGCTGGCATTCAGTTATTCGTAACGCAAGAAAGTTTAAAAGAATTGAAATGGTTACCAAAAAATGTTAAAACAATTTACCTAGATTGTGATCGAGATGAGATTGGGCAAGAAAGTAAGACCTTGCCGGTTTCTGATGTAAGTTCCCAAAACCTAGCTTACGTAATCTATACTTCGGGATCAACAGGGAATCCAAAGGGCGTTATGATAGAGCATCACAATGTCATTCGTTTATTTAAATCGACGGACTGTTGGTATCAGTTTAATGAAAAAGACACTTGGACCCTTTTTCATTCTTATGCATTTGATTTCTCAGTATGGGAAATTTGGGGAGCATTATTATATGGTGGGAAATTAGTTGTTGTTCCGTACTGGATTAGTCGATCGCCTAAGGATTTTTATCAATTATTGGTGGAGGAAGAAGTCACAGTTCTAAATCAGACACCTTCCGCATTCAGACAATTAATACAGGTGTGTGAACAAGAAGATGAGAATAAAAACTTGCAGCTGCGTTATGTGATATTTGGTGGAGAAGCGTTAGAACCTATTAGCTTGTTACCGTGGTTTCAAAGGTATGGGGAGAAAGAACCACAGTTAATTAATATGTATGGAATTACAGAAACTACAGTTCATGTTACATATTATCCAATTACTCAAGATGATGTGCAGTATGCTTCAAGAAGTAATATCGGAAAGCGGATTCCAGATTTAGAAGTATATATACTAGACGCTTATCAACAACCTGTACCTATAGGGGTAGAAGGTGAGCTTTATATTGGTGGGGCAGGGCTTGCACGTGGGTATTTAAATCGACCTGAATTAACTGCAGAGCGCTTTATACCTCATCCATTTAGTAGTGATTCGAAAGCAAGGTTATATCGGACAGGAGACTTAGCGAGGTATTTGCCGGATGGGAATCTGGATTATCGCGGAAGAATTGATCATCAGGTTAAAATACGTGGTTTCCGAATTGAGATTGGGGAGATTGAGTCTACTTTAAATGCATATGCATCTATAAAAGAGGCTGTTGTAATTGTTAGAGAAGACCAACCGGGTGATAAACGATTAGTAGCATATGTTGTGGGAGATGGAAATGTAGGTGCGTGGAGAGAGTATCTTAAAGCGAAGCTACCGAGTTATATGGTCCCTTCTGTATTTGTGACGATGGAAGCCATTCCACTAACAGCTAACGGTAAAGTCGATCGTGAGGCCTTACCTATGTCGGAGGAAAAGCAAATTAACAGTGAATCTGTTGCCCCTCGGAATAGTAACGAAAAGATATTGGCTACCATTTGGAAGCAAGTATTAGGTGTTAAAAAGGTGGGGGTCTATGATAACTTCTTTGAAATTGGTGGCGATTCGATTCTTAGTATTCAAATCATATCTCAAGCAAGTCAAGTGGGATTAAAACTTACTCCAAAGCAAATGTTTGAATGCCCAACCATTTCCGAGTTGGCACAAGTGGCTATAGAAACTCAGGGGGTACAAGCGGAGCAGGGAATTGTGACAGGAGATGTGCCTCTTACTCCAATTCAGTACTGGTTCTTTGAGCAAGAACATACACGTTCGGAACATTGGAATCAATCGATGCTTTTAAGAGTAAAAGAGAGATTGGACGTGAAGTTATTAGAAGGAGCGATATTAAACTTATGCAAACATCATGATGCTTTACGTTTTCGGTACGAACAGTTACCAAATGGAACGTGGAGACAGAGAAATGAAGGGACTGATGAGCAGTCTGTAATTCATGTGGTAAAACGTAACGATGCTAATGAACAAGCGTGGAATAAAGTAATACAAGAAGAGATGAACATTACTCAAGCTAGTTTCAATTTAGTTACAGGTCCGTTAATGAAAGTAGTTTACTTTGAGGATACATTAACTGGAAATGATCGACTATTCTGGGTGATTCATCATTTAGTAGTAGATGGAGTATCGTGGAGAATTCTATTGGAAGATTTACAGGCGGTATATAACCAGATGAAACAAGGTCAAGGAGTTCGCTTACCTGCGAAAAGTACATCTTTTAAAGAGTGGTCGGAACGATTGCAGACATACAGTGATTCGGGTATTTCAAAAGAAGTACAAAATTATTGGAATGAACAGGTAGAAAAAGAAACGATGAAAATTCCAATGGACTACCCAATACGAGAAACAACAGAAGAATCAATGGATCAAGTGACGAGGACTTTAGGAGTAGAAGAAACACATGAATTGTTACAAGAAGTTCCAGTGACTCATAAGACAAGGATTAATGAGGTACTATTGGCAGCATTAGGACAAGCTATCGTCGATTGTACAAATCAGCAAACGGTTTCTATTCATCTAGAAGGACATGGGAGAGAAGAGATGATTGAAGGTATTGATCTATCACGGACAGTGGGCTGGTTCACGAGTATTTATCCTGTTCATCTAAACTTTCAAGGAACTAAAACACCTATTGAAGGATTAAAGGCTGTAAAAGATCAATTGCGTCGAATTCCAAATCGTGGAGTTGATTATGGTATTTTACGTTACTTGAAAAAAGAATTACTTCCGTTTTATCAGCAAAAGCCTTCAATAAGCTTTAACTATTTGGGCCAATTTGATCAAGTGTTTTCAAAGGAATCTTTGTTTATGCAAGAGACAGGATTTACATTTTTAGATCATGCTCCGGATTCCAAGCCATCGCATCTAATTGATGTTATCAGTATGATAAAAGATGAGAAGTTACATTTTGTTTGGATGTATAGTAGAGAACAGTTTTCTAGATTGAAAATTCAAGCGATAGCAGATGGCATGTTGATGCATCTTCGTCAACTTATAAATAAACCAGCAACTGAGTCTGTCTTTACAGTATCAGATTTTGCTGATGCAGAGGACCTTACGGAAGAAAGCTTGAACAAAGTATTACTTAAATTAACAAAAAAGAGGGTGTAAAGATGGGAGACGTTATTGATATATATGGATTATCACCTTTACAAAAAGGAATACTGTTTCATACTTTATACGATCAAGATGATGAACATTCTTTTTCCTACATTGTACAAGTAGGCTTTTTGCTCGGGGGGCAATTGGATGTTGCTGCTTTTGAAAAGGCTTGGGAATATGTTATTCATCGACATGAGGTTCTACGTTCAGTATTTGTGTGGGAGGAAGTAGAAAAACCTCTGCAAGTAGTTTACCAACGTCTTCCTTTTACTATTCATCAAGAGGATTGGAGTGCCCATTCACATGAGGAGAGGGAGAAGAAATTACACCAGTTTTTGATGGCAGATCGTAGAAAAGGATTTTTATTGGATGAAGCACCGTTGATGAGGGTCACTGCAATTAAAGAAGCAGAAGAGGAAACGAGAATCATTTGGACACATCATCATATTTTGCTAGATGGGTGGAGTGTGTCATTGGTCTTTAGTGAAGTGATTGAAGTTTATCTCAAGATGATAAAGGGAGAATTGTTGAATCTTCCTAAATCTCTTCCTTATAAAAAATATATCCAGTGGATAAATAAACAAGATCAAAGTCAAGCGGAGGAATTTTGGACAGAAGCATTAAAGGGGTTTTATGCACCTACTCCATTAGCGATGGAAAGAAAGGATCAAGGACAGGAGAAGGGCTATGGAGAGTGTGTTTATCAGGTACCTGAGGAACTCACTGAGAATTTACAAGAGTGGGTACGAAATAGTCGATTAACATTGAATACGTTAGTACAAGGCGCATGGGCCTATTTGATGAGTAGGTATAGCGGTGAAAATGACATTGTATTTGGCGTAACTAGCTCTGGGCGTCCTACTGATTTGATAGGAGCAGAGAATATGGTGGGCCTATTTATTAATACATTGCCTACTAGAATTCGATTAACGGATGATACATCAGTAGTAGATTGGCTTCGAAAAATACAGATGAAAGAAATGGAACGAAGACAATATGAATATAATTCGTTGGTTGATATTCAAGGATGGAGTGAGGTTCCACGGAATAGCTCGTTATTTCATACCTTGTATGTGTTTGAAAATTATCCAATTCAAGGTGAGAGAAATGATGATTTAAGATTACTAGATGTTAAGAGCGCGGAACAAACAAATTATCCTTTAACACTCATTGTAATGCCTAGTAAGGAAATTACTTTAAAGTTGATGTATGACCGGAGCTATTTTAATGAAGAAACAATAAATCGAATGCAGGGTCACTTATTGCAAACATTAATTCAGATGACAAAGAGCTTAGATTCAAAGCTCTCCGAAATTACTCATTTAACAATAGAAGAGCAGATACAGTTATTAGAGGAATGGAATAATACTCAAGTAAAATATTCAGCTGAAGGCATGATTCATACGGTATTTGAGGAGCAAGTTAAGAAAACGCCAGAAGCAATCGCAGCTATTTACGAAAATGAACAAATTACCTATAAAGAGTTGGATGAGCGTGCTAATCAGCTAGCACATTATTTACAAAAGCGTGGTGTAGGTCCAGAGTCTCTAGTCGGGGTATATATGGAACGTTCATTACAAATGATGATAGCCTTATTAGGTATTCTAAAATCAGGAGGGGCGTATGTTCCACTTGAGCCTACTTATCCAGAGAGTCGGCTTCAATATATATTAGAGGATGCTGGAATCGAAGTACTCGTGAAAGAAGAAAATTTGAAAAAAATATATATATTTGAAGATATTGAAACGATTTGCATGAATCAAGATTATACTGCAATTAAAAAAGAAGAATCAACCCCATGTATAAGTGGTGTAACAGGAAGAAATTTAGCATATGTTATGTATACTTCAGGATCTACAGGGAATCCAAAGGGAGTGATGATTGAGCATCATTCAGTAATTAATTACCTAGAATGGATGCAACATCAATATCCACTTTCTGAAAAGGATGTGGTCTTGCAGAAAACTCCATTCTCATTTGACATATCTGTTTGGGAGTTATTTTGGGGTATTAACGTTGGAGCAAGTGTATCTTTTCTGCCTCCAGGTGGAGAGAAAGATCCTACCATTATAGCTGAAGTAATTGAAAAACATCAGGTTACTATTGTTCAATTTGTTCCTTCGATGTTATCTGTTTTCTTAGATTACTTCAATCATACTGAATTGAACATGAAATGTTCGTCCGTGCGTCATGTATTTTCTGGTGGAGAAGAACTAAGCTCAGGGCTGGTTAGACGATTTCAACAGCAATGGAATCATAGCGGACAAGTAAAATTAACTAACTTTTATGGACCAACTGAAGCTACTATTTATGTAAATGCATGTGACATTCAGCCTAATCAAGAATTTATTTCTATTGGGCAGCCGATACAGAACACGCAATTATATGTATTAGACCAAAATCAACGCTTACAATCAATAGGGATAGAGGGTGAGTTATATATTGGTGGTGCTGGTTTAGCACGTGGATACTTAAATCGTCCGAATCTCACTGCCGAAAAATTCGTTTCACATCCATTTCGATTGGGAGAACGACTATATCGAACAGGAGATTCAGTAAGATATGTAACTGATGGAAATTTAGAATTTATAGGTAGAATGGATCATCAAGTAAAAATGCGTGGTTTTCGGATTGAACTTGGAGAAATTGAAGCAATTTTAGAAAAATGTTCGTTTATTAAGAAGGCTCTCGTATTAGTTAGAGAAGATCGTCCGGGCGATCAGCGATTGGTTGCATATGTAATAAGCGATGGAAATACCCGAAAGTGGAGGGAGTATCTACAAAATCAATTGCCGAATCACATGATTCCGGGGCACCTTGTAGAGCTAGAACAGTTCCCTCTTACTCCGAATGGGAAAATCGACCGAAAGGCCTTGCCAGCACCTGATGAGCAACCCATAGGAGATTTAAATGTTCGACCTCGGACGCCATCGGAGGAGCTGATTGCCTCGGTTTGGAGTCAAGTGTTAGGAACAGAAAATATCGGTATTCAGGATTCCTTCTTTGAAATAGGTGGACATTCACTACTCGCTACTCAAATCGTCTCTCGATTACAAGAATTGTTCCAGGTTAAAATCCCACTACGTGAACTTTTCAAGCACGATACGGTGGAAGCATTAGCGAAACGAGTAAATCAGTTGCGCAAAGAAGGTAAAAAACGAAATGTTCCACCTCTTGTACCTGTGACACGGGGAAAATCTATTCCACTTTCCTATGCACAGAAACGCCTATGGTTTATTGATCAATTAATGCCAAATAGTGCGATGTACAATATTCATGCAGCGTGTCGCTTAACAGGTAAATGGTCAATTGAAGCATTGGAGACCGGATGGAATCAGTTGTTGGAGCGTCATGAATCATTACGGACGATAATTCTAGAACAAGAGGGAGAACCTTTTCAACAGGTTCAATCTCATGTATTCAGACCTATGCCTCAAATGGAGTTAACAACTCTCCCTTTGGAAGATAGGAAAAGAGAAATGAGACGGCTCATTCAAAACGAAGCGGAGGAACCATTTCATTTTGGACAAGATCCTCTGATTCGAACAAGAGTATTGAAAGTGGACGAGGAAGAATGGATTCTCCTTTGTACGATGCATCATATTATTTCGGATGGGTGGTCAATGGGAATTTTACTTGAAGAATGGATGGCTTTTTATGAAGGAGCAGTAAGCGGAAAACCAGTGGAACTGAAGGAGTTATCTGTCCAATATGCAGATTTTGTCATGTGGCAGAAGGAATGGCAAAAAGAAGAAAATTTTGATCAGCACCTTCAATATTGGAAGGAAGAATTGTCTGGGGAGCTACCGGTTTTACAATTACCGATGGATCGTCCTCGGCCCGCGGTTCAAACACACCGTGGTGCGAGTCAGTCCTTGATGATGGCGAATTCCCTACAGGAAAAGCTCAAAGATTTAAGTCTGCAAGAAGGATCCACCTTATTTATGACCTTGATGGCAGCGTATCAAAGCTTCCTTTCTCGTTATACAGGACAAGACGACATCTTGGTTGGAAGCCCAATTGCAAATCGAAATGTTAAAGAGATTGAAGGATTAATAGGCTTCTTTGCAAATACGTTGGTTTATCGAGCTGATTTCAGTGGAAATCCGACGTTTCAAGAACTTTTGTCGCAGATACGAAAAAAAGCACTAAAAGCATACGAGTATCAGGACATTCCATTTGAGAAAGTGGTAGAATCCGTAAAACCGGAACGGAATACAAGTCATTCACCGATATTTCAAACCATGTTTACTTTACAGAATACGAAACAAGAGTTTCCTCAGCTATCTGAAAGACACATGGAACTCATGGAAAGTCATACTTCTGTTGCGAAATTTGATTTGAGTTTATTTGCTTCTGAGACGGAAGAAGGATTATCGCTAACCTTTGAATATAATACTGATTTGTTTAATGATACAACCATTGAACGTATGGCAAATCATTTTGAACATTGGTTATATCAAATTGTATCTCATCCAAAAGATTTATTATCGGAAATGAATATGTTATCGAAAGTAGAATATAAGCAACTACTAGAGGAATGGAATGAAACAGGTGTTGTAGATATACGAGAAAGTACGATTCATACATTGTTTGGAGAACAAGTGGAAAAAACACCAGAAGCAATTGCAGTAGTGTGCGAAGAGGAAGAACTAACATATCGAGAGTTGGACGAACGCTCGAATCAGCTGGCACATTATTTACAGAAAAATGGTGTGGGATGCGAATCATTGGTTGGGATTTGCGTTACACGTTCATCCGAGATGATTGTCGGTCTCTTAGGAATTATGAAGGCAGGAGGAGCATATGTCCCAATTGATCCAGCGTATCCGGAAAGTCGACTGCAATACATTTTAGAGGATGCTCATATAAAGGTACTGGTGACACAGGAAAAGTTACAGCAAAAAATGGTTTTACCTAAATCCGTTGACGTGATTTGTATTGATCGTGATCGTGCAGAAATAGAACAAGAAGTAACTACGGTGTGTACGAGTGAAGTGACGGGCGATAACTTAGCCTATATTATCTATACTTCAGGTTCCACTGGAAATCCAAAGGGAGTAATGATTGAGCACAGGAATACAGTAACAATGATTCATTGGGCGCATCACACATATTCCAGAAAGGATTTAGCAGGAGTGTTGGCTTCAACTTCGTTATCCTTTGATTTATCCGTTTTTGAAGTGTTTGTTCCCTTAACGATGGGTGGTAAGGTGATTGTTGCTGAAAATGCCCTACATCTAGACAAGTTGTCTACCAAGGGTGTGACTTTGGTCAATACTGTGCCATCGGCAGCGAAGGAACTTGTTCGAGCAAAAACAATCCCTTCTTCGGTAAAGGTGATGAATTTGGCTGGAGAACCATTGCCATATTCACTTGTTCAAGATTTATACGAGAGAAGTACGATTGAAAAGGTGTACAACCTATATGGACCGTCTGAAGATACTACATATTCCACATATATGGAATTAGAAAAGGGTGTCATGCACAGGGTACCACCAATTGGTAAACCAATCTTCAATACAGAGGTATATGTACTGAGTGCTGAACAAAAAATTGTTCCAATTGGTGTAGCTGGTGAGCTTTACATTGGTGGATTAGGGTTGGCACGTGGATACTTAAACCGCCCTGACTTAACAAAGGAGCGTTTTATACCGCATCCGTTTAAAGAAGGAGAGCGAGTATACCGGACTGGAGATCTAGTAAGGTATCTGCCGGATGGAAATTTGGAGTATCTTAGCCGAATTGATCATCAGGTAAAAATTCGTGGATTCCGGATTGAACTAGGAGAAATTGAAGCGACATTACAAAAGCATACATTAGTTAACGAAGTCATTGTGATGGTGCGGGAAGATTATCCTGGTGATCCATGTTTGGTTGCCTATGTTGTGGGAGATGGAGATGCTCATAAGTGGCGTGATTATCTCAAGGCCCGGCTACCAAATTACATGATTCCAGCATATTTTGTCGGATTGAATGCATTTCCACTTACTCCAAATGGAAAAATTGATAGGAAGTCCTTACCAGCCCCAGAGAGACAGGCGATAGTGAGTGGTTATATTGCTCCCCGTACACCTACGGAAAAAACGATCGTTTTGATATGGCATCAAGTTTTAGGTGTGGAAAATATTGGGATACAGCATTCGTTTTTTGAAATAGGTGGGCATTCATTACTTGCTACACAAGCTGTTTCCAGTCTTAAAGAGGCTTTTGGAATCGAGTTACCATTGCATGATTTATTTACGTTTCATACGGTGCAGCAATTGGCAGAACAGATTGATCAATTGCTCTATAACAAAAATCAAGAAATGCAGAATGATAGTAAGGAGAATATAAGCCTTCAAGACTATATTCAAAAAGAAGCAGAAGTGAGTAACGATGAAGAATTACTTGAATTGCTTAAGCAATTAGAAGAGCTATCAGAGGAAGAAGCACAAGGAATATTCGAGGGTAATCTGGTTGAGGAAGGGGTAAAAAAATGAGAAGTGATTTACTTGAAAAGCTGAGTTCACTTTCTCCTGAGAAGAGAGCTTGGCTTCAGAAGCAAATGCAAAAAAAGGAGAATAAAGAAGCACTCCCGTTGTCCTATGCACAACAACGTTTGTGGTTTATGGATAGATTTAATCCAAACAGTTCTTTATATAATATTCCAACGGTATGGCATCTAAAGGGAAATTGGATTCCTGAAGCATTAGAAAAGGGATTCAATCGACTCATTGAACGTCATGAATCATTACGAACTGTTTTTAAAGAAGTAGGAGAACAACCTGTACAACAAATTGTCGAATTCCTTCCTAGAGCATTACCTGTAAGGGATTACTCTCAACATCCCCTAGAAGTAAAAGAAAAAGAGGTAGATAGTTTAATTGCGAGAGAAGCGCAAGAACCATTTGATTTAATGAATGGCCCTTTAATTCGTAATCAGCTTGTTCAATTAGGAAAGGATGAATGGTTATTACTGTGTACGATGCATCATATTATTTCTGATGCTTGGTCCATCGGTATATTCATGAATGAATTACTTGCTTTCTATGAAGAAGAAACTGGCGGCAATCCTGTTAAATTAAGTTCACTATCCATTCAATATGCAGACTTTGCGAAATGGCAAAAGGAGTGGTTGCAAGGTGATGTGCTAAATCGTCAACTTACGTATTGGCAGGAAGAATTGTCTGGGGAGCTTCCTATATTACAACTACCAGTGGACCGACCTCGACCGGTTACGCAAACTTACGCTGGGGATACGCATCACGTGATTTTTCCTTATAAATTGCTCAGTCAATTGAAGGATATAAGTCGACAAGAAGGATCTACCTTATTTATGACTTTAATGGCTGCATACCAGAGCTTTCTTGCCCGTTATACGGGGCAAAAAGATATTCTCGTCGGAAGTCCGATTGCAAATCGGAATCATAAGGGAGTAGAAGGATTAATTGGTTTCTTTGTTAATACGTTAGTTTACCGTTCAGATTTGAGTGGAACTCCTACTTTTCGGGAGATTTTGTTTCAAACAAAGAAAAAGGCGTTAAAAGCTTACGAATACCAAGATATACCGTTTGAAAAAGTGGTAGAAGCTGTGCAACCTGAACGAAGTATGAGTCATTCTCCTATCTTTCAGACTATGTTTACACTACAGAATATAAAACAAGAACGACTAGATCTGCCTGGTAGAAGTATCGAAAGGGTAGAAAGTAATATGTCTATTGCAAAATTTGATTTGAGTTTAATTGCCTACGAAGTGGAAGAAGGTCTATTTGTCTCTTTTGAATACAACACGGATTTATTTGATGGTAGTACCATCGCACGTATGGCAGACCATTTTGAGAACTGGTTAAATGAAATAGCGTATCATCCAGATGAATCATATACAAGGCTGTCAATGTTATCGGACACAGAGCAGAAACATCTCTTAGAAGAATGGAATGATACTGACGTAGTTTATAGTCATGAGTGTATGATTCATGAGCTATTTGAGCAGCAAGTTGCACGTACACCTGATGCAGTGGCGGTAGTTTATGAAGGTGGAAAGCTAACTTATCAAGAACTCAATGAAAAATCGAACCAATTGGCACATTATCTACAAAAACAGGGGATAGGACCTGAATCATTGGTCGGTATATGTGTTGAACGTTCTCCTGATATAATTATTGGTCTCTTTGGGATTTTGAAAGCAGGTGGGGCTTATGTCCCACTGGACCCAAGTTATCCCGAAAACCGCCTGAGATACATTTTAGAGAATTCACAAATTCAAGTGTTGTTAACAAAAGAGGCACTACAGGACTGGTTACCTAAAGATATTCAAGCAATTTGTTTAGACCGGGATCAAGTGATGATTTCTAAAGAGAGTAACTTGGCTCCAGTGAGTGGAGTAACAGCAAATCACTTAGCATATATCATATACACTTCGGGTTCGACGGGGAATCCGAAGGGAGTAATGATTGAACATCATTCGGTCATCAACCGTCTACAGTGGATGCAGAAAAAATATCCATTATCTGTGGAAGATACAATCCTACAAAAGACACCGTTTTCGTTTGATGTTTCTGTCTGGGAATTATTTTGGTGGTCATTTGTAGGAGCGCGTGTTTGTTTACTTTCACCCGGAGGTGAGAAAGATCCTGCGATGATTGAGGAGTATATCGAACGATATCGTGTGACCACAATGCACTTTGTTCCGTCGATGTTATCTACTTTCTTGGATTACATGGAACAATATAAGTCGAAAAGGGATGTATCGTCTTTAAGTCAGGTTTTTACTAGTGGAGAAGCATTAAACACTGAACAGGTTCGCCGGTTTAAGGGGGTATTTTACGATGTTCAGCAAACAAGGTTAATTAATTTATATGGTCCTACCGAAGCGACTGTGGATGTGACTTATTATGATTGTGATTTAGAACAAGAACCAATGACTATTCCAATTGGTCGTCCAATTGATAATACAGAGTTGTATGTATTGGATCAACATCAACAAGTGGTACCGATTGGTGTGACGGGGGAACTTTACCTTGGTGGAGTAGGCTTGGCACGTGGCTACTTTAATCGACCAGATTTAACTACTGAACGTTTCATTCCGCACCCCTTTAAGGAAGGAGAACGATTATATCGAACGGGTGACCTGGTGAGATATATGAGTGATCGTAACTTGGAGTATATCGGAAGAATAGATAATCAAGTGAAAATCAGAGGATTCCGAATTGAACTGGGAGAGATTGAAACATCTTTACATAATCACTCATCTGTAAAAGAGGCTGTTGTGTTGGTGAAGGAAGATCGTCCAGGAGATAAGCAGTTAGTAGCTTATGTAGTGGGTGAAGGGGATGCTGGAGAGTGGCGTAAATATCTCAAGAAGCAACTGCCACATTATATGGTTCCGGCATACTTTTTCCAAGTTGAAGCGATGCCACTCACTCCAAATGGTAAGGTTAATCGGAAAGCCTTACTGGAATTGGAAGCACAGTCCATAAGTGAAGATATTACTTCATCACGAACACCAGTAGAGGAGCTTATCGTTTCCGTATGGAGTCAAGTGTTAGGTATAAGAAATATTAGTGTTCAGGATTCTTTTTTTGAAATCGGTGGTCACTCGCTGCTAGCTACTCAAGTAGTTTCACGCTTACAAGAAATTTTTCAAATCGAATTACCGGTACGTGAACTATTTGAGTATGCAACGGTGGAGTCGCTGGCTAAGCGATTAGATCAGTTACGTAAAGGGGATAGAAAACGAGAGATTCCGCCACTAATGCCGATGAAACGAGGGGAAACTATTCCGCTCTCTTATGCCCAACAGCGCTTATGGTTTATCGATCAATTTACGCCTAATAGTGCACTTTACAATATGCCAATGGTATGCCGCCTTACAGGGAGTTGGCTACCTGAGGCATTGGAAACGGGATGGAATCAGCTAATAAAGCGGCATGAATCATTACGGACGGTCTTTCATGAAGTGAACGGTCACCCTGTGCAGCAAATTAAACCGTATACTTTTCAATCAATTCCGAAAATAGATGTAACTATGCTTTCTCCAGAAGACCGAGAAGAAGAAGTTAAACGTTTAATTCAACAAGAAACAGAAATGCCGTTTGATTTAGGCGAGGGCCCACTGATCAGGGCAAGTATGTTGCAAGTGGGAGAGGAAGAATGGATTCTCCTTTGTACTCTACATCATATCATTTCAGATGGATGGTCAATGGGAGTCCTACTTGAAGAGTGGATGGCATTCTATGAGAAAGCTACGGATGGAAAGGTAGCAGAACTTGAACCATTGCCGGTTCAATATGCCGACTTTGCTCAGTGGCAAAAAGGATGGCTGAAGGAGGAAGTGCTTGATCAACAACTCCAATATTGGAGGGAAGAATTGTCTGGTGAGCTTCCTGTGCTCCAACTTCCTATGGATCGCCCGCGTCCCGCAATACAATCTCATCATGGGGCGACATACACTCTAGTTCTGCCAAGCGCGCTACACGACAAATTGAACGAATTTAGTCGTCAAGAAGGGGCTACACTCTTCATGACCCTGTTGGCTGCATATCAAAGTTTTCTATCACGTTATACGGGACAAGAAGATATTCTGGTCGGAAGTCCAATTGCTAATCGAAATTATAGGGAAATTGAAGGACTAATTGGTTTCTTCGTTAACACGTTGGTTTATCGGGCTAATCTGAGTGGTAGACCGACATTTCAGGATGTTCTGTCTCAGGTTCGTCAAAAAGCATTGAAGGCGTATGAATATCAAGATATCCCTTTTGAAAAAATTGTAGAAGTTGTACAACCAGAGCGGAGCACAAGTCATTCGCCAATCTTCCAGACTATGTTCATCTTGCAAAATATGAAACAAGAGTTCCCGGTATTATCTGGTAGAAGTATTGAAATGATAGAAAGCCCTAGTCCAATCGCAAAGTTTGATTTAAGTGTAATGGTAGCTGAGACGGAAGATGGATTACTTTTTACTTTTGAATACAATAAGGATTTATTCAATGCTACAACTATTGAACGGATGGCAGGACACTTTGAGAAATGGTTACACGAAGTTTCCCATCACCCGCAAAATCCGTTGCATAGTTTGAGCATGTTATCTGAATCAGAGCGTACTTTGTTATTAGAAACATGGAATGACACTGTAATGGAAATGTCCCCACAGGGTCTTATTTGCGACAGATTTGAGGAACAAGTAGCAAAGCGTCCTGATGCGATTGCCGTAGTTGATCAAACAAAAGAGTGGACTTACGGTGAACTGGATGCGCAAGCAAATCAGTTGGCAAATGTTTTACAGCGAAAAGGAGTAGCTCCAGAATCAGTTGTGGGAGTTTATCTTCCGAGGTCAGCTGAGCTTATGGCAAGTTTACTAGGCATATTAAAAGCTGGTGGAGCTTATGTCGTTTTAGATCCGTTGTATCCAAAATCAAGGTTAGAATACATGATTGAAGATGCAGGAATTCAAATTGTAGTGACGGCGGAAGGACAAGAAGTCCTTTCCGAACAGGTCGAAATGGTGAAGTTAGAAGAATTAACAGCGGAAAGTATAATGGCACCTACACGGCAGATAAATCCAGAGAACTTAGCTTATATCGTCTATACCTCTGGTTCTACAGGAAAGCCAAAGGGTGTCATGGTTGAATATCGCTCATTAATGAATATGGTCTCTTGGCATCAAGAAGTGTATCGTATTACAGAAGAGGATCGTGCGACTCAGATTGCGGGGATTGCTTTTGATTCGGCTGTCCAGGAGATTTGGCCGTATCTAACTGCTGGTGCAGCACTCTACTTGTCAACAGAGGAATTGAGAATTAATCCAGAAGCACTAAGAGACTGGCTCATTGATTCGCGGATAACAGTTAGTTTTGCACCTACACCTATTCTGGAAAGGCTCTTGCAATTATCTTGGCCAGAGAAGACGGATCTTCGTTTTATCATTACGGGCGGGGATCAATTAACGCAGTATCCATCTAAACATATTCCTTTTGCGGTAATCAATCAGTATGGTCCATCGGAAAATACCGTTGTTACCACGGATTGTTATGTACCTGTAGGAGTGACAACAGGTACGCCATCGATTGGTCGACCGATTGCGAATTCAGAAGTTTATGTGTTAGATTCTCATCTTCAGCTAGTACCAATTGGTGTGATTGGAGATCTCTATATTGGAGGAAAGAGTCTTGCTCGTGGATATGCTAATCGTCCGGATCTTACAAAGGAAAAATTTATTTCGCATCCATTCAAGTCAGGAAAACGTCTCTATTACACCGGAGACAAAGCAAGTTATCTTTCTGATGGTACTCTCCAGTTCCATGGTCGTATAGATGACCAAGTGAAAATTCGTGGTTTTAGGATTGAATTGGGAGAAATTGAAGCAGTTTTGCAGGCACATTCTTCTGTAAAAGAAGCAGTTGTATTAGTGCGAGAGGATGATCCAGGCGATAAGAGATTAGTAGCTTATGTAGTTGGTGAAGGAAGTGTCAAAGAATGGCGAGAGCATCTACAAGCACATTTACCAAATTATATGGTCCCAACAAACTTTATTGAGATGGAGCTTTTACCACTTACACCGAATGGAAAACTTGATTTGAAGGCATTGCCTATACCTAGTGAACTATCTACTGAAAATACCGTTTGCCCACGAACTCCGCTGGAAGAACTTATCGCTTCAGTGTGGAGTCAAGTGCTAGGAATAGAAAACATTGGTGTTCAGGATTCTTTCTTTGAACTTGGTGGTCATTCTTTACTTGCTACACAAGTGGTCTCACGCTTGCAAGAAGTCTTTCAAATCAAATTACCGGTACGTGAACTGTTCGAATATTCAACGGTCGAGGCATTGGCAAAGCGAATAGATCAGTTACGTAAGGGAAGCAAAAAACGAGAAGAAATGCCACCATTGATGCCGATGGAACGAGGAAATAACATACCACTTTCTTATGCCCAACAGCGCTTATGGTTTATCGATCAATTTGCACCTAATAGTGCACTTTATAATATGCCAATGGTGTGCCGTCTTACAGGGAATTGGTTACTTGAAGCATTGGAGTTGGGATGGAATCAGTTGATAGAGCGTCATGAATCTTTACGGACGGTATTTCATGAAGTGAATGGTCATCCCGTGCAGCAGGTTCAACCGTATATTTTCCGTACTCTCCCACACATGGATTTAACTAAGCTTTCTTCAGAGGAGAGAGAAAGTAAGTTGGAGCAATGGATTCAAACTGAAGTTGAATCCCCATTTGACTTAGAGAAAGGGCCATTGTTCCGTGGACAAATCGTGAAAATTTCAAAAGAAGAATGGATTCTTCTGTGTAATATGCATCATATTATCTCAGATGGATGGTCGATGGAAATCTTACTTCAAGAATGGATGGCATTTTATGAGGAGGCGATTGGCGAAAAAACAGCAGAGCTTGCGCCACTACCGGTTCAATATGCCGATTTTGCTCAATGGCAAAGGGAATGGTTGAAAGGGGAAGTACTACATCAACAGCTTGCATATTGGAAGGAAGAATTGTCTGGTGAGTTACCGGTCTTAATGTTGCCAATGGATCGTCCGCGTCCTCCGGTGCAAAACCACCGTGGTTTAACTCATAATGTGATGTTGTCACGCTCATTATTGGATAAATTAAACGAACTTAGTCGTCGAGAAGGGGCCACGCTTTTCATGACCTTGTTGGCATCTTATCAAAGTTTCCTTGCCCGCTATACAGGACAATCGGATATTATTGTTGGTAGCCCAATTGCAAATCGAAATTATCGAGAGATTGAAGGATTGATTGGTTTCTTTGTTAACACGTTGGTTTATCGAGCTGATTTAAGTGGTGCACCGGCATTTCAAGAGTTGTTGTCTCAAGTACGGATAAAAGCTTTGAAGGCGTATGAGTACCAAGATGTTCCGTTTGAGAAAATTGTAGAGGTTATCCAACCTGAACGAAGTACAAGTCATTCTCCAATTTTCCAAACGATGTTTACTTTGCAAAATACGGGACAGGAGCTACCACAGCTATATGGACGAAATATAGAAGTAATGGAGAGCAACGCTCCAATCGCCAAATTTGATTTAAGTTTAACTGCTGCAGAAGTGGAAGAGGGTTTATTGCTTACTTTTGTTTATAGGACTGATTTATTTGACAGTTTAACTATCGAATCCATGGCCGAACATTTTGAAAACTGGTTGAATTTAATCGTGGAACATCCTGATAAATCATTAGCTAAGTTGCCTATGCTGTCAGGGTTACAGCAAAAACAGTTGGAAGAGTGGAATAATAATGCCGTAGCATATCCACAGGAAAGTGCGATTCATCATCTGTTTGAAGAGCAAGTAAATCGTACACCTAATGCGGTGGCAGTAGTGGAT
>NUMR01000119.1 GCA_002578045.1 Bacillus cereus
AATGCGACACTAGTGATAAATTATGAATAAAATCTTACTTCATTGAAAGGAGGTGAAGTATTATGGCATGTCCAAGCCAATATAGTAGTGTTAAAAATATTGGGAATACATTTTGCTCTGGAAAATGTGGAGACACAAGACTATTAATGTGGCAAAAAAGAGAATTTACTTATCCTGATGGTTCCAAATGTACCCATGATGAATATCAACAGTGTTGTTAATTATGTTCTTCCCCATTATGTGTAGATTATGAATAAAATCTTACTTCATTGAAAGGAGGTGAAGTATTATGGCATGTCCAAGCCAATATAGTAGCGTTAAAAATATTGGGAATACATTTTGTTCTGGAAAATGTGGAGACACAAGATTATTAATGTGGCAAAAAAGGGAATACACTTATCCCGATGGTTCCAAATGCATAGATGATGAATATCAACAATGCTGTTAATTTAGTGTAAAATTCTTCTCTATTATATAGGGAAGAATTTTTTATATAATTTTATACAAATTTATACGATATAAAATAATAAACTATGGAGGGCGTTATTTGTGTTTGGTGATTTTATACACAAAAGTAAGATTATATTAGTAGTAACCTTACGAACTATTATAACGGTATATAGGGTTTCTTTTATATTTTTAATCTTTATACTAGTTTGTACAGTTTTAAAGGGAGGAGCTCCATTATTATTTATATATTTAACAGAAAAGACTATAAGTGCCCTTATTAGTGATTTGAATAACTCAACTCTTACCATTACTCCTTTCTTTTTCATTTTTATGCAGTTTATTTATTACATAGTATTGGAAATTTTGAACTATCTAGATAAAATTATTAGCTTTCGACTGTCTCAGAAGTTGGAATATTACTTTAAAAATGAGATTTTTTTTATCTGTGCAAATAGTCCCTTAATATATTATGATGATATAAATTATTATAATTCGTTAGAAAGAGCTACATTGGATATTGGGAAAACTTCATTTAGTTATCTGCAACAAATCCTTTCATTTTTTCAATCAATTATAACATTTTTAAGTTTTATCATTGCCTTATATGCCATTCATTGGTCTATTTCCTTTTTTTTATTCTTTATTGTAAGTATCTTAATATGGATAAATATATATACCTCTAAATCAAACTATGACCAATTTATTCTTCAAATATTAAGTAAACGAAAAATTGAATATATAGAATCCTTGTTTAAATCCAAAGAAGCTGCAAAAGAGTTTCGCATTTTTAATCATGCTCCCTACATGATTAAAAAATGGAAAGAGACATTTTGGAATGTCTCCAATCAACAATATAAATTAGAAAAAACTAATAATAAAAAAGTGTTGTGGGTTGACTTTCTTCAGCTATCTTTAAATTGTATATTTTTAAGTTTAATAGGATTTTATGCTTTAACTAAAAAGATTACAATTAGTAAGTTTGTGGCGCTCTCCCAAATCCTTTCAAACTCAATAAATATTAGTTATCAAATGGCATCAGCATTAGGGAGACTTTTTAGAGACTCTCTATCTATTAATGACTATTATGAGTTTAAAACACAGATTCCTACAGAGAAAATGATTTCAAGTGTAGATGCAAAAATAAAAGAATTCAAGAGCTTGGAAGTAAGAAATATTTCCTTTTCTTATCCAAATCATAATCACCTTGTACTAGATAACATTTCTTTCAATATAAACCCTGGAGATAAAGTAGCAATTGTGGGAAGGAACGGTTCAGGAAAAAGCACATTAGTTAAGTGTATGACAGGATTATACTTACCTACAGTAGGTACAGTTTTATTAAATGATATCCCTATAACAAAAGAAATTAGGGGGAAAATGTTTAGTACAGTCTTTCAAGACTTCCTAAAGTATGAGATGTCAATATTAGAAAATATAACTTTAGACAAAGAAGAAAACCCTGAAATCATAAGTAGGCTTATGAAGGTTATGCAAAGTTCCAGCTCTAATCAATTACTAGACAAGTATAACTTAACGTATTCAGATAACATTGGAGCGACCTTATTTGGAAGAGAACTTTCGGGAGGAGAGTGGCAAAAAATTGCCTTAAGTAGGGCTTTATTTAAAGATAGTCCAATTATTATTCTAGATGAACCTACTGCAGCCTTGGATCCCATTAGTGAGACGAGAATTATTGAACAATTTTTAGATATTTCTATAGGAAAAACTTCAATATTTGTAACTCACCGTCTAGGAAGTTGTATAAATGCGGATGCTATATTGGTTTTGAAAGACGGTAAACTTATTGAGCAAGGAACCCATGATGAATTGATGTTGCTTAATGGGGAGTATAAAGAATTATTTCATATGCAGTCAAAGTGGTATAAAGAGAAAGTTAACATATAGGGTTCTTATGCAGTAATTCCAAATTTCTGAAGAGGAAGTTAACAATGATAGATTGAAATAAGGTGAAAAAACAGATTGAGAATACGTTTAATGGTACTATACTGCTTGCACAAGATAAAGTGAAACTTTAATCAGTGGGGGTTTTGTCCATCCCCACTGATTATTAGTTGAACCAATCGGGCATTAACAGGCAGTTATCTCCCACCTAACTTCCTCGCATTCGCCGAATTTTGAGGTGGGAGCCTTACTGCCCGTTAATGCGGGATAAAAAAATTCTATTACACCAAAAAACAATCGCAATAAAATAGTATTAAAGTTGAATTAATAAGTTTTAGATAATAGTTCAACTACATACAGAAAAAGACATCTGCAGAATTAAGAAACTCACTCGTAAATTTATAAGGATTCGGGCTTGTGACTTCAGTCGTGGGAAACAAAAATTGGAATTCATAGGCTAAGTGATACTGGTGCAGGAGTATTTTCTCTTGCTATTTTTGATGTTCTAGATGCCAACTTATCTATTACAAATTGTAAAGCTAATGGAAAGAAGTAGATAACAAAACAAATGTGGAAGAATAAGGTAATATACAAGGATTATTGGGATATTATTTTAAAGATGCTCAATTTTAGGAGTTAGCTTCTATTAAGGTTGGTGAACAAAGTAATAAACTAATAGATAAGGAAAGAGTAAGGAAAGATAATCAAACTATCCACTCCGTACGCTGGATGGGAAGAGTGAAGCCAACCCAGACCGGAGAAAATATACTCTCTACATCATCTGATAAAAACATTATGTTACAAATTAATGGGGAAATTATTATTAATCAAGGTAAGATGGAAAAACCTCTTAAATTAGAGAAAGATACAGTGTATGAATTAAAGATTGCATATCGAAATACAACGGATACTTTGTCTAATTTACAATTATTTTGGTCAATAGATGGAAAAGAAAAAGAACAAATTTCACAAAAAAATATTTTTTCTCCCGATTTTTTCAAAAAAGAAAAATTATTAAGTGATAAAAAAGATATGTTGTTATTACCTAATTTTAATCTATTTGATAATAAATCCGTTGAAGCAGAATTAAAAGACACAGATTAAGATAGAATCCCTGATGAATGGGAGATACAAGGTTATACATTTAAAGATCAACAGATTGTAAAATGGGGTAATTCCTTTCTCTTATGAAGTGGCCTTTTTCAGTGGTCTCATATATCAGAGACTGTTTTTTCTCGTATTGATGAGATTTTCGACCGTTCTAGTTAGATTCTGTAAGGGATTTTGGGATAAAAGACTCTGAATCTTCTGTGCGAATAGTCGTAGTTTGTCAGATACAGAAATAAACATACAAAAAACGCCATCCTTTCCTATAATTCTACAGAAAGAATAACGTATTTTTTATTTTGAGGGTAATTCCTTTTGCTATCAAACTAACTTTTTTTATTAAAGATTGAATCCATAAAAAAGGAAACACTCACTAACATAATGCACTGTTAGATTTTTCAATCTACCTTTGGAGTATACATACCATTTTCAATCATATAATACTCCATCGCTTGATTTAACCATTTCTCCTCTTCTCTTGTATATGGAGAGGAAAACATATTTTCAAGCTTTTCTTTTTCTAGATCTTCTAAATCTTGTATAGTGTATATTGCTTCTTCACCAACAAATTTACATGTTGCCTTCATATGCTTATTTACTAAATCTTGTACCTCAGGATCATGAACCGATTTTCCCACCAACCTTTTTACTCCCTTAGACAACTGAATAAATTCTTTATCTAATGCCACTAGTTCTTCTTTAGGCTTGTTAAATAACTGATCAGCCATATCTTTTGATATATGTTGTTCAACCCATAGTCGTTGGTCCTTCTCTACTTGCATGCTGTTAATTAAACTCATTAAAACTGGACTATCGACTTCTCCTTCATCTGCTATTAATTCAATCGTGCGATTAATAGCATTGAGTGTGGTTTCAATTTGTTCTTTTTTCTGCTCGAAAGCCTTTTTTTGTTTTTGTAATGTGTCATTTAAGTTTGAATTAAAACTAGATTCCTTCATCATTTTACCAATTTGTTCTAAACTATAACCTAAAAATTTAAAACTAACTATTTTTTGCAACGTAAGGACATCCTGGTCATTGTATTGCCGATGACCAGAAGAAGGCTGCTTTTCAGCTTTGAGTAATCCTATTTCATCATAATAATGTAATGTTCGTATTGACGTCCCGGTTTTAGCAGAAAATTCTCCGATTGAATATTTTTTATTATTACTCATTTTATATTCCCCCTTCTTTATTCAAACCTATTTACTTTAATCATACTACCTCACGTAACTGTAGGTACAAGTTTAAAAATTCAATTGCTATTATCAAGAATATAAACTATTCCTTACGGATGAGAGAAAAAGCATTTTTATCAAACTTTATTTAAAAGATACATCTACATCCTAGATAGGAAAAATACCGTTTTTTTGTTTTGGAGCACTTCAAAATCTTAGCTTGATGGCGATAAAGTTTTGGGATAGTTGGATTGAGGACGGTAGAGTCTAAAATAAGTCGAAAGTATTCTGAGTTGATATGTAATAAATCAAAAATTAGTTTTACAAAATACACAAAATATTAAACTCATAAAGCTTAGTGATGCACTGTTTTTGGTTCTGATGCAAAAACTTCAAGGCAATTGCAAGTAATCTTCTAAACTTGGACGTATTGATATCAAACGTAAGTACGTGTTTCATAGAGTTCCTCCTTAGGTGAAATTGAAGTCTTCGTCTTACATTTATCCCGCTATTTNNAAAAGCCCGATTGGTGAGGAGCAAAAACACCTCTATTGGAAATAATTGTAGATATACAACTTGAATTAGCGATGTTACCATAGCAACTGTATCTAACATTTCAACCATATAAAACTTATCATTCTACTCTTTCTAGTAATTTATCGTTATAGGATAGTGTAAATAGATTCAATACATGGAACTGACTGGGAGGCATATAATGAAAAGAATAAATATAAAGAGAAGTGTTATTAAAGTATTAGCAGGTGTATCAATATTACTACCAATCTCTGTGGCAATTGGAAATACAGCAGAAGCAGCGTCTTCTTATAATGATTTAAATGGAAAATTACCTATAACAACAAACTATCAAACTATGGATATTAGGTATCCATCTCGTGTTACAGCGAAAGAAATTAACGATTATATTAGAAAATACGAATCTTATACGGGTAAAACAAGTGTATTTCATGATCAAGGGCAACTTTTTATTCAAATTGGAACGGAAACCGGAATTAATCAGCTTATCTTAGCTGCTATGGCTATTCATGAGAGTGCATACGGTACAAATGTACTTTCGAAAGGTAAATATAACTTATTTAGCGTAGGAGCTTATGATTCTTCACCCTACGATTCTGGCTATAAATTTAAAACTGTAGAACAAGCTATACGCTATCAAGCTTATTTCCTAAAAATAGGATATCTAAATCCTGATTCTTGGAAATTTAAAGGTTATTATTTAGGGGACGCTTTAAGCGGACTAAATTACTACTACGCAAGTGATAAGCAATGGGGAGAGAAAATAGCGCAACACGCAGAAAAGATCCATGCTTTTAACCCTGCTGAATACACAAACACAACAATTATGAAGGGTACTGCTCCATCCATTTCTATACCTGAATATGAGGATTATTTCTCTTCAAAAACGAAAGCTACAGCTAATTCGGCACTTTCTATAAAAAATAGTATTGATGGTTCTGAAATCCTATCGATTCCTCAAGGAGCAGAATTTACTGTATTAACTAAATATAATAACCAATGGTTTAAAATTAACTTTAACGGTACTATCGGCTATTTAAAAGTAGATTTATCTACCTATAACAACTACTTTACGATTAAAAACCTTGTAAGAACAGCTGATTTAAAATACTATACACAAGTATTAGAAAATGATCATGTAGTCATTAAAAACGGACAAACTAAGGTTTTCGTCAATGAAAACGTTCGATGGATTAGTACAGAAGGCTTAGAAAATGTCTACAGATAAATTTTAAAAAATATATAGACGAAAAAGGTGTTTTCATAAAGACACCTTGTATCCCGCTATTTGTGNNAAAGTTTCACTTTATTTTTTTTCTGGGATACTGCCATATGCCCATCAACTTGAGAAAGTATAGTATAGTATATCCAAGTATAGAAAACGTCATCCTCACTAGAGCAAGAATTCGTTTTTTTTTGAGCCACTCGCAAAAAAATCAAGGAAAATCCAATCATTTTGTTGAATTTTCCTTGAATTTCAATTTTAGCTCAGGTTTTGATTTTTCTATGTATAATGAATTACAATAATTACTAGTGGTCACATAATCTTAGATTACATATGCTTACTTATGGTTATCTCCTAAAAAATTTTGCAACAGAACCAACGAGTCTTTCTTATGCTAAGGGTTAAATCTTTTGACACAGTTACCACCACACTGTCTGGAGTAGAAGCCATAGATATGATTGAAAGGGAACGGGATTATTCTGTTCAAAATCAAAAAGAATTCATCCACTAATTATTTGGAATTACAGCATAAAATAAGGTTTCACTAGGATGTTACTTATGGTTCAGCAGAGAATAAATAATGTTACAATATATTTAATTTTATATATAAAATT
>NUMR01000011.1 GCA_002578045.1 Bacillus cereus
GGGCAGTTATCTCCCACCTGACTTCCTCGCATTCGCCGAATTTTGAGGTGGGAGTCTTACTGCCCGTAAAATCCCGATTGGTGAGGGTTCATAATTAGTGGGGGATGGACAAAACCCCCACTGATTAAAGTTTCACTTTATTTTAGCATCAACCACAAAGATCATTGAAGTTATTATCGCGCTTACTAGTCCTATTCGTAAACTATGAGCAAAAGTGTTTCTTCATTAAATCACTTTCTTACTAATTAAAAAATTAATAACGTGTGATGAATGTCTGTTTTTTCTTTTCTTTTCAAGAATGTGAACTAGATAACAATATTAAAAGGTTGAATTTTCCAAAAAATAAATATTTACAAAAATAATTTTTTATATTAGAATACGAACTACGATAATTCGACATTATACGACAAAATGGAATTATTTTTTCAGAATATTACAACATCTTAAGAGTGAGGGGTCTATATGAATCTATTTCGAAAAAAATCTATTACAGCATTATTAGCACAGTCAGAACAAAAGGGGGCATCTTTGAAAAAAGAACTCGGTGCCTTTGATCTTACTATGCTTGGAGTTGGGGCTATTATTGGAACTGGTATTTTCGTTCTTACCGGTGTTGTCGCAGCAGAACACGCAGGACCCGCACTTATTTTATCGTTTATTTTATCTGGTTTAGCTTGTGTATTTGCAGCATTATGTTATTCTGAATTTGCATCAACTGTACCGATATCCGGTAGTGCTTACACTTATAGCTATGCAACATTTGGAGAATGGATTGCTTGGATTTTAGGGTGGGATTTAATTTTAGAATATGGATTAGCTTCCTCAGCTGTTGCATCTGGTTGGTCAGGGTATTTTCAGGGACTATTAAGTGGATTTGGAATTACATTACCTACTGCTTTAACAAGCGCATATAATCCTGAAGCGGGAACATATGTAGACTTACCAGCAATCTGTATCATCTTGTTAATAACGTTGTTGTTAACAAGGGGAGTAAAAAAATCAGCGCGCTTTAACGCTATCATGGTAGCTATTAAACTCTTTGTTGTCTTCCTATTTATCGGCGTTGGCGCTTTCTATGTAAAACCTGAAAACTGGACACCATTTATGCCGTTCGGCTTCTCTGGCGTAACAACTGGAGCTGCAACTGTATTCTTTGCTTACATCGGATTTGACGCTGTATCAACAGCTGCCGAAGAAGTCAAAAACCCACAGCGTAACATGCCAATCGGCATTATTGCTTCTTTAACGATTTGTACGATTTTATATATTGTGGTTTCATTAATTTTAACTGGAATTGTACCTTACGATCAGTTAGGTGTGGCAAATCCTGTTGCATTTGCACTACAATACATTCAACAAGATTGGGTTGCTGGTTTCGTTTCTTTAGGAGCGATTACTGGGATTACAACTGTATTACTTGTTATGTTATATGGACAAACACGTTTATTTTACGCAATTAGCCGCGATGGTTTACTACCAAAAGCACTTTCACGCGTAAATAAAAAAACAAAAACACCTATTATCAATAGTTGGATTACTGCCACTATTGCTGCTTTCTTTGCTGGTTTCGTTCCTTTAAGTAAACTAGCACAATTAACAAATATCGGTACATTATTTGCATTCAGCGTTGTATCAATTGGAGTAATTATTTTACGCAAAAAACAACCAGAACTACCACGCGCTTTTAAAGTGCCCTTGGTACCATGGATTCCTGCTTTAGCTGTTCTATTCTGTGGATACTTAGCGTTTCAACTCCCAGCAATAACATGGATTGGCTTTGCACTATGGATGGTAATTGGACTTGTTGTTTACTTCAGTTACGGTTACAAAAATAGTACGCTACAAAAGGAACAAAAAGAAGACGTTGCATAATGAAAAAGCTGCTGTCATAAAAAAAGGGACAGCAGCTTTTTTCGGTTCTGGTGCAAAGTATGATAAAATTAATTATTAGGGTGTTTTTGCCCATCTCCCGAAAGATACCTGCGGTGATTACAACGGGTGAAAAAAGCGGTGGAAAATACCTTCAAACATGGATTGAAAAGAGTCAGGAAACAGGTATGAAAATGGATACGATTATTGGGATACCGCTTACTCGGAAAAAGGGAATATTCAATATGCGAATGAACACAAATTGCAAGTAGTATTAAAATTAATCTGAATATTACACAAGGTATACGTCAAAAAGAAGATGCATTCGAGTGTAACAAGGACGCTGACATGTACGTGTGTAAAGCTATATATATGGCTATTCGTAAAGCACGACACGGAAAGAAAAATGTAAGTGAAAATTAGAGAGATAGCTATTGCTTTGATATTGAAAAAATCGTCTGTATAATTTCATGTACCGATGTCTCCGTACCCCGAACCACGTACAAAAAACCTAAATTAAAACATCAAAAGTAGTCACAAAAGATGGGCGAGAGAAAATGTTTTTTTGCCCTTCCGCATGCGGATGCGCTTGTGCAGGGTGTTTTTTATGAGCATTCTCGAATGAACGCGATTCTGTCCAGTCTTTAAAGTTTTGCTCTGTTTCCCACATTGTTAAAATGATGTATGTATCATTACGTAATGGGCGAAGAACGCGGATTGCTTGGAAGCCGGGTTCGTTTTCGATTAGGCCGGCGCGGTTTTTAAAACGGTTTTCAAATACTGGGCGACCTTCGTCTGTTACAGAAATGTTGTTACAAACGATATAGCCAGGTTGTCCTTTAAATTCGCCAACAGCGTCTAGTACGTCATACTGAAGTGAACCTTCTACAGTTTCCTCTGTATTTTCTTTATAAAACATATTTTTTTCATCATTTTTTGCAGTGAAATGTGCTTGTTCTAGAGGTGTTTCATATGAAATAATAGCCTTCATTTTAATGCCCCCCTTTATAGTTTGTTTCTATTATATCAACTCGCTAGAAAAACTTCGAAGATTATATACATAAAGATAGTCCTTTTTCAAATAATAAATGTACCATCATTTGGAAAGAAGGATGATGTATGAAGAAAGTAAAATGGACTTTATTAGGCGGCATCGCAACGTTTGTAGTAGCAATTGTACTCTATAAACTTATTGTGTTAGCTGGCAGCTATATGATGGATGAAAAGCAGCTCGTTTTCCACTCTTCATCACGTATCGTTGACCAGAAAGGGAAAGAAATTACAAAATTATACGTAGAAAATAGAGAACTCGTACCGATTGAACAAATTCCGAAGTATGTGCAGCAGGCGTTTGTTGCGGTGGAAGATTCTCGTTTTTATGAGCATCAAGGAATTGATTATCCATCTATATTTCGGGCTCTCTATAAAGATATGTTAGCTGGAGAAAAAGTAGAGGGCGGTAGTACCATTACGCAGCAACTAGCTAAAAATGTTTTTTTAACGCGTGAAAAAACATTTACTCGGAAGCTAAAAGAGGTCGCGATTTCTCTTCAATTAGAACAAATATATACGAAGCAACAAATTCTTGAAATGTATATGAATCATATTTATTTTGGACATGGAGCTTATGGTATTCAAGCGGCAGCAAAGTTGTATTTTAATAAAAATGTAGAGGATTTAACAGTAGAAGAAGGAGCAATGCTTGCGGGTCTTCCGAAATCACCAAATGGCTATTCACCGTACTTATCACCAGATAAGAGTAAGGAGCGCCGTGATCTCGTATTGTCACTTATGCATAAACAAGGCTATTTGACTGCAGAAGAAAGTGTCCGATATCAAGGAAAGACAATTGCTCTTTATAAAAACTTAGATGAGAATGAGCTCGCATATATGCCGTATATTGATATGGTCATAGATGAAGCAGCTCGTTTATACGGGTTGTCTCATCAAGAGGTACTTCGCGGAGGATATACGTTTGTCGTACCGATGGATGAGAAGATTCAAAAGGTAGCGTATAACCAGTTTCAAGATGCAAGAAACTTCCCTGGTAAAGAAGGGGGGGCACAAGGTGCATTTTTATTAATGGATAATCGTACTGGTGGAATTAAAGCTGCGATTGGAGGAAGAAAGTATGTCCCGAGAGGGTTTAATCGTGTTTTTGCAAAAAGGCAACCGGGTTCTGTTTTAAAACCACTGATTGTCTATGCACCAGCACTAGAAACGAAAAAGTATAATCCGTATTCTTTATTAACGAATGAAAGAAGTTCTTTTGAAGGGTATGAACCTCGAAATTATAATCATGAGTATTCGAAAGAGATGACGATGTATGATGCGATTTTAGAGTCAGCAAATGTACCGGCAGTTTCTTTATTAAATGAGTTAGGGGTAGAAGAAGGAAAGCAATATTTAGAGAAAGGAAATGTTCATATTGCCGACGCTGGTTTAAGTACAGCGCTTGGCGGGCTAAAAAATGGTGTTTCGCCATTTGATCTTGTGAAAATGTATCGTGCATTTTTAGCAAATGGCAATATTATTGAGCCGCACGTGATTGATAAAGTATTAAATAGACACGGCACGGTCATTGGGGAATCACCAAAAGTAGAAATGAAGATTTTCTCGAAACAAACAGCATGGTATATGACGAAAATGTTAGAAGGAGTTGTGAAGGAAGGGACGGCGAAAGCGGGTGTATATAATGGAGCGCTAGCTGGAAAAACGGGTACCACTTCAATTCCTAATGAGGAGAACGGTGCAAGAGATATGTGGTTCGTTGGCTACACACCGAATTTAGTAGGCGCTGTTTGGATTGGTTATGACCGCACAGATAAAGAGCATCAGTTGCAAGGAGAAAGTGCCTCTGCGACGAAATTGTTTAAGAGAATTTTAACGAAGGCAAATGTAGAACATAAAGAGAAGTTTCTAAAGCCAGCAGGTGTGGAAACAATCGGTGCTCCGATTCGGTTACATAGGATTGAAGATGTGAAAATGAAACTATCGTTTAGTCCTTTCGGTTTATTTAAAGCAATATTAAGTTGGACACCGCTTCCGGATCAAAGAATTATGTACCGAATTTATAGAGTGGAAAATGGAATTCATACGCATGTAGGCACTGTAACAGGTGCTGGAGAATATGAGGAAAAGTTTGTTAACATATTTTCAAAACCGAGCTTTTACGTTGTACCATATAACACACAAACGAATCGTGAAGGAGAAAAGTCAAAAGTAGCTAAACCATAGTTTTTCTCTATGCTATAATAAGAATGTTGTGAAAATAGTAAGCGGTTTTACGAATATTTGTGTCAATTTCATGAACAACGTACATAATAGTATGCATTTTGTTTTTACAAGCTGTATAGTAAAAAAAGATAAATATCGAACGTATTCGAAGCATTGGTAAGGAAGGGAGCTAGGGTCTTGGTAAGAACTATAAATGAGACATTTTTAAAAGCGTGTAGGGGGGAACGTGCAGAGTATGTACCAGCTTGGTATATGCGTCAAGCAGGTCGTTCGCAGCCGGAATATAGAAAGATAAAAGAAAAGTATTCTTTATTTGAAATTACACACAATCCAGAGTTATGTGCTTACGTTACAAAGTTGCCAGTTGATCAATATAACGTAGACGCAGCAATTCTTTATAAAGATATTATGTCACCACTACCTGCAATTGGTGTGGATGTAGAAATTAAATCAGGTATTGGCCCAGTTATCGACAATCCAATCCGTTCTTTACAAGATGTAGAAAAACTAGGGGAAATCAATCCAGAAGATGACGTACCGTACATACTAGATACGATTCGTTTATTAACGACAGAAATGTTAGATGTACCGTTAATCGGTTTTTCAGGAGCTCCATTTACGTTAGCAAGCTATATGATTGAAGGCGGTCCATCTCGTAACTACCATAATACGAAAGCGTTTATGTATGCAGAGCCAAAAGCTTGGTTTGCTTTAATGGATAAGCTTGCAGATATGGTTATTACATATTTAAAAGCGCAAATTAAAGCAGGAGCAAAAGCAGTTCAAATTTTTGATTCTTGGGTTGGAACAGTAAATGTAGCAGATTATCGCGTATTTATTAAACCAGCGATGGAGCGTATTTTTGCAGAAGTTCGCACGATGGACGTGCCGATGATTATGCACGGCGTAGGAGCTGGACATTTAGCGAATGAATGGCATGATTTACCTCTTGATGTAGTCGGTTTAGATTGGCGCCTACCAATTGAAAAAGCACGTGCTCGCGGCATTCATAAGGCGGTACAAGGTAACATGGATCCATCTTTATTACTAGCGCCATGGTCTGTTATTGAAGAACATGTAAAAGGTATTTTGGATCAAGGGATGAAAGAGCCAGGTTATATCTTTAACTTAGGTCATGGTGTATTCCCAGAAGTAAATCCAGATACATTAAAACAATTAACTACATTTATTCATGAATACTCTAAAGGGCAGTTAGCGAAGTAAAGGAGAATTGCTGTATGAAAAAGAAAATTGGTTTGCTTGTAATGGCATACGGAACGCCACATAAAGAAGAAGATATTGAACGTTACTATACACATATTCGCAGAGGAAGAAAGCCAAGTCCTGAAATGCTAGAAGATTTAACAGAGCGTTACCGTGCAATTGGTGGTATTTCTCCTTTAGCTACTATTACATTAGAGCAAGCTAAGAAGTTAGAGAAGCGTTTAAATGAAGTGCAAGATGAAGTAGAGTACCATATGTATCTTGGTTTAAAACATATTGAGCCGTTTATTGAAGATGCAGTGAAAGATATGCATAACGACGGTATACAAGATGCAATTGCACTTGTTCTTGCGCCTCATTATTCTACATTTAGCGTGAAGTCGTATGTAGAACGAGCACAAGAAGAAGCTGAGAAACTTGGAAACTTAACAATTCATGGCATCGATAGCTGGTATAAAGAACCGAAATTCATTCAGTACTGGGTCGATGCAGTGAAAGGTATATATAACGGTATGTCAGAAGCGGAACGTGAAAAAGCCGTATTAATCGTATCAGCTCATAGCTTACCAGAGAAAATTATCACGCTCGGCGATCCATATCCAGATCAATTAAATGAAACAGCTGATTATATTGCACGAGGTGCGGAAGTAGCAAACTATGCAGTCGGTTGGCAAAGTGCTGGAAACACGCCAGACCCTTGGATTGGTCCAGATGTACAAGATTTAACGAGAGAACTAAATGAAAAGTACGGCTATATTTCATTTGTATATGCACCAGTTGGATTTGTCGCTGAACATTTAGAAGTTTTATATGACAATGACTTTGAGTGTAAAGTTGTAACGGATGAAATTGGCGCGAAGTATTATCGCCCAGCAATGCCAAATGCATCGGACGCATTTATTGATTGCTTAACAGATGTTGTATTAAAGAAAAAAGAATCTGTATTGTAAGAAGAAAGGGGGAGCTTGCTTGAGGAAAAAAGTTGTGATCGTCGGTGGTGGTATAACAGGATTAACAGCAATGTATAACTTACAAAAAGAAATTCATGAAAAGAACTTGCCGATAGATACATTACTTATAGAAGCATCGGGTAAACTTGGCGGGAAAATTCAAACCGTTCAAAAAGATGGATTTACAATTGAACGAGGACCAGATTCTTTCTTAGCAAGAAAAGAAAGTGCAGCTAAATTAGCGAAAGAATTAGGCCTTGGTGATGAAATTGTAGAGAATACAACCGGTCAATCATTCGTTCTCGTAAAGAATCGGTTGCATAAAATGCCGAACGGATCAATGATGGGAATTCCAACGCAAATTACTCCGTTTCTATTTTCCGGATTGTTCTCCCCAATTGGTAAATTAAGAGCTGGTTTTGATCTGTTAATGCCTAGATCAAAGCCAGTATCTGATCAATCACTCGGACAGTTTTTCAGACATCGCCTCGGAAACGAAGTGGTTGAAAATTTAATAGAACCATTACTATCGGGTATTTATGCAGGGGATATTGATGAAATGAGCTTAATGTCAACATTTCCCCAAATATATCAAATTGAGCAGAAACATCGCAGTATTTCACTTGGCATGCGTACTCTTGCTCCGAAAGAAGAGAAGGCTGAACCGAAAAAGGGAATCTTCCAAACAGTGAAAACAGGTTTAGAATCTATAGTAGAATCTCTTGAAGCGAAGATGCATGAAGGTACGATAATAAAGGGAACTCGCATTGGAAAAGTTGCAAAACAGGGCGATGGATATACGATTACTCTTAGTAATGGAAAAGAAATAGAAGCGGACGCAATCGTAGTGGCAAGCTCACATAAAGTATTACCCTCTATGTTTGCCCAGTACAAGCAGTTTCGTTTCTTCCGTAACATTCCGTCCACATCAGTTGCGAATGTGGCACTTGCTTTCCCGAAATCAGCCATTCAGCGTGATATTGACGGAACGGGATTTGTCGTATCGCGAAATAGTGACTTCTCCATTACAGCATGTACGTGGACACATAAAAAATGGCCACATACAACGCCAGAAGGAAAAACGCTTCTTCGTTGTTACGTTGGACGACCTGGTGATGAAGCAGTTGTAGAACAAACAGAAGAAGAGCTCGTTCAGCTTGTACTAGAAGACTTACGAAAGACGATGGATATTACAATGGATCCAGAGTTTACAATCGTAAGTCGCTGGAAAGAAGCGATGCCCCAATATACAGTAGGCCATAACGAGCGAATGAAGAAACTTACAACATTTATGGAGAAAGAGTTGCCAGGTATATACTTGGCAGGTAGTTCTTACGCTGGTTCTGGTCTTCCGGACTGTATTAATCAAGGTGAGTTGGCAGCGAAACGTGTGTTATCACATATTGAAAAAATAGTAGAATGTGAACGAGAGACTTCGAATGTATAAAGGGCATTAAAACTACTACTTCCTAAAGAAGTGGTAGTTTTTTTTATCCCGCTATTTGTGGGCAGTAAGACCCCATCTCAAAATTCGGCGAATGCGAGGAAGTTAGGCGGGAGATAACTGCCCATAAAAGCCCGATTGGTGTGGGCTCATAATCAGTGGGGGATGGACAAAACCCCCACTGATTAAAGTTTCACTTTATTGCTTTTTTTTTGCACTAGCACTGCGCTGATGCGCTTTGATACTAATGGAATCTATGCTGAGATTTTCAAAATCTAGCTCGGTATTTAATTCTTGAAAAATAGTCAGTAAGATACCTTTATCTCGCCATTTGCAGAAGCGGGCATAAACGGTTTTCCATAAACAGTAGAAAATCTTAAAATTAAGAATCAAGCAACCTCTTCCGGAGAAATACATAAGAATGAAAATGACGAAGATGATTTTGAAACGTGGTTTCAGAACAATGATAAATGATGATGCAATCTTTGATAGTGCTTTGCTTGGAAAGATTTCGTTGAAAAATATAACTTGGTAGTAAAGAAGATAACTTTCCTAATATTCAGATGATTATCTGTGATAGGGGTAGAATCTCATCGCTATCAACTTAAGAAATTAATTGTTCCCTAAAAAGCGAAAAAAGTGAACCGAATTTTCATAAATAACCGTAAAAGGTAAAATTTTCGTTATGGGGATTTCTCAAGATCTTAGCTTGATGGGCATAGAGTACATACCCTATATAGAATTGTTAGAGATTGCAAATTGCGGACATTGGACGGTAGTGGAGCAGCCAAAGCAAATGTGTAATATTGCATGTAGCTTTTTTGAGAAAGGATAATAAGAGCGTAATTCCCATCTAACATAGGGAATTACGCTCTTATTTGTGCAATCATTTAGTCTGAAATTGCTTGAAACGCTTTTCTACACCGATCTCTTCTTTGCAGTCTTCTTCTGTACCTTTTTCTATCACGCCGTACTCCTTTTATGTACATGCATAGGCTAACGAAGAGGAAGAAGGCACATTGCATCGTTAAAATGTACGGTGACATGCCAAGTAACGGTTGCTTTGGATCATATAAATGAATAGGTGCTCCGCCTATTGTAGGAAATATTGTATTTAGCAGGACGTACGGAATGGAGGCAACTGCAAATGGAAATAGAATCGCCATATAATCTTTTTGTGACCATGCAGATACAGCAAGTCCTAAAAGAGCCATTAAACCTGCAAATAAAAAATTAATTCCGATATATACAGAAATGTAAGTGAGGGGAGACTCGTAGTATAAGTTTGCGAACATCCCATTGTCATTTATGATGCCTAAACCAGCCGCTGGTGCTCCGTTTGGAATGGTTAATTTGCAAAATAATAACGATAAGATGAATGGAAATGTATAAAGAAACCCTCCGCAAAAAAACGTAACGATATATTTCGTTACCGAATAAGGAAATAAAGGAATACCTTTACTTATAAATGGTTTAAAATCATCTGACTTATCCGAGTTATAACTTGTACTAAAGGGGAGACTCGCAATAACTGGCATTAATAATAAGTAAACATCCATTTCATTGTCGCGAAATCCAATCCATTTAAAAGCCGTTGTTACAAATTCATTCGTTCCGTCCCCAATGTAGCGAATTACATAATAATAATGGTAAATAGAAATAAGAGCTAATCCACTAAACAGAATAATTAAAGAAACACGATTATAAAAAGCTTGCTTTATATTTAAACGAAGCGCACGCATCATGACTGAAAAAGCCTCCACTATTTTGATAAACTTGTCTATTTTCTATATTACTATTAATTGTAAAGATTTTCTTGTTTTTTTATTTGATTATTTGAAAAAAGGGAAATTTGTTGTTAAGTAAGGTTTAACTGAAAGTAAATTTTCTAAAATATGGTTGACAATTAAGTATTACATTTGTAATCTTAATTGTAGATTACAAATGTAATACAGAGGAGTGAAATATCTATGACAAATCAATTACCTAAAATATCTGAAGCTGAATTAGAAATTATGAAAGTACTTTGGTCTAATTCTCCACAAACGGCGAATGAAATTATAGAAGAACTAGAGGATGCAATGGACTGGAAACCGAAAACAATTCGCACATTAATTAATCGGTTAGTACAAAAGGAAGCTGTTTCTTACCATCAAGATAAAGGGCGTATGTATGCTTATTATCCGTTAGTATCTCAAGATAATTATTTGCAAGTTGAAACGAAATCTTTGCTAAAGCGTTTTTGCGGCGCAGCGTTTAAGCCGTTACTTGTTAATTTCTTAAAAGAGGAAAAATTGTCTTCAGAAGATATTAATGAGCTGAAACGCATTTTAGATGAGAAGACAGAGGAGAACAAGAGGAAGGATAGATAACAATGATGGACGTACTTATAAATGTATACCTTTCTCATTTTTTTGATTGGCTTATAGAAACATCACTTATGGCCAGCATATTAGTTGCGATGTCTAGAGT
>NUMR01000120.1 GCA_002578045.1 Bacillus cereus
TAGTAGCTCTAGGGCGGCTTTCGATTCAGGACAAGCTCTCATACACGAGGTTGTTGGTCGGCGTACACACTAGAGATATCTCGAGACGTCCAAGAAAATGATTCTAAATCGAAAGGAGGTCTCTTACGTGAGATTATTTGTTGGTCTAGATGTAAGTTCGTTTGATATAAAAGCTTGTATTTTAAATGATGAAGGAAAAAAGCTAGATTCCTTTTCAGTCAATAATGACTTACCAGGTGCCACAGTACTCAAAGAGCGAGTATTACAGTGTATAGACAATCAAGAGGTTGAAACCTTTAAAATCGGCTTAGAATCTACATCCGTTTATAGTTTTCATCCATCTATGTTTCTTCACTATGATGAAG
>NUMR01000121.1 GCA_002578045.1 Bacillus cereus
TTTTGTGTGCGAATATAATGTCAGAAAATTCAGATTTATCATTTGTGTTAAATTATTTTAATGCGACACTAGTGAGTTAATACATGTATCTCGGCTGAACCCCCTAAAACAGATATGTAGGTTTTTCAACGTACAATGAATTACAAAAATTACTTACAATTGCATGAGATTTAATTGTATTCAACCTAAATTTTTATTTGTTAAGAAGCTTTGCAACAGAACCTTTTTAAAGATTATTCTAAAGTTAGTAGAAATGGAAGATTAACACCTGGGTAGTTTACATATAAGTAAGCATAAAGAACACCACTAATACCTGTCATTAAACTCTTATCAATACTCATACTGGTAATTTGTTCATTGAGGTCCTTTATACTAAGAAGGTCGAAAACTATTCTATTAATATTCTCTTTTGCATATTCAATCTCTCTTTTATTACTAATGTGTTGTGCATACTTATAGTGTATAAGGTAATTACCAATTATCCCATGACACAAATTAATAGCATGATGCTTAGTATTTTTTGTATTTTGATATGCTAATGCTTCGTCTATCTTCGTTAATTCATTTTGAAATTTTTTAGGTAATGACATTCGTGATAAAAGAATTCCTGGAGAACCATGACACCATGAATTGAAGTCACCCTCTGATCCATTTGAACGATTATCTTTCCAACCATCTTCAAACATTTGTGATGTTTCATAATTTAAAGCTTTTTCAATAATATTATCTAATTCTGAATCTTCCACATGATCTAAAGCAGCACTTAAAGCGAATATGACCCCCGAATTTCCATGAGAGAAGCCAGTTAACCTGCTATCCCAGCTCACTTTATCTGAATCAATTTGAATTCTTTTTCCTTTTAGCAAAGCTATTAATTTTTCTATATCATAAATGATGTTTTCATCATCAGGATGTAACACCGCAAAACGGCTCCAAATAATCAATAAACCTGATATCCCCTCTATAATATCACAAATAATATAATCTTTTTCATCAAGGTTCAACATGCATTTTCGCATTATCTCTTTTGCTGTTCTAAAGTAAACTTTTTCTTTCGTTTCTTTGTATAATAAATAAAGAATATAGAGGGATGAGGCTGTTCCTGAAAAAACTCCTAAGGATGTTTTCTTTGGAGTTTCCTCATCTTTAGATATACTTTGAAAGACTAAATTTGCTGTAAGATTTTTATATTTTTGCTTCCTTGTTATTAAATATAAACAGAAGGTCAAAAAAGCATATCCAGGTTTCCCTTCATATAAACTCTCATTCATTATTTTTAAGTTAATGAAATCTTTAAATGGATTTATGTTTAAATGAATATGTTTATAGTTTGGCTTTAGAATTGTACCTACAACTTCTTCAATCTTTGAATTGTAGTCTAATTCTTCAATTATGGTATTTGAAATGTCTTGGCTTATTTGTAGCATGTTATTTAATGAAATACTTTTTAAAGATACTCGTATCATTTTCACTTGAAAATCTAAATCTTCATTATTTAAAGAAGCTAGTTTTTCTTTAAAACCATCTAGCGGACTTACACTTAAATGATTTTTTATTACCTCCTTACTATTAACGTATAAATTCTTATTATTTAACGTCCCTGTGTGTAAGGGTATATCGTTATTAAGTAAAGCGTCATATTCAATACGCTCTATAGTCCTATTATAAACATCATCAGAAATAAGCATTAGGAATAAGCGTCGATCCATTTCATTCATAAGAAACCTTGGATGATAACTCATCGAAAGAATTTGTGTATAATGAGAAGTAGATCTTAATAATTTCCTGTATTGGTAATCAGCAAATTTATGATTCAAATCGTTAAGAATAGTCTCCTTATTTCTATACAAAAATTCGTATCCTCCTCTAAATCCCTCCACAACATTTTCAATATAGTTTTTAACGGAAATAGGTTTACTTTTTAGCGTAGGTATATTATTACTTGATTCGACATTACTTCTTTGATTGTTAATACACAGTTTATTATTTTTAGTAATTTTAATTACCATTTTAGATGTATTCATTCCTGTATCTTGAACTCCGATAGCTGTTACATGTTTATCTGATCGTAAACCGTTTAAAGTTGGAATAATATGTGTTTTTAACACTGAGTTATTGAGAGGGTTTTTATTAATATCATCATTTAGATACTCCCTGTCAAATAAACACTCCATGTCAACAAAAATTGGATTTTGTTTAGCGGCAATCATATTTTCACAATGAAAATCGCTTCCATTCATTGCGTATATAATTGCAAGTTGAACTCCTATATTATGATAAAAATCTCTTATCATTTTATTATTAGAACAGTCTTCCTGCTCAATAAAGTCTACCCAATGTCGGTCCTCAAAATAATAATTATTTGGGCATACAATTTTATTTGCTAACCTACACCTTGTATTATAAAGTTCAACTACATATCTATAAACCTGCTCCATATCTGCCTTTCTTGGTTTAAAAAGAACCTTTCTATTGCCAATATAGACAATCGTTGAGGATCTACCATCAAAATGGGTGTCACCTTGATTAAAACTTAATCCCGTAATCCTATCTCCCATGGCAGACAATTGCTTCCTGTCTGTTACGAAAGAATCTAGTATGAACTGAATAAAGTTCATTTTTTTTCGTTTTTCATTTTTAAGTAAGTTAAAGAGAACTGGAAATCTAAAGAAAAAACCTTTAATATAATCTCTATTTTTAAAATTTAGTTGGTAAGCCTCAAATAAATCATCATCCACATTGGTCTTCTTATTCAAATTTTGTTCTTTTTTCCAACAATTATAATCAAATACTAATGTTCTTGATGAATATTTTCTTACCATTTGATAAAAATTAGATGTCACACTTTCTATCAAAGAAGTTTTATTAATTACACTTTCATTGTAATTATTTAGTAGTTGAGTTAATGAATTAGCAAACCATCCTGTTAGTTTGCTAAATAATAAATTATCACCTTCATATGTTACTTCATACTTAGCTATACTTTCTAGTTCAATTAAGTCTGTATTGTTCAATCCTTTTTTGTTTGTATTCCTATTTTTTTTTATATTTGGAAGCGTATCACCTAAGAATAATTCCACCTTAGTATCAAAGTCACCAATTCTTTGTTGCAGCATATCTATATTATTTATTAACATTTAATTTTCTCCTTTTAAAATAAAGAAGAAAGGGAATTCCCTTTCTTCTTTATTTAAATCATCGGAAAACAACCTACCTCACAAATAGTTGTTGTAGCGTAACTAGTTTCTGAATCAATGGAATGAGTTTCTTTAAGCATATCCAAAGCGTCCATTTCAGAATTAATATTTCCTGATAAATTTAATAAGTCTTCCATTCTAAATTCACCTCCTGTATTTTATGTTATATGGCTAAGGAATACTACGCGATCCCTTAGCCATATGTTATATTAAATTTAAATTTTGCGTAACATTAGATAATTCATTAAACAAATGGAAATATTGTTGTGATAGACAATCGTGGTCTGTTGCAAAGTTTGAAAAAAGCATAAACAGGTTGGTAAATGAGGAGAAATGTTTAGGAAATAGCTAGTAATCGTTGAAGTTCATTGTACGTTGAAAAGGCGGAGTCTCTTTGAAGACTTCGCCTTTACTTATATAGGCCATGAATGGTTTCAATCCCTTTTATGGTACGTGAAGCATGACGGAAATTTTGAAATCCTGCGGACCTGGCAAAACGTCTCTTTACATGCCTATGATCCTGTTCAATAAGATTATTTAAAGGTTTGATTGTACAATGGATTGTAGTTTGATAAAATCCTTGTTTTCTTAATTTGTTAAATGCGCAGAGTAATGCCGGCGCTATATCCAATGTGTGTCCATCTTTATCAATTGCACGATAGAAATAATGCCATTCTCCCTTAACTTTGATATAAGTCTCATCCAAATGCCAAGATAAGCGCGCAGATTTATTTTTCACTTTCCAAATTCGATAGATAAGATTGCCATATTCATGAACCCATTGCATGATGGTTGTTGGGTAAATTAAAATACCACGTTCCTTTAGGATTTCAGATATATCGCGATAACTTAAAGAAAAACGGCAGTAGTAGCCGACAGCTACTAAAATAATATCTTTCTTGAATTGTTTTCCTTTAAAATATTTCATGTATGATTCTCCTAGATCCGGTTTTCCAAAGTGTAGCTTCATGTAGAAAAATTTGCAACAGAACCGATCAATTCCTAATTCTTTAGCGACTGTTTTATATCCAATTCCTTTAAGGATAAATCTACTGCTTTTTTCTTACATTCTATATTGTAAATTATTCTAATTTTTTCCATAGTAAAATCCCCTCCATAGTAAACAGATTAATGTTCTTTCTTTTTTCTGTCTACTATAAGGGGATCATATCACATTGATGAGTGTCGCTTCTTTTAATATACTGTTTAGTTATTGATTTTAACTAGTTTAATTGAACCGATATATGCATCGCTAAAAGTTTGTATTACAAATAGTGGATTTTCCTCGTCGCTATTTGTTGTAAATTCTGTACTTACTTCCCTATATCCTTTGTCTACTTCTGGCGTATTATTTAATCGATCATTGTAAATATCTCTACTATCTGTACTTGAAGGATCTGCTTTTAATGAAATTTTAAAAATATGATTTGCTAAATTAGTTTCTTTAGATTTAACCATGACAGTCATTTTATATTTTGTATTAGCTTCTAATTTGATTTGGTTATAAATTGAACCAAAAGCTTTTGCATCAAATACATAATTTCCCACATAGGCATTTTCGGGATCTTTAATTGTTTCTACAATGCCACCCGCGAAATCTTTCCAGCCAGTACTAGAACTAGGGTCCCACGTTTCATCAATAATAGGTCCATCTACTACAGTTACCGTAATTGTCTTAAAATCAAATTCACCGTAGCTATTGACTACTTTGTAAGTTACTTTGTAATTACCAGGTTTGGTTATATCTACGTTAGTAGATTCAACAGTAATTTTATTTGTTAAATCTCCATCTTCTTCATCTGTCGCTTTTAAATTTATAGCTCTGTGATGTAATGGATCGAAACTATCTCCTACATTAATTTCAACATCATTGGCTTCTATTTTTGGTTTAGTAAAATGTGCATTAAATTGTGTAATACGTATTTCATGGGTATTAGAAACAGCCCCAGTTGCAGAGCCAATGACAAAAGTATATTTTTGATTTGGATCAAAGTTTGGGTTCTTCAATTCCCAAATTTTACCTTCTAAATTTGCTGTTAGTGTTTTCTCTTGAGCATCCCAATGTATTTTTAGTGTTCTCCATAGTCCATTTGGTTTATTAATGGTTTGCATTGGAGCTAAAGCTGTTAAATATTTTGAACTAGCATCTGTGCTTACAAACCCTGCATGCGCTGTCTTAATCTGATTGTGTCCAAAGTTTGGGTCATTATCCTCAGGAGCATCTGTATATGTATCCATTTCAAATGCTATTCCATTCTTTAAACCAAGAACCCCTAGACCACCCCCATTTTTTCCGATTTTTCCAATTTTATCACTGTGAAAACCAACGGCGATACCATCTGCTCCATTTTCTTTGTCACCTAAAAAAACCTCTGCTTCTAACATGAAATTTTCTTTTACACTAATTGCAGAATTTCCCGATATTGCTCCAGCTTGATAATTTTGATTCTCCGTTAATCTTGCAATTTTTGTAATTGGATTGTAGCTCGCAGAACCGCTTAAAGTAAATAAGTTTGTTATATCCATAAAGTCTCTTTCTATTGTTTGGATAACCGTCTTGTTAATATTTGTAGAATTGATATTATCCGCGAATATTATTCCAGGGGCTAGACTGGTTAAAGACAAAGATAAGGTTGCCATCGTTACTAATAATTTCTTTTTCATTTAATGTTCCTCCATGTGTTAGAATAAATGGTTCTGGTGCAAAGATTGCATTTATTGAAAGAGATGTATAGATTCCTAAGGGAATCTGTTTTTATACAGCAAATCCAAATAGTTGATGAATGGACTTCACTTGATTTTGGACAGACTTGTCCCGTAAAGCAAGTTGTCCTTTTTTAGAGTACTAGTATTAGTATGTCCAAGTTTGGGAGATTTCTTGCAGATATTTTGAAGTTTTTGCACCAGAACTAAGCTAGGGTTAATCAACTCCCAAATTTCCCCCTCTAAGTGTGCTGTTAATTTTTTGTTTGAGCATCCCAATGTATTTTTACAGTTCGCCAACTTCCATTTGGCATATTAATATTTTATTTAGGGGCTAAGGCTGTTAAATAACTAGCATTAGCATCTGTACTTACAAACCCTGCATGCGCTGTTTTTATCTGATTATGACCAAAATTCGGATCATGATCTTAAGGGGTTTCTAAATAAGTATCCATTTCAAATGCTATACCATCTTCTCCATTTTCTCTATCCCCTAAAAAACCTCAGCTTCTAAGGTAAAATCATGTTTAACACTAATTGCAGTATTTCCAGACATGGCTCCAGCTTGATTATTTTTATCCTCCGTTAAAGTTGTAATTCTAGTTGAAGGATTGTATTTTACGGAACCATTGAAAGTAAATAATTCAGTGACACCCAAGAATCCGCTTTCATATATTTCTGGGATTAATTCCTTAACTATTGTTATCTGCTAATGCCATGCTTGATGCCACACTTGTTAAAGATAGTAAAATATAACTGTCGTTACAAGTTTTTTGTTCATTTACATTATCCTCTTTTTCTAATTTTCATATTTATAATAGTAAACTTCAATTAATAATATTTATTTAAAAGGGACAATTTTAGTATTTATTAATTTTTCAGAATTTCTCCCTGGTGAAACCTCATATGTTTTCACAATTAAATTACTTCCATATTCAATATTGAATTCGCCTTTCCCTCTTACTCTAACTTGTTCTGCATTATTTGGCGATTTAATTAACCCTTTTTTATCTTCTGCCCAATCTAATGCTTTCCCTACAGGCCATTTTTTACCCTCCCATGTATTAAAAACATATCCATCCACATCAGCAAACATCTCTACGTTACCTGAAGTAGATTTCTTTTCGAAATAAACTTCACATTTATATACTTTATTTGCTGGGACTTTAACAGGTTGGGAAGGTGCTGTAATTGTATCCGTTTTAGTTTCTGTATTTGTGTCAGCATCAGAAAAGTTAAATGTAAGTGTGGTTGATATTTCCCCCTCTGAAACAAATGGAATCCCAACTTTTCCTTTTGCGCTATTTGCCCATGAACCTCCTTTTGTTGTAGTAGTTGTTGTTGTATTAGTAATAGCTTGACTAAATATACTAGTATTGTAGGTTTGGGTATCATCTGAGGTATTATAAAATGTATTAGAACCTAAGAATAAAGGTTGTATATTTGTAACATTATTTTCCTCTATATTTACTCCTGAAAGTGTCACAGGATCATTATTAAAGAAAAAATGATAGTTTTCAGGTGGAAATATTGGGCTAGGACCAGAAACTTTAGGAATCGTAAGTACCATATCTTCTACAGTATCCCAAATATTAATTATTTCTCCTGTTCCAGCTCTTGACTGTTGACTATTCTGATACGCTAAAGAATTTTTGTTATATTCTTGAACCTCAGAAGCACTTGTGTATTTTGGAAATGCAGTAGAGGATCCCCCAATAGATGCAATTGTAACAAGAGCTAAAACTGTTCTTCCTATTTTTTTTGTGTTTTTCATATTAATCAACCCTTTCTTCAAGACTTATTTTATTAATAATATTGAAAATAAAATCACTTGTTTTCATTTCTAAATTTGTGTAGTGTATTTTGGGAATTGGTGGTTTTATATCCCCGAAAAAGCACGTGTTTTGAATATCCGTATATTAATTACTATTAATAATTGAATTGTAAGCGCTTGCATTTGCGACAAAAATATAAAAAGAGTATTTGATACCCCCACATTTTATTTTGTGTAAAAGTCCTTAGAATTGTTTTTTACTCCTATTGTTTATTGAATACCTTTTTAACTACATTTTAAATCAGCCTAAATACTTAAGTTAATATATCATTTCAATCGTTTTTGTTTATTTTACATCCCCCTCCTTTTTAAAATAAATCATATTTCTATCCTCATCCCCTTTACTAGTCTATTGGGTCATACTTTTTATTCATATAACCCTTTACCTAATTTTAACTTCCTCTATTATTTTATACTACTTCAGAAAATACACTTGTAAAATGGAATATGAGAAATGTTATTTTTATCAAATTAATGTTACGATTATTTTTTAGCTTTATCCTGTCTTGAACAAGTTTTGAATGGGGGTTTATGTACCTCCACATTAACTTAAGGTCAAAAATCAAATGAATTTTTACTCAAAAAACTAAAAAATTCTTAAAACAGTGTTTGTCTTCATAAATTAGTATGCTAAATAAACTTAATAAAGAAAATTCTTGAGAGTATTAATAAAGATGATATTCTAACCAGATTAACACGAGAAGACTCCTTGAAAGAATAAAGTATCGCTGTCCTTATTCCCCTCGTATATTATATTTAAGCTTTATTTCAAGCTTAGATTTTCTTCCACATAAGAAACTTGCAACTAAATACTTGGACGTCTCAAGATATTTCTAGATAATGATCTTAGGATCATTTGGGACAATTCTGCATTCCCCTGTGGATTTACCACACGAAAAGAGTGTTTCTCAGTGAACGCGCGGGGCTCCCTACTCGCAGGCTGAGCAGCCTGACCCTCGAACCTAGATGTTAATAGCTCTAGGGCGGCTTTCGATTCAGGACTAGCTCTCATACACGAGGTTGTTGGTCGGCGTACACACTAGAGATATCTCGAGACGTCCAAGCAATGATTCTAAATCGAAAGGAGGTCTCTTACGTGAGATTATTTGTTGGTCTAGATGTAAGTTCGTTTGATATGAAAGTTTGCTTTTTAAATGATGAAGGAAAAAAGCTAGATTCTTTTTCAGTCAGTAATGACTTACCAGGTGCACAGGTGCTCAAAGAACGATTATTACAGTGTACAACCAATCAAGAGGTTGAAACTTTAAAAATCGGCTTAGAATCTACATCTGTTTATAGTTTTCACCCATCCATGTTTCTCCACCATGACGAAGACTTAAAAAGATTTGGCACAAAGGTATTTCTTCTAAATCCAAAACAAGTCGCAAACTTCAAGAAAAGTTATTCAGACATGAATAAGACTGACGAAATCGATGCCTTTGTCATCGCTGATTACTTACGATTTGGACGGAATCAAATGTCCATCGTGAAAGAAAGCCAATACGTAGCATTACAGCAATTAACAAGATCTCGTTATCAACTTGTTAGAATGTTAACGAAGGAAAAGCAACATTTTCTACAACATTTAAGTTATAAATGTAATACATTTTCACAAGAGGTGGATTCTTCTCTATTTGGAACCGCCATGATGGAACTGTTTCTTGAAAGATTTAGTCTAGAAGAGTTAGCAAATATGCCTCTTGAAGAACTCGCTGGGTTCCTACAAACGAAAGGGAAAAACCGATTTGGTGACCCGAAATGTGTAGCATCCACCATTCAGAAGGCTGTTCGTACGTCGTATCGTTTAGATAAAGTTGTAGAAGACTCAATCGATGTCCTTTTGGGAACGTCAATCGAAATCATTCATACCTATCAAAGACAAATTAAAGAACTAGAAAGATCTATTAAGCGGATCATGGCTGGATTGTAAATGTCAAGATAAACATGTACATTTTCGCTTGTTTAAGCGTGTACAAATTTAATCATTTTCTTTACTAAAATGAT
>NUMR01000122.1 GCA_002578045.1 Bacillus cereus
GATGATTTCTATTTGCCAGCCCAAAAAATTGATGAATGAATTCTTTATGATTTTGAACAGACTGATTCCGAAAAAAAATCAAGGTTTTAACGCTTGAGTATATATGTGTAGCAACTTTTGTCAAATGAGTGCAAAGGTTTGCTTTTTTCATAATAAACCTTTTCGGGGGGGGGGGGGATATGCAAAAATACCATAATTATTATTGGATAAATATACTGCTTCTATGTGAAGTTTGGGGCGTCAAAGGGCTTGTATATTTGAAAATGACGTTTTGCTTTGCTATAGTTAAATACAAAAATAGGAGTGACAGTTATGGAATTTAATGATGTTATACACGGGCACAGATCTATACGAGAATATGAAGATAGGGAAGTAAATCAAGAACTGCTAGATCAAATATTAGATGCGGGCATTCGTGCCTCTTCAAGTGGTAATATGCAATCGTATTCGATTATCGTTACAAGAGACAAAGGGCTAAAGGAAAAATTATACTCCGCACATATGGATCAATCGATGGTGGTGGATGCACCAATCCTATTAACCTTTTGCGCTGATTTTAATCGAATGAGAAAATGGCTCACCCTTAATGATGCACCTGTTCATTTTGATAATTTCATGAGCTTTATGATTGGTGCTATCGACGCGACGTTGGCAGCTCAAAACTGTGCTCTTGCAGCTGAGAATGCTGGGCTGGGCATTTGCTATATGGGCTCAACACTAGCAAATTGCGATCAAATTGGTGAACTCCTAAACTTACCACCAAATGTCGTTCCAGTGGTGGGTTATTCCCTAGGGTATCCTGCAGAAAACCCTGCCCCACGTGATCGACTGCCAAGGCATGGGCTTGTTCATTATGACCAATATCGTGATTATTCAGATGACGGAATACTAGAAATCTATAAAGAAAGAGACGAAAAGGGCTGGAAACGCTACATGGAGGTTCCTAGACTTAAAGAAATGACGGAACGATTAGGATTAAAGAATCTTGCTCAAATCTATACCATGGCCAAGTATACGAAAGAATCTCATCATAAGTTTTCGCAAACAGTGCTGAAATACTTGGAGAGCCAGAATTTTATGAAAAATGAGTAACGTTTGTTTTAGTTCCCACAACCTATTACTCCTTGACTGTTGAGGAGGCTAACTCTGCCGGGATAAATTTAATGATACTCGCCAACCAAGGAATGAAATCCATGATTTCTGAATCAAGAGATGTTTTGTCTAAGAGGGGTGCTGCCAACCAAATGACCTAAAATCCACGCTAAGACATTTTCTGGAAGATAAAAAGTCGATTTTCCCACGTTAAGGAATTTCGACTTTTATATTTTATTTTTGGAGTGGTCGTAAAAACATGAGGATCGGACCTATAATCCAATTTTGTACAAGTGATAAAACTAAGACCTTTACATCTTTAAAGACTCGCCCAATGTCCTCATATCGAACTTTTGCAAGCGGAGGATACATCATTAAAATCAAGCCTATGGCAAGTGGAATTGATGTGGTTCCAACCTGCAACTTGTTCATTCCATCTACAAACCCCGGTGCAACAAGCCCTAATCCGATTCCAATTGCCATAGCAAGAAAAATCCAAAGTGTTAGATATTGGTCTCGGAATGACAGACGTTTCTTATTTTTATTACTCATTTTTCTCACTTAGTTGATTGTAAAGTTAATGTAAATAAAAAAGACCCAACTAGGTCTTTTTGTGTTCTGTATGATAAAAGATACTTTGATTTGTTTGTTCATTTATATTATAAAATTGCAGTTTCATCCTGTTATAGGGGTACGGCAACGATTCCTTCTTTTTGGAGCCACTCACAAAATAGTCTTTTTTACATAAATTTTAATTGAAGAAAATCCCAAAATCTTTATTTAACGGTATATAAAAAGAAACCATTAAAAAAATTAATCAAAATGGTTTCTTTACTTGCTAACATGCATCAATTTTTAGATTTCTATTAATACAATCAATATATAATACCCTATTGCTTTTTGAATCAATTGTTATTAATAAGGAATCAAACATTTCATTAAACAGTTTAAAGGTTTCTAGTTCTTTTAAGTTATCTTTTAACTCCCATCCTATTGGTAATACGGTAAATGATGTCTCCGTTAAACAAAATGTATTTTTAATAAACCACATGACACGAGCTAAATCCGAATTGATAATGGTAGAGGGTTCTATATATTCTTTTAACACCTCATATTCTACTTGTTGTTTTTCACTTATATTCATATATCCTTCCTCTATAGATTCTTTTTCTGTTAAAAAATATAGTTCTCGAATAATAGGATGGATGGTATTATTTTTGAGCATATCTTTAAACTGATTTTTTGAAAAGGATTTTAATTCCTGGAATTGAATACGTATTAATTGGTTATTCACATAAATTTTTTGGATTTTATTAAAGTGATTTGCAATTTCATTTGTCACAATATCTTCTATTTTGGAGCTTGTAATGGGTATAGCAGATAATAAAGTTGGCACGTCGTACAGTATATGATTTGCCATAAATAACTGTGCGAGTATAGATATATTAGTATCTTCTCTTTCTAAATGTACACTTTGTATCCTTATTTCATCATTGCTATTTACGGAGTCCATTTCAAAGGGCTCCTCATTTAATGGATTGACAGACACTTTTTTAAGCCAATTCATTTTCATAAACTCCTTTCACGAATAAAAACGATGTATGATATTTGCATACATCGTCTTTTTATTTTCAAACCCGTTAATTATTCTTATTTAACAGTAAAGTTTCTAGAGGCAACATTGCTAGCATTGTATGTTCCTTTTAGACCAGTTACTGTACCCCATAGTTCAGAATAATATGTACCGGAACCAACATACATTTCTGATTGACCGTATACTGTGCTAGAGACTCCTCCATGACGGAAAAATTGTTTATCACTGGCAACATAAATGTTTTTTGGCATATAAATATAGACCGTGGTAGATACTGTGCTAATTTTATCACCGAAGAGATTGTACGTAGTGTCACATGAAGCGATGCCATGTCCTCCGTCTCTACAAGTAACTGTGGCACTTCCGCTTGAACGGGCTGCACTGGAAGTATCTGAATCAACAGAGTTTGTAGTAAACGCTGGTACTAAATCATATACAGTAGTAACAGTATTGGGTTCTTCAGTTTTTTTCTTAAGGATAGGAGCTGTGTCATTTACTTCCGCAAAAATGTTTGAAGTAGGAAAAAGACTAGTTAATACAAAAAATACAGCAAGTAAAGCAGTAATAACTTTCTTCATAAGTTCCCTACTAATTATATTAATACTTAAATAGTAACACTACTTCATGTTAAAAAACAATGTATTTTGAATGTTAAGAAATTTAATTGTAAGTATTAATTTGAAAGAATGTTATTCTATAGATCCATATTTTAGTAAGACGAAAAAGAAAGCATTTTTGAAAAGAGTATGGGTATTTGAAGGATGAGATTTCCTTTAAAACAATCTATAACTGGTTATATCAAGGAAAACTATTCAAAAAAGACCTTTCTCTACTAGGGGTACAGCCGAGATATGGGTAAAAATAGGTCATAGTTTTACTTATGTTTCCAGATATGGTTTATTGAGCGTATAAACATCATTTTGTCTATTTTTATTAGGTGATTTATCTATTATGGGTTAACCCTAATCATCCATTAGTTACCTATTGGAAATATCTTATTAGGGTGTATGATAATGAGTTCAAAAATAATAGAGAAATCCCCGATTTAAGTGCGTTTAGAAATAAAAGTAAGCCTGTGACTCAAAATTACATGTATCTTAGTCGAACCCTCCTTACAGTAAGAAAAATCCGCTTCAATCATGCGGTTATTTGCTTAGCGTATGTTTTCCGCGGATCCCTATGATAGGTATTATTTCTTGAAGTATCTTGAATATCATGTACTTTGTTGTACAAGTGAACCATTTCATGGAGAAGTGTATCCATAGTTTCATAGAATTCGTAATCTATGTATTCTGCGCTCATGTTAATCTTGTATAATTTATTGTTTCCCTCTTTATCGCCCCATATTTCCTTTGTAGTACACCATCCCATTGCCAATTTATGATGATAAGGGCTTTGAATTGTAATTGCTGCAGCAGGTAATGTTCCTTCAAAGAAATGATGATTAAAGATATTATAAGCTTTATATAATTCAGCATTAATTTTATCAATTATAATCATAAGTAGAATCTCCTTTTATTTTTGAATACTAGTATTCAAAAATATTATAATTTTCTGCTTTTTGAAATTAAAAATTGAATACTAGTATTCGATTTTATTATTCGGATTTAGCAGCTGTTTACCTGGATACTAGGACTATATAAAGTTCGTAATTTTGGGCATTCAGGAATTTGGGCCAAGAAATATTGTTCGTGTTTTAAATTTTATTTTTACTTACCAATTCATTGAAAAAATTGATGTAAGGGTATAGAGATTTGGGACTTTTTAAACCTAACATTAATTTGATTTGAAGCGGATCTATTCCATCACGAAGAGCATTTAATACAAAACGGTTTCTTAAAGTGGTTGGGGTAACATGTATATTAGCTCTTTTATTCTCTTTTTGAAGCATCCGCTGTATAGCAACCTTTGTAAAAGGTTTTGGTGCATCTAAACCATAATCCCATCGAAATGCTTTACGTGCGAAATCAAAGGAAATAAACAGGGAATGATTAGTATGCTGTTGGGGTCTTAATATATCTGGAATCCCTTTATAATAGGCGAATAACAGCTTTTGATCGTCCTTTGAAAGTTGTATTTGTCTAGGAAGCGATGAATCTTTACCAGGTGTAATCACGCCTGTACCTAAATTTACATGTTTCATTGTCAAACTCACCAAATCATTAATAGAAAGCCCGTAATAAAGCATGAAATGTACTAATAGCGTATTTCTATTTATAATATAGGGTCTTCCTGTTGCTTGGTTTTCTGAAAGACCATCGTAGCTTTTTATGATAGCTAAGAGCTTATGTATTTCTTCATCAGTAGCAAAGTTATTTTCTTTTAAATTAACTGAAGGATCTTTGTTTACTTCTATTTTGGCATTGAAATAATTTAAGAAGCTTTTAATGTGTATATATTTTTGTTTCAGAGTCGAATTCTTATACCTCTTTAACGATTTAAGAGAGGATAAATACTGTTCAATATCATTATACTATCTAATCCTTTGAAAAGTGATTTTGAGACGTTCTGTTAAGTTTGAAGCCAATTTAAAAATGAATTAATATCATAAAGGTAACGGGTAATGGAAGAAGCCTTACGTCCAATTTTCCGCATATATAAACTGTATTCCTCTGTTAGCTGGTCAAAAGTCATTTTATATACTCCTTTTTAGTCAAAATCGTGTACCGTATTGTAACATAAAAAAAGAAAATTGTACGTTTACACACATTTGTCCAGAAAACCTTATGTTTATGAACAGAGGATAAAACTCAATAATATCAACGTTTTCTAGCTATAATCATGTTCATAAAGTGTGTAAATAAATCAATGTTCAATTAAACTTAGATTTTTATCTTTCTGAACATGTAGTTATCTCTAAAAAAGGCTGTAACACCAAGGGTTGGTATCCCTTAGCGTACAATTTTCCCAGAATGATATGGTGACCCCTATATGTGGAAAGGTGAAGGAGCACCAGGGGCTAATGCTAACTTTATGTTCCAAGGTGGAAAACTTACAAATAAAGCGCAGTTTGGATTGAAATAAAAAGGCACTAATTCGAGTGCTTTTTTATTTCTCAATGAACAAAACAACTTAACATGGTAAAATAATATTGGATGAGAGTCCAATATTATTTAAATTAAAGTGGTTCAAGTCGGAGGAAGGCACCCTATGGTGTCTTTTCTTTATTTTCACAAGGACCTGCTCAATTAACCCATAAAAACATAAAGTAAAGTGAACCCATTAAAATACAAGAGTGACCTCATGTTTCCCCTCTTATCCAAAGGAGAGATTAATATGAGTTATGGTGGTAGTTGCGGTAGTTGTGGCGGCGGTGGCTTTGCTGGAGGATTTGCTTTATTAGTTGTATTGTTTATTTTATTAATCATAGTTGGAGCCGCTTGCTTCTGCTAAAAAACTATTAAGAAAGGACACTTATAAGAGTGTCTTTTCTTTTGTTTATACATTTGATATAATATTTGTATTAACAAGTCCTTAAATGCATAAAATAAAAGAAGAGATGCGCTAACATCTCTTCCAGTAACTGCTACCGTCAGGGTGGTGGTTATATCATTTATTTTTTACGAAACCCACCCTTTTGCTTTGGACGGCGACGAGGAGTGGGTTTTTTGTTCTCTTTTTCTAAAATTTGTTTCCTAAAAACATACGCAGAAACTTCACGTACAATGGCTTTCACAAATTCTTTTAGAAGCTCAAACAAAAATTCCATAGGGTATATCACCCCCTTTCCTTCCAAATGGAAAGAAGGGATAACCAATCACCCTCACAATATACAGTTACATACAGTCTATCACACAATTTTATTAAAAAAAATATTATTAGAATAATCTCGAATTACCCAATTTGAAAATAAATAGTATTCTCCCTGGGAATAACCATACTTATCCCCAAAAAGCGAAAAGACAGCAATAAATTAGCTGTCTTCTCTTTCTTAAGAACTATAACATTCAAAATTATTAGTATCTTGGAAGTAAATATTATTCTACTTTTTCTAATGAAACATTATCGTAATCATTTTGCACACCTTGGTATAGGTGCTTAAAATTAACAAATATAGATTCAGCATCTCTATTAGCTACAAATGTTAATTCA
>NUMR01000123.1 GCA_002578045.1 Bacillus cereus
GAACTCGCTGAGTTCCTACAAACGAAAGGGAAAAACCGATTCGGTGACCCAAAATGTGTCGCCTCAACCATTCACAGGGCTGTTCGCTCTTCCTATCGCTTAGATAAGGTCGTGGAAGACTCCATCGATGTCCTTCTCGGAACATCTATTGCGGTTATTCGTACCTTTCAGCAACAAATCAAAGAACTAGAAAAGTCCATTAAACGCATCATGGCTGGTTTAACACAAACACTCGAATCCATTCCTGGAATTGGCTCTATATTCGCTGCAGGTATTATCGCTGAAATTGGCCAAATCGAAAGATTTGATGATGAAACCAAGGTAGCAAAATATGCCGGATTATATTGGCGTACACACCAGTCTGGGCGTTTTACCGCAGAAAACACTTCATTATCTCGTAATGGGAATCACTATTTGCGTTATTACTTAGTTGAAGCTGCCAACTCTGTAAGAAGGCATGTATCGGATTATCAAGAATATTACATGAAAAAATATAATGAAGTACCAAAACATCAACACAAACGTGCACTCGTTCTAACCGCAAGAAAACTTGTGCGATTGGTGGATGCGCTACTACGTAGTCACCAACTTTTTACGCTAGAAAGGTGCGTGAAAGTGTGACATAAAACTTGTCATCGCTACCTTTCAACTATTTTCCAGTAAATTACAACTTCTACTGGTTTAGTTTCGTGATGCCTTTTTTAAGCAAATTGGCCTTTGATAACTTCAAACGTCTTTATTTTTCAGTTGACATACTACCGCAGGTCT
>NUMR01000124.1 GCA_002578045.1 Bacillus cereus
TTTTCGTTACTTCCACGTTGCCAGGAAGAATAGGGATCGGCAAAGAACACTGCTATTTTCAAGTCATTTTCTACTCGTTGATAACACGAAAATTCTTTTCCCCTATCAACAGTAGCGGTTTGAAATGCAGTGGATGGATACATAGAAGTAAGCTGTTTGATAGCGAATTCCATTGATTCTGCCGTTCGGTCTGGAATGACAATCGCTTGGTAATACCGTGTTTTTCGTTCCACAAATGTTGCGAAACACCCCTTGCTTTTTCCGCGACTTGAGACAATTGTGTCTAATTCCCAGTGCCCGAATGTCTCTCGCTTTCTAACTTCCGATGGGCGTTTTTGAATAGATGTCCCAATATTGAAACGTCCGCGTGTCTCTTTGGGTTTTTGGCGTTTCCCTTTCTGTCTTAATAAAGACAGATCCTGTCGGAACAGTTTCCCTTGGTATAACCAGTTATAGATTGTTTTAAAGGAAACCTCACCTTTCAAATGGCCATGCTGGATTTGTTCTGGAGACCAAGTAACCTCTAATTTTTCTTGAATTTTTTTCACGAGTTCTTTGGACCATTTACCGATAGGTTTACAAGTGGTTCTTCGCTCGATATATTGTCTATGCGCTTGTTCACTGTCGTACACCTTGTTTTCTTTTGAATTTCTTTTTAACTCTCGTGCGATAGAAGAATGATGTCGCTTCAAAATCGAACCTATTTTTCTTGTGGAATATCCCAATTTATAAAGTGATTCTAGTTGTCCACGTTCAAACGTGGTAAAATGAGAATAGCTCATACTCGTCCTCCGTGTTAAGTAAGTGGTGTGGTAACTTCTA
>NUMR01000125.1 GCA_002578045.1 Bacillus cereus
GTGTAAAATAGAAGTTACCACACAACCGCTTACACGTAGGACGAGTATGATCTATTCCCATTTTACCACGTTTGAGCGTGGACAACTAGAAGCACTTCATAAATTAGGGCGTTCTACGAGAGAAATTGGTACGATTCTCAAGCGACACCATTCTTCTGTTGCACGAGAATTAAAAAGAAATGTCCAAGAAAACGAGACGTACTGTAGTGAAAAAGCACAAGAGAAATATGTTCAGCGAAGAAAATCTTGTAAACCAATTGGAAAATGGTCCAGAGAACTTGCAAAAAAGATCCAAGAGAAGTTAGAGATCACCTGGTCTCCTGAACAAATCCAGCATGGGTATTTGAAGGATGAGATTTCCTTTAAAACAATCTACAACTGGTTATATCAAGGAAAACTATTCAAAAAAGACCTTTCTCTACTAAGACAGAAAGGAAAACGTCAAAAACCTAGAGAAACACGTGGACGCTTCAATATCGGGACGTCGATTCAAAAACGCCCATCTGAAATTAAAAAACGAGAAACATTTGGACATTGGGAACTCGATACAATTGTCTCGAGCCGCGGAAAAAGTAAAGGATGCTTTGCGACATTTATAGAACGAAAAACACGGTATTACCAAGCGATTGTCATCCCAGACCGAACA
>NUMR01000126.1 GCA_002578045.1 Bacillus cereus
TTAATTTTGTCTTTCCCTACCAAGAAAACATTTGTACATCTATTAGGAGACAACACATACTTTTGAGCAAATTTACTCAAAATCGTATTTTTCGATGAAGCTACTGTTTTTCCTAACGCTTGCATTGTTTTTCTCTCCTTTTTTGCCTTTGTTTTTAAACTCTGTTTCTGCTGCATTAACATCAGTTAAAGTACGAATATTTTTATTGACCCACTGTTTTAAAATGCCCTCAGCATAATTCCACTTTTTCTGATGTTTCAATGCACGTTCCATAGCTGCTTGTACAAGTTCTTCGCTTGTATCGTTTACCCATTGCGAAATACTTTCGGCTATGAATGAATTTAAAATACCAAAATTATTTTCGTAGAAAGAGAAGATGCTACTACTACTTACATTCTCTGTAGTAATATCTGTAGTAATATCTGTTAAAGAAGTTTCGGTTTCAAAAGATGGATTTTGCGGTTTCAGAATTTCGTTTTTTTGATTTCGCAAAAAGGAAATAAACATTTCAGAAAAACGCTTTTTATTCAATTTATAGTGAACAGTCGGGCTGCCATTTGCTTTTTTTACAAATGTATTGAGTAATCCCATATCTTCAAGTTTCTTACGCGACTTGCGAACTGCGTATTTACTAATCCTTGTTTCTTCATGCCATTCTTTATCAGTTTTATAAAAATAACCATCTGCTCTTGTTGTGCGGTCTGACCAATAAATAAGTTGTGATAAAAACAATCCAATTTCTAAATCATCTACAAAATCAACAAATGATGTATTGATTACAATTTTATTTGCCTGACCGCTAAAAGTAGCAATTATGTCAAATACTTCGTGTTGAAAATTCATTGTGTCTCCCCCCTTATGCAAATTGCGATATAAGACTCGTTTTTCTCAATGACTTTCTCTATCTGATATTCTGGATAACTGTTGTGTATATAATGTTTAATCATTTGTTTTAATTCTTCTTTGCTTTTCGCTAAGTCCCAGAACTTATTAGGTAATAGCACTTGATATTCAACTAAATCCATTTACTATTTCCCTACTTTCCGTGATATACTTATAACATATTATTTTTTTCGAAGGACCCACTGCCATGGGTCTTTTTATTTTGTCTTACATCACTCCAAGCCCATTCTTTTATTGGCTTATAAGTTATGTAAAATAACCATGAACCACATGCGATTAACATTGCAAATATAACCAACGATGTTGTATCTTCCACAAAATCACCTCCTTAATGTTCTGATAACCATTGCAACAGAAACTCTTTAGTTTTTTGAGATGGAAAGTACCATTTTGAACCAACTTTAAATTTCGGAAACCTTGAATCAAAGAAGAATTCTTTTTGAATTGTGTTCCAACTCATACAAGTTCTTCTTTTTAATTCGTTCGTATCCCAAAAAACTAACTCTACATCAATTGCTTTTACTTTTTCTTCAACCTTTTCCAAGTAAATTTTTCTAACTTCTTTTTCATCAACTTGTACACTTATCATTTTAGAAACCTCCTATACTAACCTTGGTCGCCATGCATTTATGTAAGATATCGCCTCATCGAAGTCTTTCTGTAAGATGTTGCAATAACTATTTACAGCAAATGATGATTTTACATCTTTCCAAGCTGCCGCAAACAGCTTCTTTTTACTGTCATGAACAAGTTGATTAATAGTTCCATCATTCCAAAGCTTGTATACTCTTCGATTTACAGCATTCCTTATTGCTTGTTGCTGACTATAATCAACTGTCATACGCTCGTTTACTGTTTGCTCCAATTGTTTAACTCGTTCATTTAACTTTGTTGTTCCTAAAGCAAGTAGTTGAATTTGATCAAATGGATTTTCAGGAATCTTCCTTTGCTGATTTTGAATATATTCTTTCATTCGTTTGAACTCTTCGATAAATTTCACTTTCATTTTCATAGCTTCAATTGTGTTGTATGAAAACATCAATATTGTGAATGCATCCTCTGTCATATCTATCTTTTGTAGAGTTCGACCTGTGGAATCTTTATAGCAACTAAGCCCAAAGTTGGACTCAGTAAATTTTTCTTCTTTTGCTTCATTCAACTTTTCCATTTGAACTTTTATATCTCTCAAAACATGCTTATGTTGTTTTCTCAATACGTCAGCTACTGTCAAACTATCAGTTACTACCTCATTCCCTTTTACGAAAACCAAGTCACTTGCTGGTTGTTGTACTACTTGTAATTGACTCATTTTTGTTTATCTCTCCTTTCACTTTTACTCTCGAAACGCGAGTTGGATTATAAAAAAAATTTTCTACCGATATATCAAAAAATTCCGCAATTCGCATAGCTATATTCCATCTAGGATTCTTCTTTCCATTTTCGATTTCACAATAATAGTTAGAAGAAATATCTAATGTTTTAGCTATTTCAAATTGCTTAAGACCTTTATCTTCACGCAATTTGATTAACCATTCCCTTTTCATGTTTACCTCCGATATCTTATGTCTGATTTTAGTATACTCGCGTTTCGCGAATATGTAAATACCTTTCCTTAAAATTTCTTAAAACAAAATAAATTCGCGGAGCGCGAAAAAATAATTGATTTTGTTCTATGAAGTGGTATCTTTATTTATAGGGAGGTTTTTAACATGAATATAGGGGAACGTTTAAAGTATTTGAGGACCAAACAAAAATGGACCATGAAAGAAATTTCTTCAAAATTAGGAATAGGCGACTCAACTTATAGTGGATACGAAACTAATTATAGAAAACCGGATGCGGAAATGATTTGTAAATTAGCCGACTTACATAAAACAACAACCGACTACATTTTATGTAAGACTGACGATCCGATGTTAGAAAAAGAAACGTCATCTAATATTAGGGATTTCTTTGATAATCAAAAATTACATTGGGATGGAAAAGAATTATCTGAGGATGATCTAGAAAGTCTTAAAGAACTATTAGAAGTTGCAGTAAAAAGGATGCTTAAATAACACAAAAAAGGATTAGCAAGAAGCTATTCCTTTTTTTGTTTCCAATATATGTTGAAATGATTTTAATTCGATATCTGTCAGTAGGCCTTGTTTATGTAATTCTCCTAATAAATAAACTACATCACCTGTTACATTGTCACTTCCTAGTAATACTTGTACCATTTGCTTCGCTTGTACTTCTATCCCTTTATTCATCATAATATTTTCTCCCCTTTTAATTGGTAATTATTAGGTGTCGGCTTTTTATCACTCAACTAAAAACCAACATTCCCCAAAAAGTACGAAAGGACGCTGCGGTGTACGCAACGTCCTTTTTACTATTTATATTTTCAAACTTAAAGTCCACCTGGTTCAGACATCATATACTGTACTTGATTTTTAACCAGTTGTTCTTTACTGTTCTCAGTTATTCCCCCAACATTTAATGATAGAGTGCATACACTCATAATACATAAAATTGCCATACTGATTTTTTTCATTCTCATCCCACTCTCTCTTCTGTTTTAGCTAATATCCTCTTTACAGCGTTAGCATAATGGTAATTACCAACACGCTCAAAACGCTTTAAGGCTTCTCTTAACCCTAGTATATCATTGTTAATTATGGAAATATAGTACAATATAAACGGTGAAACAAATTTTCTTTCTTTAGATAGTTCTTCAAACATTTTCAAAGCTTTTTCCTTATCTCCATATAAACCTTCGTAATATGCAACTTCAGATAAATCGATACTAGAAAAATCGATTTTGTCTAAATTAAATCCATTATCTATATAAAGAAAAGCAAGTGTAGATTGAAAAGACTTATACTTTCTACTTTCTTTCGAAATACCATTTTCGTCTAAGTATTTTAGACTGTTTAATAAAAAATTTTCTGCTTTCAATATATCAGTAAACAGATAACTCTCTCCTAAACAACATAATGCTGTGGCTTTTATGATAGGTGCTTCTAATTCAGATTTTAATATCGCATCACATTTACTTCTGCATAGCTCTAAATCCTCGTTAAATAAATTAATATAAGCACTTCGAACATTATAATGTATCTCATGACAAGACTTTATAAATTTATTTTTTATAGTGATTAAATTCTTTTCTACTTTATCTGAGTATGGAAGCATAGCTCTATAATTAAAAACATCATACATTGAAAAGCTGTATAGCATATTTACAAGAACCTGAACTTCAGAGTCACTTGCAAACACCACACTATCCATTTCATCAATTAATAATTGTCCTCGTTTAACATTTCGATTTCTATAATTAAATAGCTTGTAAATTTTGAAGTATTTCTTTAAATGCTTATTTTTCTGATGTTTCTCTATAAGTTTACCTATAATTTCATACTCTCCAATGCCCTGGCAATAACATAATGCCTTCCGAATATTTAAATCTCCTGTGCATAACATAACAAACTTATTGATAATGTTCTTTCTTTCTTCCATATCTTCAAAGAGAATTGAAGCTACTGATAAAAAATTATCAAATTTCATTTCTAATGTTTTACCATTTACAGCATCAGTTATAACTACACGATCTACTCCGGTTTTCCTTTCAATATCGGGGAACGTTAATTCCATTTTCTTAGCTTGTTTTTTTATGAGTATCATTAAATCTTCCACAATAACACTTCCCTTTCCTGAATAGGACGCCATTCTAACATTTTCTCAAGTCGGAAACAGCATACGAGAAGGGAATATCTTATTTTTGTGTTATACTTAGAAGTGGCTCGTATGTAGCGAAGGGTTTCCTAAGGCGTAGTTAGGGAACGGGTTTCAAGGTATGTGTGAGAGCTCCCTTGAAAACACGCTCATATGGGTCTTTTTTCGTTCAATTTAATTAATTAAATTTTATCACGAGTTTTTACAATTTTAACAAAATACTTACAAAAGAAATGTTTAGAAAGTTTTTTATCGCTATAAATCAAGATTTAGGTGCATATGCAATTTTGCATTTCATTTTTTAAGACCCTATATGCATATATTACCACTAACACTCCAAAAATAGAACATAGGTTCTTTTTTTGGTATTTTTATTTTTTAAAACAATCAAAAATTAGACAATTAATTGTTTTACAATCAATTATAGTATGTTTAATACTTAAAGACTATACTCAAATTATGAAAGCGTTAGAATTGTTTGGTCAAAATTTAAAGAAGCTTAGAAAGTCTAGGGATTTAACACAAAAACAACTCGGTGAACAACTAAACCTCAGTCGAAATCAGATAAATAATTACGAGAATGCAATGTTTGAACCGAGCATGGAAACTCTTCTGCAAATCAGTTCCTTTTTCAATGTACCTTTAGATACTCTTTTTAGTGGTTACGACCAAACAAAAGATAAGGTATTAGAGAATGCTCTCTATGAAGTTCAATTAATGTATGGAGCGTTAGAAGAACACCAAAGAGAGCGATTTTGCAAACAACTCATGTTTTATTCAAAAGTGTTAGCGGAGACTGATGAGTTGTTATGATTTGATTGTAGAAGAAATGTTTTCCAACTTCAAATTGTAAAATTCCCCTTTATAATTTGAGCAAGAGAGCGGATGCTCTCTTTTTTTCTGCAATAAAATGTAAATTTCTTTTACAGCAATTAGGTTATCATGCTATTATTCAATTACAATTAATGTACAAGCTGTATGTTAACTGTAATCTATGATAAGGAGGATTTTTATGGCTAGCTTTAGAAAAGTGAGCAACGGTTGGCAATATAGGATTAAATTCAAAGATCCCTATACTCACCAATACAAAGAAAAAACTAAACGTGGCTTTAAAACAAAAAAAGAAGCCCAAATTGCGGCTGCTGAAGAAGAACAGAAGATACTTAATGGCTTTGAAATCGACAATGCTCCGGTATCTTTAAAGTACTTTTTAGAAAATTGGCTTAAAGTGTACAAAGAAAATACTGTAAGAAAAAACACATTCATCCTACACAAAAGAAATATTGAAAAACACATCATTCCCTATTTTAAAAATGTAAATTTAAAAGATCTAAAGCCAATGATGTATCAAAATTTCCTTAATCATCTCACAGACCAAGGATATAGTAAGGGAACAGTAAAAATAATTCACCGAACTATGAATAATGCAATGTGCAAAGCCATTAGTTTAAAAAAGATTGAAACAAATCCTTGTAGTGATGCCGTTATTTCAAATAAAAACCAAAAAAAAGAGGAAGGTCTCAAGTATATGCGTACAGAAGACATTCCACTATTCTTAAAAGCATCTTATCAATATAATTACATCTATTATATCTTTTTTAAGACACTTATCAATACTGGAATGCGAAAAGGAGAAGCTGCTGCTCTTCAGTGGAGTGATATCGATTTTAAGGAACAAACAATAAATATTACAAAAACCCTAGATTTCGCGGCAAAAAATGATGAAGAACTATTTGGTGATACAAAAACATTTTCATCCAGACGAACAATTATGATGCCAGCTCCTCTTGCTAAAGATTTATTGAATCATAAGAAATGGCAAAACGAAAATAAATTAGTACTACAAGAAGGATATAAACATGATTTAGATTTAGTTTTTACCAGAGTAGATGGTAATTTCTTACCTAAATCAACTTTATTCAACGCTTTCTCAAGAATTTTGAAGAGAGTTAACATACCTAGTCTCGAAATTCATTCTCTAAGACACACACATGCCGTCTTATTATTAGAGTCAGGAGCAAACTTAAAATATATCCAAGAACGATTAGGTCACAAGAGTATCGAAATGACATCCAATATTTACTCTCATATTAGCGACAAAATTAATAAAGACTCTATTTCTGAATTTGAAAAGTACATGAGTAATGTTTTAGAGTAGAAATTTTTTTACGATTTTTCGTGGCTGTTTTGTGGCTGTTTTTCATTTTTCAACCATATAAAATTACAGATAAAGAAAACAAAAAAACCCTTGATACCAGTCGTATCAAGGGTTTAAGTCTCTTAGTATAGAGACATGTACTGATCGCGTTCCCATTGGTGAACTTGTGTGCGGAAAATGTCCCACTCAATCTCTTTTGCTTCGATGAAGTGCTCAAGTAAATGATCTCCTAGTGCACCACATACTACTTCATTAGCTTGTAATGTAACTAATGCTTGCGCTAATGTTGCTGGTAAATCAACGATGCCTGCTTCTTCACGCTCTTCTTTTGTCATTACATAGATGTTACGGTCTACTGCAGCTGGTGGAGTTAATTTGTTTTTAATTCCATCAAGACCTGCTGCTAATAATGCAGCCATTACTAAATATGGGTTTGCAGCTGGGTCAACACTACGTACTTCTACGCGTGTACTAACACCACGAGATGCAGGGATACGTACTAACGGGCTACGGTTTTGTGCAGACCATGCTACGTAACAAGGCGCTTCATATCCAGGTACTAAACGTTTGTAAGAGTTTACAGTTGGGTTTGCTACTGCTGTAAATGCTGGTGCATGTTTTAAAATACCTGCGATGAAGTGACGAGCATCATCACTTAATTGTAAATCACCGTTTTGATCGTAGAATACGTTCTCACCATTTTTAAACAATGATAAGTTACAGTGCATACCTGAACCGTTCACACCGTATAATGGTTTGGGCATAAATGTTGCGTGTAAACCATGTTTACGAGCAATTGTTTTTACAACAAGTTTGAATGTTTGAATGTCATCACATGAGCGAATTGCATTTGCATATTTAAAGTCAATTTCGTGTTGGCCTGGTGCAACCTCATGGTGAGATGCTTCAATTTCAAAGCCCATTTCTTCAAGTTCAAGTACGATATCACGACGACAGTTTTCCCCTAAATCCATCGGCGCAAGGTCGAAGTATCCACCGTTATCGTTTAATTCTAATGTTGGATTTCCTTTTTCATCAACTTTAAATAGGAAGAATTCTGGCTCTGGTCCAAGATTGAAATCTGAGAATCCTAAAGCTTCCATTTCTTTTAATACACGTTTTAAGTTATTACGTGGATCTCCTTCAAATGGAGTGCCATCTGCATTGTAAATATCACAGATTAAACGAGCTACTTTCCCTTTTTCAGCTGTCCAAGGGAAAATTACCCAAGTATCTAAATCCGGATATAAATACATATCAGATTCTTCAATACGTACGAAACCTTCAATAGAAGATCCATCAAACATCATTTTGTTATCAAGAGCTTTTGTTAATTGGCTCACTGGAATCTCTACGTTTTTAATTACTCCTAAAAGGTCCGTAAATTGTAAGCGGATATACTTTACATTCTCTTCTTTCGCCAAACGGAAAATATCTTCTTTTGTGTACTTAGCCATTATAAATTCCTCCTTAGTCCCTCTAAATACCTTCAGAATCAGTTATCTTTAGTGAAAAAACCTTGAAATATCGCCTTGTCGTAATGAAGTTCGATTAAATCTACCTGTATGTTGTAGTTCATCTCGAAGTATTTTACGAAGCTCAGTTTTTGAAATTTCTTTCGTTTCTTCTTTTACTTTCACTGCTTCTGTTTGATTTCCTTTCATTAGTAACACCTGCTTAATACCAGCCATGTTTAAGCCTTGATCTAATAAATCTTTAATCTCTAACAACTTATCTACATCGTTAAATGAAAATAATCTACGATTTCCCTTTGTACGGGTTGGAGAAACAAGATTATGCTCTTCATAGTAGCGAATTTGACGTGCAGACAATTGTGTTAAATCCATAACAATACCAATAGGAAACAGCGGGGCAGAACGTCTATCTTCTTTCATTGTTTCAGTTCCTCCTTCGCCTTAACTATTTCTCATTTTATATCATGTTATATTTAGTGTCAATAGATGTCAGCTTTTATTACATGGTTTTTTTAAAATTTTTTTCATTCTTTTTTCTAATGGTACAAATCATTACTTTCATACAAAAAAGCTGTCGATTTCGACAGCTTCCCTTTAAGAAATTGTTAACAATTTTTTTTCAATCAATTCATCAATTGCAGAACAAATCGCAATTTTAACATGCGAATACGTTAATCCACCTTGCACGTATGCAACATAAGGTGGTCGAATTGGACCGTCGGCAGACAATTCAATACTTGCACCTTGAATAAACGTTCCCGCAGCCATAATTACATCATCTTCATAACCCGGCATATAGTTTGCATACGGAGTGAAATGCGAATTAATTGGAGATGCATATTGAATCGCTTGGCAGAAGGCAATCATACGATTTTTATCATCAAATTGAACAGATTGAATCAAGTCCGTTCTTGGCGCATTCCATACTGGTGACGTGTTCATTCCTAACTTCTCTAAGAATGCCGCTGTAAATATCGCACCTTTTAGTGCTTGTCCCGCAACATGCGGCGCTAAGAAGAAACCTTGATACATTTCTTGTAAGCTGTATAAGGATGCTCCCGCTTCCGCCCCGATTCCCGGAGATGTTAAACGGTACGCACAAGCTTCAACATACTGTTCTTTCCCGACAATATAACCACCAGTTTTAACAATTCCCCCGCCTGGGTTTTTAATAAGAGAACCTGCCATTAAATCTGCACCAACATGACATGGCTCTTGCTCTTCAATAAACTCACCATAACAATTATCAACAAATACAACAACATCAGGTTTAATCTCTTTAACAAACGCAATCATCTCTTTAATTTGAGAAATGGTAAAGGACGGACGAGTATCATATCCTTTGGAACGTTGAATACCGATCATTTTCGTATTACTATGGAGTGCAGCTGCAACAGCCTTAAAATCCACAGATCCTTCTTCAGTTAGCGCCACTGCGTTATAACCAATATTATATTCTTTAAATGACCCTACACCTTTTCCACGCACACCAACGATTTCTTCTAGCGTATCATACGGCTTCCCCGTAATGTATAGCAATTCATCTCCAGGACGTAAAATACCAAATAAAGCCGTAGAGATAGCATGCGTACCTGAAATAATTTGCGGACGAACAAGACCAACTTCCGCTCCAAACACATCAGCATACACTTTTTCTAACGTGTCACGACCAATATCATCATAACCGTAACCTGTCGTTGGAATAAAATGCGAATCACTAATTTTATGCTTCCGAAAACTTTCTAATACACGAAATTGATTACTTTCAATTACTTCTTCCGCACGTTTATGTATTTCTGTAATTTGATTTTCTACTTCTTTTACAATAGGAGCAATTTTTTCTCCATTTTTTAAACGATCAAACATTATCACTTTCTCCTTCTTCCACTAAAAATCTCTTTAACTGCCCATTAAGCGACGAATGGGCAAATATATATCCTGTGCAATCATATACAAATTTATCTTCCAAAAATTCCATCCTTGTTAATAGCGTTTCCGTTTTTAATAGCGTTAACAACTTACCTTCACTCGGAGGAATCTCCACTTGATATGGGGCCATTTCTTCCTTCATTTTTGTTTCTATCGCTTCTTTTATATGTAATAAATCACTTTCTTCAAAAGCACTAGTCATTAAGAAGTCACTTTTCGGAAATGGAATAAAATTTTGATGTAATTCATCTTTTTTATTATATAACGTAATAACAGGAATATGATTAATTTCAAGTTCTGACAACAATTGCTTTACTGTTTGTTCATGACCTACATAGTTAGAATCTGCAGAATCAACTACGTGTAAAATTACATCTGCTTCACCAGCTTCTTCTAACGTTGAACGAAAAGCAGCAATTAATGATGTAGGTAAATCTTGTATAAAACCAACTGTATCAGTTAGTAATACTGTATAACCAGAAGGTAACGTCATTTTCCTTGTTGTCGGATCTAATGTTGCAAACAGTAAGTTTTCTTCAAACGTATTAGCTTCCGTCAACCTATTAAACAATGTAGATTTCCCTGCATTTGTATATCCAATCAATGAAACTTGAAATACTTTATTATCTTTTCTCCTCTCACGATATCTTTTCCGATGTTCCACAACAACTGCAAGTTGCTTCTTAATTTCATCAACACGAGATCGAATATGACGACGATCCGTTTCAAGCTTCGTCTCCCCTGGTCCCCTTGTACCAATACCACCACCAAGACGCGATAAAGACAACCCTTGCCCCATTAGACGTGGCATTGTATATTGCAACTGAGCTAACTCTACTTGAAGCTTACCCTCTCTCGACTTCGCACGTTGTGCAAAAATATCTAATATGAGTTGCGTTCGATCGATTACTCTGGCATTTAATACTGAGGATAAATTCCGAATCTGACTCGGCGTTAACTCATTGTTAAATATAATAACAGCCGGCTCTAATTCTTCTGTTAACATTATAAGCTCTTCTAGTTTACCTTTACCTATATAAGTCGCCGGATGAAACTTTGGACGTTTTTGTATTGTTGATACTAGCACTTCCGCTCGCGCAGTCTTCGCTAACGATGCAAGCTCTTTCATGGAATGCATAAACTGTTCATCGTCATCTTGCGGCAATTGACAGCCTACTAATATGACTTTTTCTTTTTCTTCCATCAAATATGTTCACTCATCCTTTTCGAAATTTAAACCTTCTAATATAATAGCAGAGGAAGCACATTTCATCTAGTTAGCGGGGGAGAAAACTCATGGCATGGGAGATTTTTAGCATCATAGGCACAATCGCTTTCTCACTAAGTGGAGCCATTGTTGCAATGGAAGAGGATTATGATATTTTCGGGGTGTATATTTTAGGAATGGCAACCGCATTTGGGGGAGGTGCCCTTCGTAATTTACTAATCGGTTATCCGATTGTCGCGTTTTGGCAACAAGACATGTTATTCCAAATCGCCCTATTATCAATAACTATTATTTTTCTTTTTCCAAACAAATTAATTAAACATTGGAAAAAATGGGAAAACATCACTGATGCTATTGGCTTATCAGCATTCGCCGTACAAGGAGCATTATATGCTCAAAAACTAGATTTACCAATTAGCGCTACAATCGTAGCCGCTGTTTTAACTGGCATTGGTGGCGGTATTATTCGTGACCTTCTAGCCCGCAGGAAGCCTCTCGTTCTTCGAGCTGAAGTATATGCTTTTTGGACAATTCTAGCAGGATTTTTAATTGGAACTAAAATTATCGTTAGCGATTGGGCTCTTTACACCTTATTCATTTTAATTGTTTGCTTCCGCATGGTTTCTATTCATTACAAATGGCATTTACCGCATAGACGTATCGACACAAAAGAACGTTCAATGCATAAATAGCAATTTAACCTCTTTACATATCGTAAAGAGGTTTTTCTTTTCTAACGTTTTTTTCTTTACATTATGTTCATACTAATCCTCAAAGAGAGGTGAATACAAATGACAAACCATGTTAATAAAGGCGCTCAAAAAAGCTCCGTAAACCAATTTGGACACGACCCAAATTCCGCACATGAAAAGAGCGCTAAAATGGAACGTTTCCATAAATCTTATCGAGAAAAAACAAAAAAATAACAAACGAAATGATGCACAAAAACAGACGCACAGTTTATGTACTGTGCGTCTCCTCTTCAAGCATTAAATCACTGCTTGATATCCCAATTAAATCATACTTATCATATGCATCTTCTTGTAGCAACCGCATAGCTTGTGTACGAATTGATTTTTCAACAATATTCCGTACATATCGCCCATTACTAAACGATGTAATTTGCGACGAATACTTTACAGCGTGTAAATGATCTCTAAATTTCCACTCAGCTTCCTTCGATAACTGATATTCACGTTCTTCATACATTCTCTTCCCAATTTCCAATAACTGATTTACCGAGTAATCCGCAAACTCAATAATAAACGGAAAACGAGATTGCAATCCTGGATTTAATGAAAGGAAGTGATTCATCTCTCTTGAATATCCAGCCAAAATCAATACAAATCCATGTTGTTTATCTTCCATATGTTTCACAAGCGTATCGATTGCTTCCTTCCCAAAATCCTTCTCTCCTCCTCGAGCTAAAGAATACGCCTCATCAATAAACAAAATACCTCCCATCGCTTTTTTTATTAAATCCCTTGTTTTTTGAGCTGTATGGCCGATGTACTCTCCTACAAGGTCAGCGCGTTCAGCTTCAACTAAGTGCCCTTTTGATAGAATATTCATCTCAAACAACAATTTCCCTATCATTCTAGCAACTGTTGTCTTTCCTGTACCTGGATTACCTTTAAACAACATATGGAGCACTTGTTTCTCAGACTTCAACCCCTTTTCTTGCCTTTTTTTATTTACATAAATCCAAGCATATACTTCTTTTATTATCTTTTTTATATCATCCATCCCAACAAGCTTCCCCATTTCCTCCTCAATCCTTTGCAACATTTCGTGTTTAGTAGTAGTTTCACTTGAAATTACTGTTTTATTTTCTGATGTCGGCAAAGAAATTTTCTTTCGATGGTTTAACACAATATTAATTTGATTGTTATTTTTCTTACGCATTGATTGTTCCATACAATCACCTCATTTTATCCATTCACCACATATTATTATCCCCATCCCCTTATACATGCCTATTTTCAGAAAAGTTTGCTATAATAAAAGAAATAATGAAGGTGGTGGGACTATGGACACAACGGAATTCCATGATACAATACAAGCCTTTTCTATGTTTTTATTAAATAAAGGCCGAAAATCTTCAACTATTAAACGGTATGTTTATGACATTGAAGATTTCGGACATTGGTTAGAAAAAAACAAAAAGCTCCCTTCCAGTAATATATGGACTACACTTTGTACAAAAGACTACGAAGATTATTTTTCCGACTTAAAAAAGAATCGACATTACTCCGAAAAAACGATGCATCGTGTATTTATCGTACTAAATAGAATGCATCACTTTCTAAATATTCCCAACCCGTTAAAGGACATGGAAATTGTTATCCAACCAAATCGCGCATTACGTAACGAAGATTTCATTTCGTACGACGAAGAAAAGAAATTAAAACATATAGTCACTTCATTGGAAGGACTTTCAGAAAAACAACGTCCTGTGCGACCATTATTAATGGATCGTAATATTGCTATTTTAAACCTATTAATCGACTATGGTTTATCCTTACAAGAACTTACAACATTAACTATGTATCATGTTCACTTTGAAACTAGTACATTATCCATCCCAGCAACCGCAGGGGTAGCAAGAACAATTGCATTAACGAAAGAAGACAAAACACAACTATACACTTATTACAAGAGCATCCCTGAGCCCGTTCGTCCAAAATACCATAGTAATGATCCACTGTTTGTCGCATTCGATTTTAATCGTGGAACATACAGATGGGTATATGAAAATGATGCACCGAAGGGATTAACAGAAATCGCTATCCAAAAAATGATTCGACTTGAAGTAGCTAGAGCAAATTTACGCAAAGGAATCTCAGGACAACACTTTCGCAATACCTATATTTTAAACTTAATAAAAAAAGAATTTCCAGAGTCAGAAATTATAAAACTAGCTGGCTTCAAATCAAAAATTTCACTAAAACGCTATTATCAATACGCAGAAAATAGAAAAAACGCCTTACAATAAGGCGTTTTTTCTATTTTTTCTTTAAACAAACCATTTTACTATGACCATTTAACTAATTTCTGCATCTACTATGATGAGTTTTGTTCACATTCTCATTAGAAAGGAGAGATTTAATGTCTCGTTTTAACGACCATCAAAGTAAATTCTCCAAACCGTGCTTTCCAAGTAGCGCTGGACGAATCCCAAACACCTCATCCATCCCAATTTCTAAAGCGCAAATTAGAACATTCCGAGCAATCATTAAAGATTTAATGAAAATAATTCCAAAACTTTTCGCTAATCCATCTCCCAAAAACATTGAAGATCTAATTAATACATTAAACCTACTAAGCAAATTCATCTGTTCGCTAGACGCTACTTCCTCCCTGAAAGCGCAAGGATTAGCTATTATAAAAAACTTAATAACTATATTAAAAAATCCAATCTTTGTACCAGATGCTGTATTTGTTGAACTCCAAATTTTAATTAATTTTTTACTTTACATTACAAAGTTATTCCGAATTAATCCTTGTACACTCCAAGAACTCCTTAATTTAATTACAGAATTACAAACTACTCTAGTTAATTCAGCTTCGTTCAGCAGAGGGCCTACCGGGCCTACTGGCTCTACCGG